>NZ_JABXGG010000007.1:0-207627 GCF_022627875.1 Herbaspirillum sp. C7C8
CCATCATCGCGTCTAGGTGTTTCTGGTATCAGCGGCTCCAGAATCGCCCATTGTTCGTCTGTTAGTTCTTCTCTTCGCGCCATACGAAGAAGTTAACACGCACGACAAAAAGTTAACAGACCCTATTTATGAAATGAGTTCTAGAAACAGCCCGAGACAGCCAGCAATAAATTCGGAATCGGTTGTGAGCTTATCCAACGCTACCACTCCTGCAACAGAGATAGGTAACGCAAGCAACTTACCACCTATATCGCCAAAAGCATTCGTCAGCTTGGATGCGTACTCGAGCTCAGAATCCACAATCTTTTTACGCACATCGTCGAAAGCAAAATTTTGAATGTACGCTTGAAAGTTAGTCTGATACTTTCGGCGAATTTCAGGCCATTTTTCACATAAGTAGGTCAAGTCGTTCGAGGAACTATCCCCTTCCGCTAACGTATCAGCGATAGCACTACGCATTATCAACTGACGCTCTTGGACATGCAGCTTGTCAGCGCTGTCCTCAGCTACTAGCACTTCAAGCAAGCTGAGACGATTCAATTCAAACTGCAGCGCACTATCTTCGACCTTTATCTCGGCAAGCGCGGTCTTACGCACCTTAGTGGCGTCAGTAGGAAGAATGAATAGAAGTCTATTTACGGTGCTACTTACATCGACTTTGTCATCTGCGAGCTTAGTCAGCAACCTGATGAACTGAACAACCTTTTCAAGCCGAATTATTTCCGCTGGCTTATCTCCGTCTTCAGAAGAATAGTTGAGCCCTGCAATGTAATAATTTTGCGGGAGGACTCCGAAAGAAACCGTCGGAGAATTCTCGAGAAAATCACTGATACTGTGAAATACGCGCCCCCGGTCATTTGTTGGCAGTTGCACTTCAATTCGGAACGTGCCGTCGCCGCGATTAAGTACGTCAACAGTGCCAAACACAGGCCCAAGCCGCTCGCACCGCTCCACTAACTCTTGTGTCGCAGCGGATATCTTGCCATCGTAGACATACGAATATCCCTCCCCCAATTCTGGGCGATTTAGAGCGCGGTAGAGTGCAACGACATCAGCGAACATTTTCAATCGCCGGCCAGTGTATTGCGTAATTTTTGCATCATCTCGTCGTCCAGATTCTGAATGGTTAGCTTCCGACCATTCTCATCGAAATAAAGCTCCGACTGCTGTTGCTGGCCGAGCATTGCCCTATCAAATTTCAGCGAAATTCGTCCGTTATCCAATGTCACCTTACTGTGGCTCTTTACGACACTCTCTTTCACATGAAAAGACTCTGGCACTTTGAATCGTTCGCCATTCAACACCTGTGCAATATCTTGCACATGCTGCGCCAGGTCATGTGGAACGACACGGTCCAACACTCCCTGGACACCTTCCATCGTTACTTGAGCATTTGCGAGAAGCTGTTGTCGCAAATATTCAGTAAGACTCTCTTTCGCTCTTCGCCTATAACCTCTAAGCGCTTCACTTTCCGAGAACACGCTGTCAACGCCGGCATAGAGTCTGTTGGTTGCAGCTCCAGATGAAACTCCCACAGCACAACCGAGCGCACTTCTGAAGTATTCAGACAAGCCGTCGGTCGCTTTGGCAACGAATGATAAATAATCGATAGCCTCGGGCTCGTCCTGATGCCCTGTCGCTTCAATCTCCAGGAACTGGTCCACACAAATCAGAGCAGCCTGATGAAGCTTGGACATGTCAATTTCGGTGACATTTTGAGGTACGAAATCATTATTCAATTGCAAGCCACTGCGTTCCTTAATCATGGCCACAATGAAACGTGGTTGTTCTGCCTCAGTCTCATAGTGGGCGCAAAGAATGTGGCCGCCGGTTGCTGCTTGTTGAAGGCTAGCCATACGAGCAATCTCATCAACCACAACGCCTGAAAGCGTGAGGAACTCAGCTGCTTCCGACTCACCTGCTGCATATCCTGAAAACTGAAGTGGAAATGGCCCTTCTCGATGGTCATGTGCGAAACGGCCCCATACTTGCCGACTTTCGCGCTTTCCAAAGAGATTGACCATCCCCTCTACAAGAGAAAAAACCGCTGGCAGATTGTTATCCAACAACCGCTCTTTCTTTATGGGAAACGCTTCTCGCTGCCCCGCTTCTTTGTTGAAGCCGTGAATGACGCTGTGCTTAAGCTCAATAGCCATGTGAGTTTTCCCCGCCGAGACCCGCGCCGACAAATATGCTCCGCTGCGCTCCCGCCCCGCCTTATTAGGTTTTAGATAGTTGTAATGACCAATTTGATAACTGGTTAAGCTTACAAGTCTATCTCAAGTTGCTAACCGTATAAGCACAGGGTTCAGTTTGGACGAGGGTTGACTTTCTGTATAGTGCCATGAGTAAGTGCTTACCACTGTATATAAAAACAGTATATCTCGTTTTTCAAAAATCAAGGCTTGGAATGCAAAATGGCCGCCTAAGCGACCATTTCGTTGCGGGCATCAACACATCATTCCTCGGCATCAGGCTTGAATTCTGCCCTCATCTTGGCAATCTTTTTTCGCATCACTTCCCACTTCGCTGCTGCATCACGAGATTTAGCCTGGATGCCTTCACGACCTCTGGATAGCCAGGCTCCAAGTACAAGCCCATCAGGGTGGACAGAAACGCCACTGTCGGGTCAAGTTGCTCAACTGCCTTTTTCGCTGCTACTTTCGTTGCCACTAATAATTCCCCCCAAGCAATTTTTCCATTGTGCCAATTTCTCAAGGAGAATATTTACAACAGTCAATTTAATCCAGCGCCGCCTTGATTGAGGACCTTCTGGATGTCACGCATGCGCCATGCTACGCAACGGCGTCCAAGCCGTACAGGCTCAGGATAGCGTCCATCATTAATGCCGGCGTACCAGGTGGAACGGCCAACTGGGATGAGATTAAGAACGGCCGGGAGCCGGAGGAGAGCGTCTTCGTCGTGTTGTGTGCGAGCAGCCATGCGGATTCAAAGTGAGTTACTACCCGCCTCTCAATGTACGCATCTGGGCGGGAAAAGATGATGAGAGAAACTATATAACCACTCCACAATTCGCGCTAGATACCTAAATTTAGCTCCCTTTTACCCGAAAATGAGAAATGTCTCTTATTTTTGGTGCACTTTTTTGAATGTCGGACGGATTTTAGTTGCAGAAAATAAATAGACTTTATTCGCATATAAAACAAGCTTATTTATTACTTTAATGCGTTTATCGATTTCCGAAATTAAAAGCAGCAATACCTGATTCACTCCGGCAACGTCCATATTCGTCCACCCAAATCCGATGCCATTCGCCCTAAAACTGGCAATATTCTGGCAATGGTCGACGCAAAAGAAAAAGGCTTTCAGCGAAAATATCGCTGAAAGCCTTTCAGGTACTGGTGGCCCCCCCGTGAGTCGAACACGGCACCAACGGATTATGAGACTGGGCAGCAACAAATAGACCAGAAAAGAAAGTGCAGTCAATTCAACGACTTGCAGCGGAAGCCATCCCCTAGACCGGCTGCACTTTCGCCTCTATTTTGCCCGATTCAGTCCTAGTTTGGGCAGGTTTTGGTCATAGCGCGCAACACCGAAGCGATGATCTTCTTTACCTCCCGAAACGCCGATGTCAATCTTCGGATGACGACGATAAATTACGGGAGAAAGTGTATGCGAAAAATTTCGCTAGTGATCATCACTGCTGCCGTCGCAGGGTGCGCCACATGGGGTCAGCTTGATGACGGGCTGAAGGGCTTGCTGGGGCAGCCCATTGACGTGGCCATCAACAAGATCGGGTACCCGAACAGCGAGCAAACCATCGCCGGCCGCAAGCTATACCGTTGGGGATCGTCAAGCCAGCAAATGGCATACATGCCGACAACCACCACAACGAATGGCTATGCTGGTGTGGGCAGCGGGTTCACGCCCTATTCCAGCACCACCACGGGTGGCACGTTCGTTCCGCTGAACTACAACTGCCAGATCACCTTGGAAGTGGATGCAAAGCAGATCATCCAGCGCTACCAGGCCGACGGCAACCTGGGGGGCTGCGAGCCTTACATCAAAGCTCTGAAAAAGTGACCATTGGCGGGAATGTCATGACGAAAGTGAAGGTCTACCAGTTCGAACTCTACGACACTGCATCAAATCAATATCTATCAAATCAAGATATCAGCCTGCGGCGCTGGGGAACGCTTGAAGCTATCTCTACTCTTCGAAGCGCCCGCCCTATCTACTCTTCGGAAATCGAGGTAGACGAAAGCGACTTGAAGAGCGATATTGATGGCATGACAGAGCCCGGTTTCAGCCCTCCGACAGAGGGAGAGCTTCTGCGCGAAGCGAAGGAGTAAAGTCACGATGTTTCTCACTGAGGAAGAGCTTTTGGAGCTAACAGGAAAGCAGCGCCCTCGATCTCAACAGAAAGCACTAAATCAAATGGGTATCCCGTTTCGCGTGCGGGCTGACGGCAAGACGTTGGTACACAGGGAAACGATTCTCCAGCTTTTTTCCGTAAAGCAAACTAGCCGCCCAACCAGGGAGTTCACCATGAATCTGGAGAAGGCAAAGTAATTCGGCGGAAAAATCGCGCATCAGGAGCGGCTTAGCGCAGCGAAATCTGGCTCCGTCCGATGTGTTTCGCTGGCAATCAGACTCCCCCCAAACATCCGAGCATCGTGATATTTTCTCCACACCTGCGGAAAGCCACGGATATTCTCTACGTAGGGCCATTCATTTTTCGTGAGCCACCGCCTCATGCAAGCAAGGCTGTTCGGCCGGCAGCCGATGAGGGCCGATAACTCTTGGGCGGAAAGGTAGTCGCTGCCCATTTCTCAATTCGCTAATGGCTGACCGCGCGTCACAAAATGCACCACCTCGGCGCGAACCCACAGCCTATGCTTCGGCCGACTTGTAGGCGCTTCAGGAGGAAATCCTGGAAGCTTGACGATGACATCTCGCGCATGTCGACGCTCACATTTGTGCATCTCTGCAATGTCATCTAGGGTCATCAGCTCATCGCTCATCCTCTGAATCCTTATTCTTTAGCGGATCATATTGATCCGCTTCGGCCTGATGCCCATCGTTCGGCTAGCTTAGCGCTTGGCTCGGACCAGAGCAGCTCGTATAGCTCGGAGCGACTTATACGCTGGCCTGGCATCTGCAAAGCCCTCTAATTTTGCCACAGCCACAGCCATCCTCAGCCCAAGCAATACATGGTACGGCCCGCTGCGCAGGTGGCATCAATACACATGAAATTGCAATTATGACAATATGCGACATATTGTTGGGAGATAAATTATCCTGCTGTAAAGTACGGAGAAGAACTAGATAAAGATTACTTTGGCCGGGGGGCTAAAATTAAAGCACTTTCCTACGAGACGAAAATATACCTTGATAGACGTTCGAGGCTGCGTCGGCCAGCCCGCCGCAAACGCTATCTGCCCAAAATGAACGGCCAGGATGCACAGCTATCTAGTGATGAGGCAGTGGACGATATTTGGGCTGCTCCTTCGACTTTTACACTCGGCATAGAACCAGAGCGGTCGGAGTTTCTCAAAGCGATGAGTCTATTAAGACACAAGGTCGGAAAACTTGCTGAGAATATAACTCTTGATTTCTCGCATACAGAAAAGCTGTATGCCGATGGCATGTTACTCTTTTGGGCAGAACTAAAACGCCTTATCAAACACGTCCAAGGCAAGGTTGATATTTCGCTAGTTCTGCCCAATAACAGAAAAGTGGCCCAAGTTCTGAAGCAGATTGGAATTCTGGATCTGCTAGGGGTTAAGGCGAACGTTATCCCGGAGGATCATGATGTGATCAACTGGCGTGCTGCCACGGGAAATCTCGTGCAAGGTGACCAATACGAGGTCATTCTCAAAGAATACGATGGCGAAATCGCTGAGTATCTTCAGGACAACTTGTATACTGGGATCACTGAGGCGATGACAAACGTGAGTAACCACGCATATGACCTCCCGCGTGAAGATGGGCTCGGAATTTGCCACCAGAAGACCTGGTGGATGTTTTCCCATCAGAAAGACGGTTATCTATCGGTAGCGTTTTGCGATCTAGGAGCCGGCATTCCTCGGACACTTCCTGTAAAAAGGAAGAGCGTGTGGAACAGAATTATGCGGAAAGGTATTAAGTACGATTCAGACATCATTAAATTTGCCGTAAAAGATAGTGTGTCGCGCACCAGAAAGAAACATCGAGGCAAAGGACTCCGGCAAATTATGGACGTGATACGTGGCCTCCCTGATGCTGAAGCCGTCGTTTATAGCAATAAGGGAAGGTACGGAACGAGCTGGGGTGGCCGTCCTCACCAGCGAGACTATCGTGATAGCATTCTGGGAACTTTAATATTTTGGAAAATTCCCTTGCCCCGCAAGGAGGATGTATGAATAAAACCATCAAAATCGCACAGGAATTTTCCCGTTATCCAGCGGGAAGGTTCCAGAAAGATGGCCCGTATAGCGGTGAGCTCTTTCGTCAGAAATTTCTAGAGCCAGCTCTCAGTGGGGAAAAAACGTCCAAAATTATTATCGAGATGGACGGCGCACGAGGTTATGGATCGTCTTTTTTGGAAGAAGCATTTGGTGGACTAGTTCGCAGAGGTTTTGAAAAAGAGCAACTGAAGAATAGGTTGGAAATTCATGCAACAAACTCAAGTTTGAAGCTTGAAATACTGGACTATATCGACAAAGCGCTCCCTGTTCCTAATTGATTGCCACACAAGACAAGTAATGGACAAGTCGTTCTGGGATGCGATTCCGTGGATCGTTGCGATAATCGGTTGGGCTTGTACTCATTTGTTTAGCGAAGCTAGGGAACGTCGGAAAGAAACTCGTTCCCAGCTCGATAAGGCATATGAACAATTACAAAAATTAGAGCAAGAGAGTAGGACGTTTCATTGCTCGACAAGCTTCGATGACTCTAAATCGGTAGAGCTAATATCTAAAGTCTCCACGCTCGAAAGGACTTTTAGACGCATCAGATTGGTCGATCAGACGACCCTAGATCCGCTTATCGTAGAGCTTCGAAGGAGTATAACTTTAGACAACTTCGAAAAGTCCAGCTTCCACTCCCAGCCAGCGTCCAGCCGCATTCTGATGGATATTTCTTTCGCAGCGCAACAGATCGAAGAATGCTTGGAGACCAAATACGCTGCCAAGTACCCAAATAGTTTTCCGTATTTTGACCTCTCATGACGGAGTTGCCTGCTACTTAGACGCCTTCGGCTGCCAGCCGCACAGCCGCTGCCCGGTCATGTTGTGAGCCAGGATCTGGTCGACAGTGCCCTGGCTCAGCTTGTCGGCCTTGTCGATGAAGATGGGACGGGTCCAGTTGCAGCCATTATCCACGATGGCCGGGCCGCCAGCCACCGGATTAGTTACGCGTCCAGTCATCTCGCAGCCGCTGCTCACGATCAGCAGCAGGCATAGCAGCAATTTCGTTTTCCACATTTCCGCGTTCTCCTGTGGCCTGAGCCGCCTTCTGGGCGGCCGCAGCGTTTCGGTCGGCAACCTCTTGCTTCGTTTCCGCAACTTCTTGCGCGGCCTCGGCTTTGGTGGCCTTGGCCTGCTGGCGCATGAACAGGCCGGCGACGATACCGACCAGGCCGGCCAGCCATGGGCCGATCTTCAGCAGCAGCGCAATCATTGGACCTCCCGGATTTCAATGGTGATCGGCTCGGTGGTCAGGCGAAGTTTGGTGAATAGGCGGTCGAACGCTACCTTGCTCTGGCCCAGCCAGTCCGGCGCTGGTGCATCGCCCACCAGAATGCAGCCGTCGGTGTCCTCGGCCTTGTTGCCGGGATGGATGCGGATACCTTCGAAGCCAGGCACATTCAGCAGCAGCGGCAGCACGCGCTTGAACCGAGGCGACTGCGTGAGCAGCACCTGATAGGTGCCAGCCGGGATAGCCGTCTGGCCGTAGACCTTCACGCCCCGTGCGCGCACGACGTCTTCCAGGGTGTAGCACTCGAACTGGCCATCGATGAAGAGCTTGCCCGCCGTGCTCTTCTTGGTGCTGGGCTCACGCTGCAGGAGGAGTTTCATTGTCCTGTCCTTTCTCAGCCGGCTCCGGCTGCTTGAGGTAGGCGGCGCCGCAGATGCACACCAGGATGAGACCTGCCACCGCCTGAGCCACCCAGATAGGCAACGTGCTGCCCAGGCCGGCCGAGGTGAGTGCGGCCCAGCCCGCCATGACAGCGGCGCCGATCTTGGCCAGGCGCACGCTCCACCGGCGATGAATCACGCCCTTGTCGTCTACCAGTCGAATCTTCATTTGGTCCACTTTCCCAGGCTCTGCGGCGGCTGAATCCGCACGGCCTTCTCCAGGTTCTCGATACGGATATCCTGCCGAGCATCGTTGAGCCTGACCTCGGATACGGCGGTGAGCTGGGCGGCCTTGAACGCCTCATCACGCTGATCGCGCGCCACCATCTGGGCCTTCATCTCGCGCTGCGTCTCCAGTAGCGCATTGATGGTGCTGGCCTGCTGGGATGCCATCCAGACCAAGGTAACCAGGCCACCCACTATCGTGACGCCCAGCGGCGCCAGCCATGCCAGTGCCAGCTTCGTGTCGATGACTTTGGTATCGCTCATTCGCTGCCTTCCGCCGGTGCCACCCAGTAGCCGCCGTCAGCATCGTGGCCATCGAACTGCCAGTCGTCATAGGTCGGGCGGTCCGGGTTGGGCGACCAGGTGTAAGTAGCCTCCGGACGGCGCGGCACCGCCATGTCCTTCCAGTGCATGTGGTCGCCTTCGTAGTACATACCGCGTGGCGGAAATTCTTGCGCTCCGAAAGCAATGTAATAGCCAGACATACGATCCCCCTTATTTCTGAATGCCCCAGCGGCGTTTGACGCGGATGCGATAACTCCAGTTGGCCTGGGTGAAGCCAACAAAACCGGCTGTGGACTTGTTCTGGGTGCTCAAGCCGCCGGCCGTACCAACTGCGAACCCGAGCGCTGAGCGCGTGCGCCAGAATGAAATCGGGGCTTGGTTCGCCTGGCCGATGTTGGTAACGATGTCCCCGACCGAATAGCCGATGTCAGCGGTTTCGCATCGTGCTTCCAGCAAGATGTCAACGTCAGCGCTTCTGACCGCGTTCGATCGCAACAGAACGGTTGACCCAGCAGGAAGTGGCGCCACGAACAATGGCACGTCTTCACCGCTGTAGGCGCGCAGGCGGATGCTGGTGACGGCGCTGCCGCTGGTATCGACCTCGGCTACGATCAGGCGATTGACCTGGCTCGCCGTGGCGCCGTTGCCCAGGTACATCTTCATGCCGACGGTATCGAAGGTATGCTGGTTGTTCGTCACTGGAATGGCGCCGCCCGGTTGGTCGACATCAGCCACCGCGACAAAGCCCGCCGTGCGTGCGACGGTATCCACCCAGATGTAATTTGTGGAACTTGCTGCGAGGTTCGGCACAGGGATATCGGCAGAGGCGAGCCAGTTCAGGTTTTCTGGCGAGCCGTCCGACCGGTTGCCATTCGCCACTGAGAACAGCGTGGCCGCAGTACCGCACTTGAGCGTCACGCCAGTGGCAAGCGTATTGCCGATCTGGCTCTGCGGAATCAGATCGGGCTGCGCAGGCTGGCCGGATGCGGGCGCGGTCATCGGCCCATACTGCACAGCCTGGCGCACCTTGATCGTCGCGCGCGGCACAGCATCGGCCAAGGCATCGGCAACGAATTTGGTGTTGGCCCCTTTGGTGGACGAGTCGCCCAGCGAGGCATTCGGCAGCAGGGGCGATTGGCCGAAGGTCTTCACGCCGGTGATGGTCTCGGCGCCCGCGATGTGCACGATATTGGACGGATCGACCGATGCGGCGGCCGCTTCAGCAGCTGCCGCCGCTTCCTGTGCAGCAATGACATTCTGCGCATCGGTGGTGCTGGTGGTCAGGTTGCCAGCTGCATCGAAGCCGATGAGCGTATTGGCGCGCTGTGCTGCTGATAGCTGCAGGGTCTGATCACCGGCAGTATCGAACGGCAGTTTGACGGACGATTTGATGGACTGCTCCATCTGCTGCAGCGCCAGCCAGGGCCGGTCGAAATCCTTGTTCACGACATCAGCAGGGAATTCCCCATTTTGCTGATAGTCAGTGCTGCGCTCGAATACGATATTCGAGCGCAAGAGAACCTTTTCACCGCCGACCATGGCGGAAGTGAAGGCGACATCACCGCCATCATCGTCGCCAATGCCCGAAATCGAATAATCAATGCCAAGTGTCTTGGTCACACCGTCCACGCTGACCAGTAGATCGCTGTCGCGCAGCACCTTGAATTGATAGGCAAACAGCGTGGCGCCAGGCGCTGCGGTGTAGGTGTTGAAGGGAGTTTGAATGCTGACAGTCACGGCGGCCTCATGGTCTGGCGCGCCGCTGCCGGCGCTCAGGGTTCGAGCGTCACCTCATAGACGCCCGTGGATTGGCGCCAATCTTCACGCCTATCCGGGGTCGGTTTCCCGACTAATTTATTAATTCGCACCGGGGCCTGCTCCACTGCGCCCGCGCCGCTGTCCAGGAAGTCGTCCGGCTGCTCCTTCACCTCTGGCTTCCAATCCTTCATCTGGTCCCACAGCGGGCCGTTGAGGACATCGATATGCGCCCAGAGCACGCCAGACTTCATCGGGCCTTCCAGTGCGCCAAGGATTCGCTCGTTCTTGTTGGTGCCCTCTTGGATCTCGGTCACGCCCACGGCAAGCCCTCGCTGCTTCAGGGCTCGCTGCAGCAGCTTTCCGGCGAAGCTGCCCACGCCGTTGGTTTCCACATAGACATGCAGGATGTTTGCCTTGGCGATGATGTCGCAGGCCTGCAGCACCTGGCCTGACTCGATGACGGTATTGCGGGAATCGTTGAACACAGCAAAGTCACCAGTCAATTCCTGGCAAACATGCCAATAGTGATTGCCCAGGCTATCGTCGTAGACCACCGAGAAGGCCGAGGCATCGCTCTTCTTCTTGCCCAGTGACGGGTCCCAGTAAGCCCTTCCGCTGACGACGTGCGTCTTGCCCAGCATCATGCGTACCGCCCGGTTCGCATGCTCCAAGCGCGGCTGCACGTCGTAGGCCTTGATCAGCTCCGGATCAAGGCGGCTCTCATTGATCGGCTTGGCTTCCAGCATATATTGGCTGTCCCAGTAGTTGATCGTCCGTGTCTTCTTCCGGCGGCGCTCCACGTCGTCCCGGGTGAAACGCTCCGGCCAGGCGCAATGCGCATAGATATCCAGCAGCTTGCCGGGCGGCTTGGTGAAGATGATGTCCTGCCCGTCAACCGAATAATCCTGGTCCTGCACCAGCAGGCGGGCATGCTTATGAATGCCGACGAACACGTAGAGACCGTCGTCACCGGGCTTGAACGGGAAGCGGTAGCGCAGGCGTGAACCGGTATCCTCGTACCGGATGGCCGATTCAAACAGGGGGATTTTCAGCGATGCCGCGCCGTTCTCAATCAGCTCGGGATAGATGGAATTGTGCGTGTGCGGCGTGCCGATGTAGGTTTCCTGGCCGCCGGGCACCAAAATGAAGGTGGCTTCCTGGATCTTGTCGCGCAGGTTCTCGCGGGCCTCTGCCGTCTTGATGTTCTTGGGCACCTCGACGTCGTCATAGTCGATGCTCTTGGCGCGGGCAGAGGTCACGTTCTGATTTACGCCCGTCGCAGTCATGCTAGCGTTTCGGGCATCTTCCGAGTCTTTCACCCAGAACATCTGGGCCCCAGGCTTGGTCGGCAGCATGCCACCACACAATGGGTGCCGACGCAGTACATTGATGGTGTCGCGCGTCAGCTTCGTGGCCAGCTTGCCATCGGCTGCCCAGATCAGCGATACCCAAGTGCGGTCGCGGTACAGCTGCCACGCCTTGTATACCGCGAAGATGGACGACTTGGCCGCGCCACGGAAGACCTGCAGCACGCGCACAGGGTCGTCCGTGAACTCCAGCCAGTGGCAAACCCGGACGTGTAGCGTCGGAACCTTCCATTTCATCACCTTGGCCCACAGCAAGAAGAAGGCTAGGAAGCTGATTGGCTTATTGTCCATGTACCTTCTTGCTAGACGTCTTTCTCACAGTGATCTGGATCTTCTCCAGCATCTTTTGCGCCTCCTTTTCGGCAGATGCTATGTCGCCATCGAGACTAGCATCTTCCTTTCCATCGGGGTCGACAACATCATTCCCAACTGAAGGCGGCTTGATCACTCCAAGCAGATTTGCAGTCTTCATCATCACGGTCAGGGTGGCTGCCGCATTCTTTTTGCACCAGTAGCGATCCCCGCGCGTCTGCTGATCCATGGCCGCCACCTCCATGCCAGCGCCTGGCCACTTGTCGGGATCGGCCTCCTGAATGAAGGCATCGGTCAGTTTCTCGGTGAGCTCCTGCAGTCGCAGGTATTGGTCTTGCCGCATTATCGTCCTCCGATCATCGAAAAGTCAGGCGCACGGTCCGGCGCGCCGGTACCAGGCTTCCACCAATAATCCTGACCCCAGTCCTTGTGCGCGCGCTGCTGCATGCGTGACAGGTAGCCTGGCGACAGATTCTCTTGCAGGGCATGCAGCCCAGCATGATCCAGCGCAGCCTTTGCGTACCAGAGATTAACGTATGGCATGTGATATCTGGCTAACGTCAGGGCCTCCGCACCAGCGTGCGTCTCCTTGCCGGCCGCTGCCTTGTCGATGTTCCCCTTAATGACTTTCAGGCTCAGGTCTGCGGCTGCACCAATGGTCGGGCCGGCCAGGCCGCTGATGGTCTTGGAGGCGTACTGACCAGCCTCCTCGGTGGAATCGGCCAGCAGGATATCGCCCATGATCGAGAGGACGCCGCCCTGCGCAATGGCCTTGACCCAAAACTTGGCGGTGGTCATGTCAGCAGGATCTTTCCCGGAGACGATCTGCTTGGTCTGGTAAGCAATAGCGCCCAACACGCCGAGCGATGCAAAGAGCGCGCCGGCATAGGCCACCCGGTTGGCGGCAACAGGGGCGCCCTCCAGGCCCTGGGGCGTCTCCATCATGCGCCGCCAGTGGCGCGAGACCATGGCGATTGGGAAGGACTTGAACTGCATGACCGACCTGGCCAGCTCGCCGCGCATCGTCCCACGCTGTTCCCCGCCGCCACTGGACAGCGTGCGGGTGGCCAGATCAGGGTTGAGCACTGCAAATTCCGACTCGTCCGTGATCATGCCCAGTACCTTGGCCACCACCTGGTCGGCCTCGGGCGACCCGCTGGCGCGGATTGCCTCAGGCGTCAGGAACTCGGCGCCGCGGTGCGTGGTGAGCTGGGCCTGCTGGATCACCGCCCAGTCGGCATCCGTGATGCCCTTGCTGGTCATGCGCCAGCGGTCATACTCGGATAGCTTGGCCCAGTCAGTTTTGCTCAGCTTGGCCAGGCCGTTCATCATGGTCATGGAGAAGCTGCGGCGCAGGGTATCGGTCCAGGCATTCATGAGCGAAAGCTTCATGGTGCTGTTGGCGATGCGACCGGACCAGTTGTTTTTGATGTTGTCGCCGCTCCAGCGATTCAGATCAGAAACCATGGTCTCCGCGATGATGCCGTGCATGGTCAGGAAGTCGCGGGTCTCGCTGCTGGCCTGCGCTGCGATGTTCTTCAGCGCATCCCAATAGGAAAGCTTGTTGAAGCCCGTGGTCACGAAGTGCGTGCCCAGGTCGGTGATGCTGGTGAGCACGGCGCCCTGCAACTTGCCGAAGGTCTGGATGTTGCGCAGGTCCTGGCCGATCTGGGCGATGTTGCCATTTTCAGCCATGCCGGTCTTGCCGCTGACCACATCCCAATAGCTCTGTGGTTTCAGGCCGAAAGAGCGCTTGATGCCATTGTCAGCCTTCTCGGCCATGTCGAACTGCAGGCGCATCTGCTGCTCAGGGTTAGGGCCGTAGCGCTCCACCAGCCCGATATCGCGCGACATTCCGCCCACGTGCCCGAGCATCGCATCGTACATGCTGCCGCCGCCGTACTGGCTCAGGTAGGTGAGATAGGCATCGGCGTCGCGGAAGTGGATCTGCCGACTTTCTGCACCCGAGTTGGCGCGGGAGCCGGACCCTTTGAATTTCCCCGGCTCAATCTTGTTGATGCCGCCGCTGGCCAGCGTTTCCCACGCGCGAGACAGCAGCGCGGTGACCTGAGCATCGTTCATCAGACTGCCGTCCTCCAGAACATACTGGCGGCGATCGAGCAGCGGCATCGTCTTCTGCACCCAGTCTGCCTGAGCGGCGGTATCGCCCTTCCCGCGCACGCGGCCTTGGTCATGCGGCTGCGGCAGGTAGCCATAATCCAGCTTGCCGACATCACCGCCGGCGGCGTTGAAGCGCTGGCGCATGCTCTCAATAGCATCCAGCCAGGCCCGCGCGCCCTGCTGCGCCAGCTTGTTGCCGGTGGTGCCAGCGGCATTGCCGAAGATTTCTCGGGCCAGGTCACGGCTCATGGTGGGATTCTCGGCATCGAACAGCAGCATGAGGCCCTGACGCCCGATGCCGGCCCCGTCCTTGCTGGTCGCGGCTTCCATCAGATCAACCAGCCGGGCCATGTTCTCGCGCTTGATGCCTTCGATATACAGGCTGGTTTGGTCGAGCTCCTGAACCAGGGCACGGCTGCGGCCGGTGGCATACGTGGCCATCAGGTCGCCCACGCGCGTCTCCATGGCGGCCGTGTGCAGGATCTGCAGCTGGGCGCGCTGCACCTTGAGCGCAGCGGCGGCTTGGATGTCCTGCATGCCGGCAGCGGCAGCCTCCAGCACCCGCTGGTCGGCTGACTTGGCAGCCCAGCCGCTGGGGTCCTGCCGCGCCAGCCGGCGCATGTTGGCGCTCATCGCGTCGTCAATCTTCTGGATTTCGCTGTCGGTCAATGCGCGGCCGGCGGCCTGCTGTACTGCTTGTCTGCATTTCGGGTGCATGGTTTCCTCTTATCAAGAATTGCGCAGGAAGCATTCGGCTGCCACCTGGAGTAGGCCGGCGTCCTTAGCCTCGGCGGCGGCCTCTTCCTTGACCTTGGCCAGCGCCTCGGCCAGCGGCAGCGGTGCATCCATCCCTTCCAGCTGCACCACCATGTCGGGAGAAAGGCGGGCAATCTCGGCGGTCTGGCTATCGAGCACGGCGGCGGCTGTACCGGCCTGGCCGCCAGATGTTCCGGTTTCTGCGGTGGATGTTCCACCCGGAGCCCTTTCTGTTGCAGTTTTCGGGGCTGGTGGTGCAGCTTCTGGGGCTTTTGTTGCAGCAGATGCACCAGGCTCGGCGGTGCCAGATTTGGCACCTTTCGCCGGCGGCTCGGCCAGTGCCTGCTGCACGGCCAATGCCCCACGCTTCGGGGTCGGCGCGTCAATAGCTGCCCGCTGTTGGCGCACCTGCGCAATCTGTTGATCGAGCTGCGCAATCTGCTCATTCGCCCGAGTTGCCAGGGCATTGCGGTCGATTTGCTGCTGCAGGGAGTCGATGCGCTGATTGATTTCGGCGGCCCGGCCATTGAGTTCCTTGGTGGCCGTGGCCAGGGCTTGCTTGTAGCTGCCGCCCTCGGCCTGTATCTCTTTGGCGCGGGCACGCAGCGCAGCGTCATTGGTAGCCGGAATGGACTGCTGCAGGCTGGTGATTTCGTCGCGCATGGCGCGGATGGCACCGGGCTCGGCCACATTGCCAGCGTCCTCCAGCAGCGTTGCACGCACAGCTTCCATCCTGGTGCCGAAGTCATCCAGCATGCGCGCCTGGGCCAGATTGTCCAAGTTCAGGGTATCGCTGACCGCCACCCGCTCGCCCGCGCCCAATTGGTCCGCCGCGCGGCTGAAGGCGGCGAGGTGCTGCTCGGCGCCTGCGATATCGGCCTGATCCTTCAGATTCCAGGAATTGACGGTCTCGCGAATCAAGTTGACGCGTGCGGCGGCCACGGCTTCAGGATCTGCTGCGGCTGCCCGGCCCGCCTCGGTTCCCTGGCGCTCGGCAATGAACTTGTCCGTGCGTTCCAGATAGGCGCGTGTCTCGGCGGCTGGCGGCACCTTCCCGGCCTGCACAGCCTTGCCCGCCAGGGTGCCGCCGTTATAGTGCGCCAGCGCGGCCCGCCAGTCGCCGCCGTACTGCTTGCCCAGGTCGGCCAGATACGCGGCACCGGCGTCGATCGAGGCCACCGGGTCGCGCACGTTGCCCTTGCCGTACTGCTGCCAGGTGGCATCCATGAACTGCATGATGCCCTTGGCGCCCACCGGCGAGGTGGCAGCGCTGCTGCTGGAGCGCTCGCCTGCATTCTTCGCCGCGAGCAGCACCTCGGGCGGCACGCCTACACGCTGGGCAGCGGTCACGGCATAGGCATCCAGTCGAGCATCGTCATAGCGCAGGGCCTGGCGCTCGTTCATGCCCATCTGCACCAGCTCGCGGGAAGCAGCTGCATCCATCGGCGCGGCCACCGGCCGGGCATTGCGCATGCCGCGCGAGGCATAGGCACCGAAGCCTGCAGGTATCAGGGTGGCGACGGCCAGGCCTACCGGGTCGAACGGGTCATACTGCTCCGCGATCTTGTCATACCCGGCGTTCTGGAGGATGGCACGGCTGGCCGCCTGCTGGGCGATGAATGTACCCGGACCACCGGCCGCCACCAAGCCTACCGTCTGGCCGATAGTCTTTCCGGCCACCGGCAGAGCAGTAGCAGCTGCCGCCGCACCGCCGGCAGCAATGGCCGCCTTCGTCCGCGTTTCGAAGTCCACGCCCAGCTCCTGCAGGCGCTGGGCCTCCACGAATGCCTCATCGGTACCGGTGAAGACTGCCCCCGGGATTGGAGTGCCCAGCACTGAATAGGCCACTGCCTTGACGCCGAAGCGGCCCAAGCCAAAGAGGATGTTCTCTGCTGCATTGCTGGTGGTGGGATCCGGCATCATGGTGCGCGCAGTCGCCCGCAGACCAGTGCCGCTCTGGCTGGTGAAGGCGGCGCCAGACTGAACATCCTCGCGGGCCTTCTGGCCTTCGGCACCCGCCACGCGCTGCTGCATGTCACTGTCGAAGAGCATGGCCGGATCGGCCTGCACGCCATAGCCAGCCTGTACAGCACCGAAGGCGCCGAGCATATCGGAGCCGAATGCGGCAGACTCGGTGGCGCCGGTGGCCACACCCTTGGGCAGCGACTTGGTGGTATTCCACAGGCTCAGGCCAAAGGACGGGCGCACTGGCGGCTCTGCTACTGGGCGCGCGACTCGGTCATCAAGAACCTTGTCGGTGCCGTCTTGGAACATGTTCTCAATCATGGGGCGATCCTGATGGTGATGCGCTGGCCCTGGCTGTTCGTCACCAGCGTGCCGCCGGCCTTGACGTTGTATCGGCCCTGGCCAGCGCTGATGAGGGCGGCATTCGGGAGCTGCTTGACGAAATCGGCAACGGGGATGGATTGAGTACCGACATAGACCTTATCTGTGGTCTGGGCGGCGATATCCGCTGGCGTGATGGCCTTCAGGCGCTTGTCGAAATCTCCTTCCTCCATCCCCCGCGGCAACGGTACCTTTACCCCGTTGCGCTCTACGATACTGCCCACGGTCAGGCGCAGGGCCCGTGCTGGATCGGAACTACCGCCGCCAGCAACGATGCCGGCATTGATCAGGTATGCAGAGTCGATCACCTGCTGGCGCACCTCCTGATTCGGGAAGGCATCGCCCACCAGATTGGCGATGCTGCCGCGCCATCCGGTTTCCTTTGCCGTATCCATCATGATGGCCTTGTCCTTGATCGCCCTGTCGCCGCGCAGCAGCAGCTCGCTGCTGTATCGACCCTCCGTGGTACGTTCGCCCGCCAGCATCATGGCCAGGCCCAGCGTGTTGTCCTTGTCGTGCATCTGCTTGGCCAGGGCGGCCAGGCGGTCGCTGTCCGGAACAATCGTCCCGATGCTGGCCAGCGCACTGGATTGCTGGTCCGGCAGCAGCATGCGGACCACGCGGGCAATCTGCTCGGCCTCCTGTGGCTGAAGCGGTGAGACCTTGCGGCCAGCGGCAATCTCTACCTGTCCGATCTGCTGCATGCGCTGCGTAAGTACCTGCTGCGCATCCTGGATGCTGTTCATCTGGATGGTCGGCGCATCCTTGATCACACCGCGTTCCTGGGCGGCCTGCCAGGGGTTGTCCGCATAGGCCTTTTCGCTGGACGACAGGATGCTCTTGAACTGCTCGGTAACCTTTTGGTCTTGCGGCGTCACACCGATGGACGGATCAGACCCTGCCGCATTCATGCGCTCCACCGTGGCGCGCATCTGGGGTAGTGGCAGCGCGGCGAAGCCGGCCACCTTGCCTTGCGACTTCACCAGCTCTTGCATCTGGGAGGCCATCTTGGTGCCGGCCGTCGCGGCAGCGCCCTCGGCGATAGCCTCTGTGGAGAGATACCGCCCCTTTGCCACCAGATCGAACATGCTGTTGTAGACGTCAACGGCGTGGTTCTCGCGCGCATCCTGCTCGCGCTGCGCACGGTCTGCTTCGCGCTGGGTGGCGGCGTCGATGCCGTTGAGGTAGCCGTATGCCTTGGTCACCAGGGCGGTGCGCTTGTTGGGGTCGATCACCTCGCCGTCCGGCCCCTGGATCTTGTCTAGTGCAGCCTGCACCAGGGACTTATCACCCGTCTGCACAGCGCCTTCCAGCGTGGCGTTGGCGAAGTTGAAAGACGCACTTTCCTTGAATCCCTGCTTGGCCTTGGCGATCTGAATTGAGTTCCAGCCGGCTTTCGGCCCCATGGTCTCGGCCAGCGCGTCGTACTGCGCAATGGCAGTGGGCAGGTCGCGCATGGCCTGGCGCTGCAAGGACTCGCCCGTATCAAGGATCTGCGCGCCGATGTCCGATTCGGTCTTCTTGATGGCCACGCTCTGCAAATTGCGGGTGAGGCTGCCCACGGCGGTCGTGATGTGGGAATCAATCGTTTCCTGCTGGAATGGATTCAGGCCATCCGTGCGCGCCTTGCGGGCATCGGCCGCACGCGCATTGAAGGCGTCGAGCGCGTTCTCCGGCTTGATGACGCCGCCGGCCACATCCCGCGCAATGGAATCGTGGATATCGTGAAGATCGTTGTTCAGGTTGGCCAGCGAGGAAACAGCCTGCATGCGCTGCTTCTGCTCATCGATCGCCTGGAAGGTGGTCGCCAGTTGCTGGCCCGCCTGCGCTACATTGGCCAGCCCCTGATTCGCCGCCTGCTGTGGGACAACCTGGGCGGCTTGCTGCGGCTGGGCGATAGCGTTGCCGAAATTGCCGAGTTGGATTTGCATGCTGCCCCCTTATCCGCCAATGCGCAGAGCGCTGGACGGAGCGGAAATGCCAGTGCCGAGGCTGCTAGAAACGCCGCTCGGATTCGTCGTCCAGCCCTTCCCGATCCGTGCCGCGCTGCTCAGTACAGTGGCCCCGGCGGTGAGATACCCTCCCGTCAGCGCATCACCTGCAGCGCTGCTGTAGGACGCCGCAGTGTCGTTGAGCGAGTTGGCCCGACGGCTACCGGTGAGCAATGCAGTCTGCGCATCGTTCTCGGCGTTCAGGTCGATGGTGTCATTGATCTTGACGGCAGTGCCCTCGCCCACGGCCACGCCCGACCCGGCGAGCTGGGCGCGCGCGGCGGACTGCTGCTGGGCAGCCGCCTTGCGGATCTTCTCGGCTTGGGCCACAGCAGCGTCCTTTTCATAGGCGGCCTGGTTGGACTGCTGCTGAGCCTGCGCCTTCAGCTGGCGAGACTGGGCTTGGCCGGACTGAATGGCGGAGTATGCGCCGACTGCCGCGGTAGCGGCCAGGGCAACAGTGGTTGCGGAAATTCCTCCGGACATAGGTCACTCTCCTGTGATGATGGTGGTGTTGAATTCGGGCTCGCGGTGCGACATCAACATGTCGGTGTCGTCGGTGAATTCGGCCTCGGCCTCTTCAACCGTTCTGGCCTGTGTGGGGAAGCACATCACCACGGTGGTGTCGGCGTGCGCGATAAATGCCTGCTTGCGGCCGGCGCTGGCCGGCATGACCGCCGTGCCACGGATACGGACCACATCGCCGGGGCCTCGGAAGACCTCCACATCGCCGCTGATGGTGAGCATGGTGGCGATCTTGATCAACGCGCCGGTCAGCACCACTTCAGCCGGGATAGTGATCATGCGGGTGTAGAGGCCGGCATGCAGGATGTGCACGGTGCGAATTGGAACCTGTGGGAGCGCGAGGGTATGCCGCTCAATCTCTGTCACGGCAGCGATGGCCTGCGGCGACATGGCAGGGATACCGTCCTGGCGGGCGCGGATGTTGTTCATGCCAGTCCCTTGAAGAAGACGTGCGAGGCATCGTGATAGCCCATGCCGGGCAGCACCTGCGCCAACTGACCGCCGTTCGGCGCGCTGACCATGATGCCGACTGCACCAGCGTCCCGCGCCAGGCATTCCGCCGCGCGCAACAGCCGTAGACCAGCGCCAGTACTGCGGTGAGCGGTCGCCACGAAGAAGGATTCGCTCACTGCAACGCGGCGGCCGAAGTGCGGCAGAACCGGAGTCAGCACAAGCATGAAGCCCACCAGTTGGCCGTTTTCCAGGCGCGCGGACAGAGCATGCAGCATGCCGGCCGTCTCCATGGCCAGGTAGGTATCGAACTGCGGATTGACCGGACCGATACCTTCATTGCCGGATTCCGCACCGTATTCGGCCAGCAAGGCCGGCAACTCCGGTGCTGCAACGATGTCAGCGATAGCGCAGCGCTTGATCTCAATTCCCAAAATATGCCTCCAGTCCTACCGCGCAGCGGGTGAAGCCGAAGCCCTCGTACAGCTTCGCGACACGTTCATCATCAACACCGGTAGACGCACCGGCATATGCCCAGGACGCGCCCTGCAGGCGAGCCCACTCCTTGAAGCTATTCACCAGGCGCGCGGCGGCCAGGCTGCCGCGATGTTCGGGGAGCATGTAGAAGCTGACTTCTTCGGCCACCAGGTCGGTGGCGCACCAGGCACGCTGCACCACGGCGGCAATGGCCCCGATGGCCTGGCCGTCACGCTCAGCGATCAGCACCAGGCCCTGCGGCGACTCAATCAGCCCGATGAGCATGGTCTCTACCTGGTGCTCGGAATACTTCAGCCGGCGCCAGCGCGGGCTTTCCGCGTGCATCGCACGGCCCATGGCCAGCAGCACACCCATGTCTCCGATGGTGGCGGGCCTGATCATGGATTCACCGTGAATTTGCGGATGACGGACAGGACATGGAACGGCAGCGGCTCGGACTGCTCCAGCACGATGGGCGAATCACCGTTGTGCCAGTCCGTGATGCCCACGTAATCCAGGCCGGAATAGACTTGCAGCTCCTGATCCAGCAACTCCGATCCGAATGCACGCTGTGTCAGCCTCTGCCCGTTGATCGTGCCGCCGATGCTTTCGTGCAGCAGCACGCTCACCTTGCTGGTGTTCATCTTGTTGGCCTGGGCAGTGCCGGCGCCGGTCTGGATCTCGGGGCGCAGCGGGATGATGCGGGCGGTGTACGGCAGGCCAATCTGGACGGCCTTAGCGCTGCGCGGCAGGGTGATCTTGCCGCCGGCCACCGTGAAGGTGCCGGCAAAGGTGCCGTCGGCACGCACATGCACCTGCTTACCCTCCAGGTGGTCCAAGCCAGTCCATTCGGTCATTCCGGTGGCATCCGCGCCAGTGATCGCGCTATCGGTCAGCAGCGAGTCATCGAAGCGTTCGATGTAGCGGTAGTCCACGCCACCGATGGTGCGCTTGACGCTCACCCACACCTCATCGATGCCACCATTGGGGATGCAGGCCACTGATTCGTAGATGCCATCCGTGGACTGCGGCGACCAGGCCGTGACGCCCTCTTCCCGGTCGATAGTCAGCACGGCCAGTTTGCCATCAGCGCGCACGCACCACAGGCGGCCGTCAGGCTCTTGCTGGTATGCCATGTCAACGATGCCGGGGCTGGTGATGTGCTCGGCCAGCGTGGTGACGTTGGGCGAAGGGAAGCTGTCCGAGGTGTACGAGTAGGACATCGCCCTGACCTTCTTGCCGGTGCGCGTCACGTAGAACAGTTCCTCGCCCACCTGCAGCGGCTTGACCGAGTTGCAGCCGTAGCGTGTGCGCGGCTTCAGCTGGGGGTTGGTGGGCGTCAGCGGCTTCTCCACGCCACCGGTGGCCGTATATTCGCCGCCATAGGTCAGCATGATGAGCACACTGACCGACGACATACGGGTGATCGGATTGATCTTGCCGGTCGATGGCAGCGTGAACGCATAGGCATCATCATCATCGGTGCCCATGGTGAAATCGAAGAATGCGCCAGTCTTGCTGCCCCACAGTGTTTGCGGGTAGCCGGTGGAGCCGGCCACATTGAGCCGCTGCTCGTAGAACTCACCGGTACGCGGGTAGCCATCGAATTCATTCCAGGCTGGCCCGAGCAGCTTCCACGCGCCTGGCGGCGCACCCACCGCAGAGTCCAGCTCTTGAATGATCTTGCAGACGATGGCCTGAGCGTTCGTGACGCCATCGATTTCCAACAGACCGCCGTTGATTTCGATGAACTTGCCCACGTCATTGGCCCGGAAGGTGTCCACTGCGGAGGTGACGTTGATGCCGATGCCGACTGGGCTCTTGTCACCTGGAACGATGGTCGTTTGCGGCGAGTCGTCCAGCACCCACTGATTGGCCGCGATGACCGTGCTGCTGAACTCGGACGTGATCTTTATGGTGACCTGCGTACCGGAGTTCACAGCCGTGATCAGGCCAGCGCCGCCCTCGAAGGTAATGCGCCGGCCAGCATCGCCAGCGATGAATGAGGCGATTGTGGAAGTCGCGGTGCGTCCCGTGCCAATGGTGGTCGCGCTCAGGGTCAGCGTGCCGTTGTAGCGATGACCCACCTCATCAAATGGCAGCGTGGTGAACGGCGCTGCCCCAATCGACCAAGCGCCGCCCGACAGTCGGCGCAGCGTCTGCGGGTACACCGACTGATGAAAAAGCAGCATCGTGTCGGCGCCCTGCGTGAAGTCCATATCCCGCAGCATGTCTTCGCTGTAGGGGGTGACCAGCTCATAAGGCACACCGCCGTTCATCACCTGGCCGCCGCCCTGGTTGTAGATCCGTAGATACAGGTGGCCGAACTCCAGAATGTAGGCCTGGGTGGTGCTGAAGACGAACGGCACCAGGCGCACGAAGCGGCCCAGTGTCTTGGCCGTGGCCTGGTAGCCGCTGGCATACCGGCGGTATGCGCCGCCATGGATCGTGACAAAGCAGTTTTCCAGCGAGGCAGCACCGTTCTGGTACCGGGCAATGTCGACACGCCCATAGCAGCGGGGCGTAATCTCGCCGGAGGTGAAATTGGTCTGATTGAGGTCTACGCGGGGCATTTCGACTCCCTATCAGCTGAAACGGGATTCAACGAAAGAACCCTCTTCGAATTCCTCGGGCGGGTCATCCTGGCCATCCACCGCCTTGGCGATCTTCAGCTTCTGCTGTAGCTCCGCATTCATGCTGTCGCGCAGCGTGGTCGAGGTCATCACTGCATAGCAGACGCGTGCGGCCATGGCGAACTCCATCAGCTCAATCAGGTTCGTGCTCCAGGTTGCCGGCTGATCGTTGCGGAAGATGTAGACCAGCGGCAGCGCGGCAGCATCGGCCAGCAGTACGCGGCCTTCCGACCGGAACGGGATCGAGTTGCCCTTCAATCCCACCTGCACGGTGCGCAACCAATCGCCAGGCAGCGCGAACTGGGCGGTGAAGTCGAAGGCCGGCGCATCCACCAGAGGGGACAGCAGCACGCGCTTGGTGGCGCACTTCCATGGATGCGCGCGCAAAATCGAATCGCGCACAGTGGGGAATAGGTTGCTGCACAGCGTCACGTGGTCGCGGTTCTCGGAGAAGTCGGAAAACGGCTTGGCGCCGAGGCTCAGGAGTGCGTTGGAGCAGATCGAAACAGCAGTGGCCATAGATCACCATGAAAAAAACCGGGAGCAGATGCCCCCGGTTTGTGGAACCCGCACGGGGCGGGTGATGCGCACGACAAGGAAATCAGTCGTTGACGTACTCGATTTCGAACTTCAGCGCCTGGTTGGCGGCCAGCACCGCGCCGGTAACGGTGGCATAGACATCCACCTCTTCCGTGGTGACATACTCGGCGCCGCTGGCGATCAGGGCACCGGTATTGGCGTCCTTCTGGCCAGCGGCATTGGTATTCACCGAGGCGGCCAGGCCATCCGCGTCGATGACGGTGCCGCTGGAGGTAGAGCGGATGCCGATATCGAGGGTCGAGCTGGCAGTACCAGCGGCGCAGCTCACCTTGCTGTTCAGGGTGAAGCGGCTGCCCGCCGGGACACGACCGATGAAGATCGTGTCATTGATCGCCAGCTGGGCGTAGGTTGCCGGCATCTTCGATGCCAGGATGCGCTTGCGGCCGAACGACTCATGCGGCAGCAGCTTCGGGGTGCGGTTCACGATCTTCGCGCCCTGGGTGGTGTTGACTTCAGCCATGGAAGGCTCCTTTCAGATGATCAATGAGGTTGGGCCAGGGCCGAATTACACGAAGTCGAGGGCGACCACGCCGTATTCCCAGACGCGCACGGCGCCCACGGAACCGGCTGCCGACAGCTGCAGCGTGTCCTTCTTGTCACCACGGCGCTGCGCACGGCCTTCGAAGAAGCCGGTACCGAAGTGGATCGAGGACTTGCACCATGCCATGGTGCGCAGCACGCCGGCGGTGTTGAGCACACGCTCGTAGGGCACCCAGCTGAAGCCCATCCACTTGCCCGACACATCGCCGGACTGCAGCATCTTCACGGCCATGTAATCCGCCGAAGTCAGCGTGGTGTCCGAGAGGATGTCCTCCAGCATGTCCGAGGTGTACGCGATGAACAGCTCTTCGGGGATGTCGGCCTGTTCGTCGGCCTCGTTGGCGCGAAACAGCTTCTTGGCGGTGATCAGCTTGGCCTTGGTGAAGCCGGTACCGCCGTTCAGGATGATCTGGCTGGAGGGCAGCGGGACCAGCGTGCCGTCCTTGGTCTGGGCGTTGCCGATACCAGCCGAGAAGATGATCTGGTCCTTGCGACGGTTCCAGGCTGCATTGAGCGAGTCCATGTAGGAACCGCTCGGGTTGGCCAGCACCTTGGGTTCGTCGGCGCGGTCCACCGGCAGAGCCTGGTAGAAGTCGCGCATCAGGGCCACGCGGGTGGTGTGGTTGGCATCCGACCAGACGGTATCACCGTGGCGGGTGGTGTTCTCCGGGGTGTCGGCAATGGCATCCAGGCGGTTCGCAGTGAACGATTCGCCAGTGATGTTGCCGCGATCGGTGACGCGGGGTTCGAAGCGGGCGCGCTTCTGTTGGGCCTGCATGCGGATCGAGGTATCGAACTGCTGCACGAAGGCCTGGGTAATCGACTGGGGCATGTGAATCTCCAAAAAGGTGACTGGGAATTCGCCTTTCAGGGTGTCCGGTCATCCGGGCCTGCCAAACGGTCGCCTTGCGTGCACCGGCTACCGTGCGCAAGGAGGGTATCTGCAGGGTGTCCGCGCACCACCACGGGCCTGTATCTGCCCGCAATGGTCGCGCTGGGTGGGGGTCGGTTTCCCGACTAAATGGAGGGGGTGTTACGCGGCGGCTTCGGTACCGAATTTCTTGGCGAAGTAGTTGCGGACCTTCTCGCTGACGCGGGCGTGGTCTTTGTGGCTGGGGTTGGAATAGGCCTCGGATGCCATGAGGTTCTCGACTTCATCGCCCGAGGTGATATTGCCGCCCTCGTTATTCGGGTTCTTGTCCTCGGCCAGCTCCGGGCCCAGCGCAGCCATGAGCTGCAGGAACTGGGGATTGTTGCCCAGCGGGCCATTCATGATCTGCTGGACATCGATGCCGGCCTTGCTGGACAGCGCGGTAGCCGCCGAGAACGCCAGGCCGACATTCCGATTGAACGTCGCGGGCGTGGCCCAGGCCTTCTCCAGCTCCGCCTTGCAGGTGTTGGCATCGAGAACGCCGGCAGCGGCTACCAGCTGCGGCGCCATTTCGAAGTAGCGATCCATCACCAGGTCCAGCTGCTTCTGGGTCATGCCCGCTTCGAATGCCTTGGTGCGGAAGTCTTGGAAGCCTTGGTCTTCTTCGGGCTTGAATGCGTCCTTGAATGCTTCCGGGACCGTGACCGTATATTCTTCCGCAGCCTTCGGGCGCACATCGCCAGAGCCGATGCGCTTTTCGGCATGGCCATAGGCTTCTGCCAGCTTGCGGCTGGATGCTTCCAGATCCAGGGAGCCATCCTCTTTCTTGACCTGGTATTTCTCGGGGATGAAGGGCTGATCGGCTTCGCCGCCTGCAGCTGCAGCGCCAGCGGCGAGAACGCTGGTCGCTCCTGCACCCGCATCACCTGCAGCGCCAGCCCCTGCGCCCTGGCCTGCACCAGCATCTGCGCCACCTGCTTCGCCGCCCGTGGCCCCGCCGGCACCGCCACCACCATCACCTGCTTCTTGCATGAAGACATACCAGTTTCTCCGGGTGAGTTGCATTTCTTTCTCCTATTCCAAGTAAATTAACTGTTTCCAAAAAGTGCCAGTGCAACCGGCTTTAAGACTGCCTCGTACTGCTGGCAGGCGAACTGCGTTTCGTGGAGATAGTCAGCCGAATATTCACGGCAGTTCAGGTAGACGACTACGCCGCTGACCGCAGTCGCGCAATTCACGGCCAGGCCCGTGACCGCATCAACCAGCGCAATGGTCGACGCGTCCACATACTGAATTCTTGCGATGAGTGCGGCCGCCGATGTGCCGGCACCTGTCACATATGCCGTCTTTCCCGCCATCTCCGCCGTCGCTACTGCCGCACCAAGCGCAACCGAGTTCGAGCCGACAGTCATCGTGCCCGTCGTTGCAACTCCGTTGGCCTTGAACTTTCCGGTCGCGGCATCCGAGACGACTGCCGCATAATCCAGAACTCCGCCCGTATAGATGTCTGCACTCTTCCGCCAGGCGTTCAGGTTCAGGCGTCGCGTATCACCGACAGAAGGCGTCTGCCCGGCAAGGTCGATCATCTGGTTGCTACTCGTTCCCTTGGGCGGCAGCGTGACGCCCCACAGCCGTTTCCCGGCCACATACTTCAGCGATGCGAAGGCAGTGTCCAGCGCCTGCAGGGCTGCATCGCTGGCCGCGCCGTCGATGTCGTTGGTGCCATAGCCGTTGACGATATCCGTGCAGAACTTCATGAACTGATGGCGGCGCGATCCACCCGAAACGGTGAAGTTACCGAGCGAGTCGCCAGATGCCGCCAGATTGATCCATGGTGCGCACTCGCCAAACACCCGTTCGCCCGCGCATTGCTTGAGCGAAGCATCGGACACGTAATCGAAGTTGTACGGTGATGCCGAGTTTTGGCCAGCAAAGCGGGAGTCGCCACAGATCGCAAGCGCTTTGTTCGTCGTGTTGCTCAGGATGCACATCGGCACCACCTGCACGTTGCTTGTGATAGTGCCGTTGTTCGCAAGCGCGGCACGCTGCGCCGAGGTGGTTTGGTTGAATAAATAATTCAGCGCGGTAGTAGCAGAACCCGATTGAATCGCCAAACCGTAGGTGCTGGCGCCGTTCACAAAAGGCTGCGGGCCAGAGTAGCAGCCAGGGATACCGCTGGCAGAGCTATAAATAAAGGGGAACAGCTTGTAGTCCGAGCCTTTGGGGATAACTCGATCAAAGGTCAGCCAGTCGGTGATGGTTTCGCCGCCAGGGCCAGCGGCCCCAAACTCGCTGCCATCCGTGGTGAAAATCTGAAGGTCATCGCGGCCAATCGGATATTCGAGTGCCCAGGCAATCTGAATTGTCCCCGCCCCCTGAACTTCCTGTTGCCCGTAATAATTGACGTAGCCGATGCGAGCCCCGTACATATCTGCGCCGGCCTTATGAATGGACATGCCGAAAAACTGACGTAGGCCAAATAGGATGTTGGGATACCGGCAGTTATTGGATACCTGCCGCAACATCGAAACATCAATCTTCCTGGGGTCCACGATGGGCGCGACGGTCCATCCGTCCGGACCCAATACCGCATTAATGGCCATTCAGCCCTCCTCGTTTTCATGTACGCCGTTGGCGCGGTTGATCTGGGCGACGATGTACTCAAGCACGCGGCGCGAGCCGTCGCGGTGATAGGTCTGCAGCACAGCATCGATGCCACCCTGCACCACGGCTGGCCGCGCGAAGACTTGTGTCAGCTTCTCCAGGATGGCGGCGCCCACCTTGTGGTCCTCGAAAATCAGCTTGAAATCCGCCGGGGTCGGCTCGTAGGGTTCGCGGTCGCTCATCGGGTGGCCTGCTGCATGGCAATGGGTACGGTCTTCTGGGCCAGCTCATGCTGCTGTTGCTGCTGCTGGGCCTGCTGTTGCGCCTGGGCGCGCTGCTCGCGCAGCTGGGTCACGGCCTCGGGCGGGCGAGATATCGAGGCTGGTGCGCCCCGGCCTTCCATGATCTGGCGGGCGGCCTCGTCCATATCCACGGTGTCCAGCACAGTCGGATCCACGGCGGCAATGGCGTTGATCGATGCCAGGGACGACTCAATGGCGGTGACCTCCTCCAGCTTCTGGCTCTTGGCCATGGGCGAGTTGAACACCACGGTGATGGTGCGCTGGGCCAGCGACTGCGGCGGGCGCCCCAGAACACCGGCACGCAAGGCCAGGCCGAAGCAGCGGGCCACCATCGGGCCGTACCACTCCGGCTGCAGGCGGCCGAAGATCGGGCCCAGCACCTGGCGGATCTGCTGCACGCGGAGCTGGAACTCGGTGGCCGAGCGCACCGGGCTATCGATGGGCGGCAGCTGGTCGGCCATCAGGATCTTGCGGATCGAGGCCTGCAGCGCTTCCTTCTTGGTGAACGACAGATTGAAGTTCGCGCCCGAGGACAGCGGCTTGATGCTATCTACAGAGTTCGCGATGATGATCTTGCGAGGACCAAGTTTGACCGTGCGGGGATTAAGCACGCCATCATCCTCGGCAACGAACATCCCGCAGATGGCGATATCGGCGTTCATGTCCTCCAGGTACACCAGGCGGTTGAGCTGCTTCACGTCGGGCATGGCGCGGTACATCGGGCCGACCGGATAGACCGTGCCCGGCAGCTTGGAATAGCGCGGCGCCCAGAACGGGCACTCATGAAAGCCGGACTCCTTGACCACGGCCTTGCTGTCCATCTCTACATGGATAGAGGCGAAGGGCAGATTCTTGGCAGTGATGCCGGCCTGGTCGGCGCTGCTGCGCGGGTAGATCGACCACACAAACTTGAATTTCTCGTCCGGGTTGCCGTTGTCCTCCATGCACTTGCGGATCTTCTCGCTGACGTTGGACTCTCCGAACTTGTTGACCGCCTGTTCAGCGGTCAGGCAGTACTCATGCACCAGGATGTCGGGCGCGCCGCCGGGCTTGGATGCGGCGATGTAGCTGGTAGCCATGGGCAGCAGTTGGAAGTGGTAACCGCCCTCTTCCGGCGAGTCGCAGAACATCACAAACCAGCCGGCCGCGACCAGGTCCAGGCATGCGTCGATGCCCTCGGAATCGTAGTTGGATGCGTGGATGTTGTGCCAGATCAGCTGCGCAGCAGCGTCCAGCCAGCGCTTTTCCTCGTCGGTATCATTGCCGGTGGACAGGCCGACCCAGCGGGAATTGCTGGGCGTGCCACCGGTCATGATCGAGGCGGCGAGGATCTGGCCCGAGTCGGTGGCCGTGGAATCGAACAGGCGGGCGCGCTTGGCGGCCAGGGCGGCGCCGCCACTCTGCTCCCCGTAGAAGCCGTCACCGCGCTCCGGGAACGAATAGTCGTAACCATCCTTCCAGTTCTGCTCATAGATGGAGCGCGCCGACCGCATCGACTCCCGGCGCCGGATGATGGCTGAAGCTCGATCCATGGCTTAGAACGCTCCCAGTTTGCCCTGGCCCGAGGCAAGCACGGACATGGCCGCGCCGCTGCCGGTACTGGCTGCGCCGCTGGTGGTATTGCCGGCACCGCTGGCCAGAACGGTCTGCGCCTGCCGGGCTTTGTAGTTGGCCGCCAGCTTGGCATTGCTGGCCTGGCGCGCCGCATCGGTCGCTGCCTGGCGCTCTGCTGCTGGATCGACCGTTGGTGCCGGGCTGCCGCCCCCTCCGCCGCACATGACTCAGCCCTTGTCGTTCTGGGTGATCTTCTCGGGGACCAGCCAGCCTTCGCGGACCTGGACCGGACGCTTCAGGGTCGCAACGTCGATCTGGCTGGCGCTCACGTGGGTGAAGTCGCTGCGGCCACCGGGGCCAGGACGCAACGGGCCAGGCTTCTTGGCTGCATCGGACTGGGCACCGGACTTGGCCAGCGCTGCCTTGAGCTCGGCCAGCTCGGCATCCTTGGCATCCAGTTGGGCCTGCAGCGCATCGGCGTCAACCACGCCGGCGCGCTCGCTGTTGCCAGCCGCCGGATCGTCAGCCGCCTGGATCTGCTCGCCATCCTGGCCAGCATCATCGCCAGCAGCACCCTGCTCCAGCGCGGTGGATTGGTCATCTGCGGGCGCAGCGGCCTCGCCGGGAACTTGGACTTTGGTGACGTTGGTCTTGGCCATACTGGGCTCCTTGAACGTTGATCGGTGGTGATAACGTCCGGAGTATCCGGCGGCCTGGGGGTCGGAATCCCGACTATCGGCGGGACTGGAATGCAGAGGGCATGCGCCGCTCCACGGGCAGCTGCTCCCGCTTCTGGCCGGTGACATCTGTCCAGAGCTGGATGAGGCGCTCACCGTCGAAGTGCTTGGGCTCGGCGCCATCCTTCCAGCCCAGCAGCGTGGTCTTGGGGATGTGCAGCTGGCTTTCGATGCGGTACATGCTCCAGGCGGCACGCTTCAGGTCAGCGAAAACGTTGAACCAATTGATGCGGACCTCGGGGGCGGGATAGGCTGGCAGCACTCGCTTCGGTCTCGCCAGCCTTGGCGCAGGCGTGGGAATAGCGTCACTGCTGGCCCCGGGGAAATCGAGTGGCAGCTGTGTGATGGGCTTAGGTGGGAGGGGTGCTGTCATGTCCTTTCGTTGTTGAGGTTACAATCGCCAAACGCGCGCGTGCGCGAGGGAATGTGGCTGTTCGAAACGTATTTCAAAGGAGTGACATGAAACGAAATCCGGATCTTCTGGACAAAATCATCATTGCAATGGTCGATTCGCCCAAATACACGCTGGCGACAAACGATATCGCCAAACTGCTTCCCTCCGAACAAATAAAAACGGTCACTTACCATTTACACTTGCTTATGGACATGGGCCACATTGCGTTGCTCGGACCAGACTACCGGGTGACTTCCGCCGGGCAGGACCATTACGACAAGGTGACGAACGGATACGCCTGGTCTTCCAAGTAGCTTCATGCGTGCGCCCTCCTCGGCTCCACGGCCATCGCATCAAGGGTGTTCAGGTCAAAGCCAGACGCGAACGGATCGCCCAGGCGCTGCTCCAAGCACCAGGCCTGCAGGCGGATGAAACCGTTGGCCGCGCACTGTTCGTAGCCAGCACGATGGGCCGCGGCCAGGACCGTGAAGAAATGGACCATTTCCGGGCAGTCGGTGAAGGCGGCGCGCACCTCGGCCTTGTCCTCGGCGTTCCATTCGTAGCGCTTGGCCAAGTACTGCAGGTCGGCGGATAGGCTGGCGGGATAGAGCATGGTCAGAACTCCACCTCAGCGCCCGTGATGCCGGGCTCGATACGATAGGCCTTGGGCCGATCATGGCGCGATTCCAGGTATTGCATGGAGCCAGGATGGAACCATAGGCGATAGGAACCCTCGGTCTCACCGTGCCGTTGTTTCTCCAGTTTCAACAGGCAATCAGGGTCATCAGCGTGCTCGTGATTTCCTTCCCGGAATTCTTCCTCCTTGGCCTTGTTGCGCCAGACGATCCAGACGTTGTCGACCAGGTCCGCAATGGCACCCGAGCCCTTGATGTCGAACTTGCCGGGCACCGCGTGTTCGGATTGGCCTTTCTTCACGTGCAGCACCAGGTGGACATGCACGCCGGTATCCTTGGCCACAGTGCATAGGCTGTTGACGAAGCTTTTTTGAGCGTTGTAATCGTCTTCCCTCTCGACCACCTTGGCCAGGTTGTCGACCACGAAGTGCTGCACACCGAACTTCTCGACCGCGTAGCGGATAACCGCGAGGATCGTGCGCGGATCGGTGGTGCCCACATGGTCGTAGATCCACAGCCGGTTGTCGGTCCAGCGGTGGAAGGTCTTCAGGAAAGGGATGGTCACATCGAGGCGGCCACCGGCCTGCCGCGCCATGCGGGCCATCACCTTAGGCGGCGCCATCTCCAGCGAGGCGACGCAGACGCGCTGATCTTGGTCCATCAGGTCTAGGCTGACCTGCCCCACCACCTGGCTCTTGCCATGGCCGTTGATGCCCGCCCACAGGCTCACCTCGGCAGGCCGGAACTCGAAATCACCATGCGTCTTGCGCCAACCCATCTGGACCTTCGGCGCATCGGCTGGCTTGAAAAAGTGATCGATGACGGCATCCAGCATCGAGCTGGCCGGTACCACGCGGTGCTCCGCCGGCGGCTCGTCCATGTAGGCCGAAAAATCAATGCTGTCGGGGATCAAGTGCATCAGGGGCTCCATGCAAAATTGTCGTTATCGAAATCCGACCATGGTTCAAACTCCATGGACCAACGCCAGCTTGCGCGGGGTTTCTCGATGTCAGCGGGGTTCGGCAGCACGACGACGCGCGCGCCCTTGAACTGGTCCACGTTCCAGGCGTGGAGTTGCGCCGGCGAGTCCTTGCCGATGGCCAGCAGCATGTCGCGCGCCGCCTGGCGCGTCTGCGCGTTGACCATGAGGCACAGTTGCAGCCCGATCACCCAGCGCCAATCGTAGGCACCGTTGGGGTTCACGAACACGGTGTGATTGGCCTCGGCGATGGGGCCGATGAGCGACACGAGGACCAGCTCATCAGGCTTCATGCCGCGCTTGCGAGCATCGATGATGGGCTGTGCCCCCTTGGGGATCGGCGTCATTTCGCACCCCTGAATCGCTGGTCTCCTTGGCTGGCAAGCTGACCCGGGCCCGTGCCATCACCCGCAGCCGCCATGTCGGCAACGTCGTCCAGCCAGCGGCTCTGGTTCAGGAAAACCAGCGGCGACGGCTCGTAGCCGTCCTGCCATTTTTTCGTCATCATTTGGGCCTTGACCGCATTCACGATCACGGCAGCATGCGGCTCCAGGACCTTGGCCTTCCATCGCTTGAGACACTCGGCCTTGGCGACCTTGCGCTCACTCCTCGGCCAGGTCTTCCAAAACTCGGCGAAGCCGGGAGGCATCTCGTCCGGGTCACCGGACAAGGGTTTTAGGTTCTTTGTTTTTACTGAAGATGAAGATGAAGATGAAGGCAAATCACTTTTGGGGGGCATTGGTGCTGCACCCGACAATTCACCCAAGGGGGGCATTGGTGAAGTGTTTTCCTCATCACCAATGGGGGGCATTGGTGAGTAGTTAGGTGAATCTTTGTACAACTCACGGTTAGCTTTTTTCTGACGGATATACTCGTCCCGAACCATGCGCGACGAGAACCAAATCGGCCCTTGGGTGATGGGAATCAGTGTGACTGTCGGGCCGGCCTGGCGACCAGAGCGCGGGGTATATTCGAGTGCTGCGCACTCGCCCTTGTCCGTGCCTTTCAGTACCTTCTTCTCAACGAGCTCTTTCAGCAGCGTCACCGGGCAGCCAATTGCCTGGGCAATTTCCTTCAGGGGCCACCGAAGTATTCCGTACTCGTCCGAATCATGGAGCAGACACATGACGTCGGCCCAGGCGCCACGGGCGGCCCAGGAACAACGACGGAGCTTGGCATTATTACGCCAGTCGGCGGGATAGAACTGGAAGGCCGGGCGCGTCATGCTACCTTCTCGCAGCTATGCGAAGAATTGGCCAGCACCATCGATTTTGCCTTCTGCAATCGACGGCACAGCGCGTCGATATGGCGCGGATCGAGAACGATGATTTCGTCCCGCATGTTGGATGGATTGCCTTGGCGAATCACGATTCCGCCGCAAGTTGTTTTGACCAACAATCGATTATTTTTCAGTTTCATTTGATTCCTCTGCTTGCGGTGGGCTCGTATCACCACATCGCGGCTGCGCAGCCGCTGCCTCGTTTGAAGGGCGGAGCCCACGCCATGGCAGAATTGAGCTTCCACGCGTCAATTTCTTTCATAGGGGGACTCCAATGGACTTAAATGCGCTGTTCGGCGCCGTAGGCGCTGCGAAATCGGCAGTAGATCTGCTCAAGACGTCGGTTGCTGCACGCGACCAGGCCAAAGCAGATGAAGCAATCGCGGATGCGAAAAAGAACCTTGCCATCGCCTATGACAGCCTCCTTTCGGTTTCTCAGCAATCTTTGGAGCTCTATAAGCAGGTGGCTTCTGCGGAACAACGCATCAACGAGTTGCGCCAAGAGAACCAGCGCCTTGCAGCGGAGATCGAGGACCGCAAAAGATACGTACTGACGGACATCGGCGGGGGCATAAAGGCTTACGCGTTCCAGCCCGTTGATGGCGAAGCCGACGCCGCGCATTACCTGTGTCAGCCCTGCATGGCGAAAGGCCATAAATCGGTGCTCCAACCGCACGGACCGCGCCGCAACTTCAAGTGCCATGCTTGCGATTCGGTCTACATTTCCGAGCCGCTTACCATCCCGTCCTCTCCACTGCCGAGAACAACCAATTTTTGGGAATCTTGAGGTCATGGGCCCTCCTCGGCACCGCCGGCCAGTTCAATCTCGGAAAGGTAGTCAGTGACCGGCCGCAATGTTTCAGGCCGCATCCGCAGCAGGCGGTCGCGCTCAATCGCGGCCACCCTCTTCTCTTGATCTTCATTCAAACGCGCTGCCTCTTCTTGGGCACGCTGCTTCGTCATTCCCGTCGATACGACGGTCAGCACTGAGCAACCAGGTGTGGGGTAGCCGACCGCGTAGGATCTGTCCGGCATGGGGCCAATTGGGAGGTGGGGCAGCATTGTCACCTCACGCTTGAGGGAGCCAGATATCAGGCCTGAGCTCATGTAACGTGAGCCGCGGTTCTTCTTCGACTAGGCGTTTCGCCAGGCTGGGCCCGACATTACGCTTTCCCCGCGCTGCCAGATAGAGATAGTTGGCACTGGTCTCGCATCGAGCCGCGAGGGCATCGCGCTCGGCAGGCTTCGTAATTTGGAAGTAGGTTTTGAGGTCCATGCCCAAATATAGCAAATTGATCTATTTAAATCAATCATTTTGCTAGTATATCATTTTGATCTTAACGCCTATTCTTCAAAAAATGAAAACTACCGCCGAAATCCGTTTAATTAATGCCCGCAACCTTGCTTCCCTTTTTGGGACAAGGGCTGACTTCGCCCGCGCGCTTGAAATGAGTGACGCATATATGTGGCAAATCTTGGGCGACAGCCCGAAGCGAAACATCGGAAATTCAATTGCCAGGAGAATGGAAGTAGCGTGCGGAAAGCCAGAGGGATGGTTAGATGTCCCTCACGGGTCCGAAGTCGATGAAAAATCGGAAGCAGCAGAAATTTCAGAAAGAGAATTTTCTCTAGACGCTATGAAGGTGGCTAGGGCCTTTGACGCTCTGACCGAAAAACCGCAGAGGGACGCGATCATGGCGCAATTGCGTGCGTTTGGTGTGTTGCCTGTGAGCAGTAAGTGACCTCGATTTACTAATTTTCGTGTAGAGGAATCCCTTGGGAAAGCTTTTCAATCTCAAAGAATGGCTGACGATACCGGAGGCAGCCAAGCATCTTTCAAATATCTGCGCCGAGGAGGTGAGCGATGCAGACGTTTTAAGGTTGGGTTTAGATGGGCACTTGAAACTATCAGTAAACTTCGTGAATCACGCAAGAGCCAGGCGGGGACGTCCCATTCCGTTCACGATTGCAGATTGCTTTAAAGCTATTTCAAGTGGCGAGTACCCTAAAGACTTGAAATGGCATTTCGGCGACGGCACCTTGGTTAAGGCATTAAATCCGCAACTAAACTTGAGCGACGAAGATGCCAAAAAAGCAGATGTTTATCCACTTTCTCTAAACCTGGACGGAAAACGATTTCTTACACTTGAAGACTCGATAATTATCTTAAAGGGCATCTGGGACTTACCCATGATTGGCGGAGAGCGATTAGATATCGAGCATGAGTATCAATATCTAACAGGGGGGCCCAGAGTCACTCTTTGCCAGTTTGACGGCGGCGCACTCGTTGAGAGCGAGGATGGAACTTATATTTGTCAGCTGCAAGAAAGCTTTGACGACAATGAGTACGAGGCTGGATCCCTTGCCAGACTCGAAATCATTAAAGGCAAAATAGCCAATAAAGATGTGACGAAAGAAGAAGGAAATAAGTTGCTTGATGAACACAAAGAACGACGAAAAGTGTTTCTCGACCGCCAAAAAGAAAATAACGAAGCCGGCAACCAAATCAATAATTATTATCCTGCAGCCGGTCTCCCAAGTGATGGCGTTTTAGTTGTCCGCACGAAGGAAATCAGGGCCTTCGAACGCCGTCTACTTGGTGAAAAAGACGCTGAAAAACCCCTCACAACAAGAGAGCGTAACAACTTACTCACGGTTATCGCAGCGCTGTGCAACTACTCTGATATCAAGCCGCAGGGTCATGGAGCCGCCGCTCAAATTTCCCGACTCACGGACGACATAGGTGCGTCGCTGGGTGCTGCAGCCATCAAAAAATACCTTGACGACATTCCGCAAGCTTTAGAAAGCAAGAAAAAATAATCCCGAAATCGTAATTGCGATTTGAAAATCGTAATTCGAGCACGCCACACATCATTTTGATCATGATTGCTTCCGTTCACTAATCGGAAGAGCCTTTAGCTACATCCGTGGCGAGGCAAACATCTCTCTGACAAAAGAACTAGCAAAATGATTTACTTTATTAGATCATTTTGCTACATTAGTTCTTAATCTCACATCGGCCAGAGGACAATCATGTCTCATCAGGAAAAAGACCACATCATTTCGACAGGCATTGCCGCAGTTTCCGATCTCGGGAACATCCTGCGAGCGATCAGCCGTCTGGCAAAAGCGACCGGTGATTCTGTCATTTCCAACTTGGCCGACATCGGCGTCCGCTCTGCCAACGAAGCTCACAACACCCTCGAAACCGCTGCAGACAGCAGCAAATAGAAAAGCCGCCGAGTGCGTCAACACTTGGCGGCTTGATGAAACTCACCCTGTCAGGAGTTAATTTCATGAGCAGAAATAGTAGCACAGGCGCGCCTAGCGTCAAGGGCGTGGAGTCCGCATCCACGCGCCCCATCCCCAAAGATGCCAGCTATCTGGCCCACCAGGCAGAGCAGCTCCTCGCGCAGCTGGAAATCCTGCATGTCTTCGCAACGCAGAATCCCGAAGCCTGCAAGCCGGCGGTCGCCGGTGCCATCGGCGCCGCATTCGACGCTGCCGCCAATCTGAGCCGCGAGCTCGATGTACTGGAGGCTGCAGAATGAGCGCCGCCATCATTCTCAAGCATCCGTCTTTCAATGGTCCAGAGGTCAGCAATCCAGTATTCCGTGGCAAGAAAAAGGGCTGCGTCAGCCTGGGCACCGTTCGCCGTAGAAAAATTGCTGAAACAACTAACCAGACGCGCTCACAAACCTTGATCGCGGCGGCCAAAAACATCGGCGCCTTCAACCAAAAGCTTCAAAAGTTGAAAAGTCTCTATGAGGCAGCATCGGATGTCGAATGGCTAGAACTCATGATTGATGTCGCAATTCAGGGCGAAATCGAAAATCGAGTGAAAGGTGGTGCCAAATGACCGCTGCCAAAAATTCCCGAGACGCTGCGCTCAAGCAAGTAGGGCAAACCGTCATTGATGCCAGCGACTGCGCAGTAGTGATGCTGAACTCGTTGGGCAGCCTCTTCGCCGGTATCCAATCGCTGGCGGACAGCAACCGTAACGTCCAGCAGTTGGCCATGCTGGGACAGGAACTGATCGACGGTTATGTGGAGACCATGCGCTCCTACAAGGACAATCTGCCCGAGATTGCTGAAGGAGGGGCAAAATGAAAAAAGAAAATCGCCCAAGCGTCACGTCCGGCTCACTCCCGCCGGTGGCTGAACTCACCTCAAACGAAGCCGCCCTGCTGCGGAATTTCCGCAAGGTCGGGGCTGATGATAAGCGTATGATTTTTGCGCTTGTAGAGTGTCGAGCCGAGAGAGCCGCTTCAGAAGAGGCCATCAGGTCCCACTCCCATTTGAGGCTCGTCAAATGAAAAAGACACCTCAAAAAGCCGGCGCTGCCAAGCGCATGCGCGTGGACACGTACCAGGTGCAGAAGACGATGTATGCCTTCGTCGACGGCGAACTCAAGAAGACCATGACGCTGGGTCTCTCTTCGCTCTTCGGCAGCCGCTTCGCGGCGGTGAAGGCACTACGAAAAATTCGTCGTGCACATCCCACGGCGACACTGGTGCATGTGCGTTCTGAGTTCACCGAACAGGAGAAGTGGGCGCGTTTTTGTCTACTTTCGATGGTGATCCGCGCAGGACAGCAAGGGGAGCGACCATGAACGATACGACCCAATTGCGCCAGGCGGTCAAACTGATGCTGGACGTCATGCCGAACTCGCCCATTTTCAGCGCAGTCCAGGTTGATGCTTTGATCTGCGATCTGGATCGCCTTGCTGATAAACCTCAAGCTTCGGAATCCTCCATCGCCGGCCTCGTCGCTGGCGTCGTGCTGACCCAAGAGCAGGTCGACTCAATCCGCCGCCTGGTTGACTCAGCCGCCAACGATGGCGGCCACGAGGGGCGCAACCTGGCGCCGGGAGTTCTTCACTGCGCCAAGTGCGGCTTGCACGCGACTCTCATCGGGAAGGCTTACCAGCAGGCCAAGGAAGAGGGTTGCCCGAACGGCTGCGGCCCGCTCTGGCCGCTCACCTGGGAGCAGCATACCCAGAAGCTGGGGGCGCAAATCAGCGAGTTGGAAGCGAAGCTGGTGGCCTCGACCAAGGGCTGTGGAGACTCATAGGATCGACATGACTCGTCTACCCTGCTGCATCAGATCTGTTGCCGTCATGCTGCCGTACTACTATTCCAGAAGAAATGCGCGCGACAACTTCGGCATATGCTTCACACAGGGCATCATCGCGTGTCGGCTGATAGCTCTCGCAGAGAAGGTCAAGTGGTCTCAAGGAACCCTCATAACCCGGAATTCCAATAAAGATCATATGGCCCCGATAACCATCCTCCCACTGCTCGGCAGCCAGCCGAAAAGTGTAGCCAGCAAATTCGAAATCGGATTGCGGATCTTTGATGGAGGCAAGAAGATTCTCGGCGTCTTGCAAAGCATCGGCTTTACAGGTGCACGATCGTTGGCACGGGACGATTTGTTGAATTACCAGGCCCTCTCCCCTGAAGAGAAGCTGGCCTCGCCACTCTCCGCCGACTTCATAGGCGCTGCTGACGACGTCCCCAACAAACTTGAACCTGATCATGACACTCTCCTTTCGTCTGTTCGAACGATACTAGCACGCCGCCATAAGCGCCAGCGGGAAGCGCGGGTAGTTGAATATCAGGGCTTGGCTCGCACATGAATTCAAACGAAGAAGCCCTGACCTTGCAGGAGGTCGCCGCCCGCCTGAAACTGTCTTACAGCACGGTCTTCGCCATGCGCGAGCAGATCGGATTCCGCCTACCGGGGTCGCGCGTGTGGCGCGTCTGGCCCTCCCGCCTTGCAGAACTCAGCGAGAAACGCAACAATGTGACCCGGCTACCGCTGCGGGTTGCAGGAGAAAACAATTGCCAATCCGCAAAAATCCCTCTTCCGGTATCTGGTGGATTGATATCCGCGCGCCAGGCGTCCCGCGAATTAGACGCTCTTCTGGCACGACGGACAAACAAGCCGCGCAAGAACTCCACGACCGAGTAAAGGCCGACCTGTGGCGTTCCACCAAGCTGGGCGAGGAACCTGATCACACCTTTGACGAAGCCGCTTTGGGCATGCTGAAGCTAGCGGAAGGCCAGAGCGACTATGAATCAAAGGTGAGGCACGTGCAGTATTGGCGTGCCGCGCTAGGGGCATCGACCCCAATCCGCTCTTTAACCGCCGGCAACATCCTTCAGAAGCTGCCAACGCACACCACGCACAAGCATCGCAAGGCTAAACCCGTATCTGCTGCCACGAAGAATAGATACCTGGCCACCATCAAGCGCATCCTGACTCTTGCCACAGAGTGGGGCTGGATCAGCCGGCCGCCGAAACTGAGCAAGTTCCAGGAGCCAGACAAGCGGGTACGCTTCGAATCCAAGCCAGTCATCAAGGCTCTGATCGATGCGATTTCCATTGAATGGATGCGCGACATTGCGCTTGTGGCGGCGACCACCGGCATGCGCGCGGACGAACTACTTTCTTTGGAACCAAAGAGCGTGGATCTGCCGAACCGCAATGCCTGGGTGATCGCTGAAGAGGCCAAGTCCGGATATGCCCGGGCCGTGCCGCTCAATGCCGACGCACTTGCAGTGATTGCGCGCCGGCTGAAAACGGCACAGCAGTATGTTTTCGAGCGGGCAACGAAGGACGGCAAACCCGCCAAAATCAGCCAGATCGATGACAGGTGTTTCAAGCGGGCCTGCTCCGCGGTGCAGATCACGGACTTTCGGTTTCACGATCTTCGCCACACCTGGGCATCGTGGCACGTCCAGGCCGGGACGCCCCTGCTGGCGCTCAAAGAGCTGGGCGGATGGGAGACGTTGGACATGGTGCAGCGCTATGCCCACCTGGCTCCTTCCCACCTGGCGCACCACGCGGAAACGGTCACGTTTTGGTCACAGCAGGAGGCAGAAACAAAAACACCACTCCGAAGAGTGGTGTAAATGCCTGATTTCTCAGTGTTTTTTGGTGGCCCCCCCGTGAGTCGAACACGGCACCAACGGATTATGAGTCCGCTGCTCTAACCAAGCATGAGCTAGGGGGCCAAAAAATCAGCCGGCGATTTTAACATCTCGCCGGCCAATCCTGACTCACCCTTAAGATCAATTCCCTTCAAGGAAGCTCTTGAGCTTGTCCGAACGCGAAGGATGGCGCAGCTTGCGCAATGCCTTGGCTTCGATCTGGCGAATACGCTCACGGGTCACGTCGAACTGCTTGCCCACTTCTTCCAGCGTATGGTCGGTCGACATCTCGATACCGAAACGCATGCGCAGCACCTTCGCTTCGCGCGGGGTCAGGGAATCCAGGATGTCCTTGACCACGTTGCGCATCGACGCGTGCAGCGCCGCATCAGCCGGTGCCAGCGTGTTGTTGTCTTCGATGAAGTCGCCCAGATGCGAATCGTCGTCGTCACCGATCGGCGTTTCCATGGAGATCGGTTCCTTGGCGATCTTCATGATCTTGCGGATCTTGTCTTCCGGCATTTCCATCTTGATCGCCAGGGTCGCGGGATCAGGCTCGGCACCGGTCTCCTGCAAGATCTGACGCGAGATGCGGTTCATCTTGTTGATCGTTTCGATCATGTGCACCGGAATACGGATAGTGCGCGCCTGGTCAGCAATGGAGCGAGTGATGGCCTGACGGATCCACCAGGTCGCATAGGTCGAGAACTTGTAGCCGCGACGATATTCGAACTTGTCCACCGCCTTCATCAGACCGATGTTGCCTTCCTGGATCAGGTCCAGGAACTGCAGGCCACGGTTGGTGTACTTCTTGGCGATCGAGATCACCAGACGCAGGTTGGCCTCGGTCATTTCACGCTTGGCCATGCGCGCCTTCTTCTCGCCGGCGCCCATCTTCTTGTTGATCGCACGCAGATCCGGCAGCGGCAGTACCACGCGCGCCTGCAGGTCGATCAGCTTCTGCTGCAGTTCCTTGATGGCCGGCACGTTGCGGCTCAGCACGGCGCTGTAGTCATGGTTGGCAGCGACTTCGCCATCCACCCAGTCCAGGTTCACTTCATTGCCCGGGAACACCTTGATGAAGTGCGCGCGCGGCATGTTGCACTTGTTGACGGCGACGTCCAGGATCTGGCGTTCCACGGTACGCACTTCGTCCACCTGCGCACGCAAGGTGTCGCACAGCTTCTCGACGATCTTGGCGGTGAAGCGGATGCCCAGCAGCTCATTGGAAATGATTTCCTGCGCCTTGACGTAAGGCTTGGAGTTGTAGCCTTCCTTCTCGAAAGCCTTGCGCATGTTCTCGAACTGGGTGCCGATGACGGCGAACTTGCCCAGCGCGTCGCGCTTCAACTGCTCCAGCTGTTCAGCGGAGAAACCGGCAGCACCCGAGCCGCTGCTCTCGTTTTCTTCTTCCTCTTCGTCTTCTTCCTCTTCTTCCTCTTCCTCGTCGTCCTCATCGGAGTCGGAAGAGGCAGCCTCGACCTGCTGTTCGCTCTCATTCGGATCAACCAGACCATCGACGATTTCGTCGACCTTGATCTCGTCCTTGGAGATGCGGTCCGCCGCAGCCAGGATCTCGGCGATCGTGGTCGGGCAGGCGGAGATGGCCTGGATCATGTCCTTGAGGCCATCTTCGATGCGCTTGGCGATTTCGATTTCGCCTTCGCGGGTCAGCAGTTCGACCGAGCCCATTTCACGCATGTACATGCGCACCGGGTCGGTGGTACGACCGAAGTCGGAATCGACGGTCGACAGCGCGGCTTCGGCTGCGGCTTCGGCGTCGTCATCGCTGGCGACGTTGGCCACGTTGTCCGACAGCAGCAACGTTTCTGCATCAGGAGCGTGCTCGTAGACCGAGATGCCCATGTCGCTGAAGGTGCCGATGATGCCTTCGATGGCTTCCGGGTCGACGATGTTTTCCGGGAGGTGGTCGTTGATTTCCGAGAAGGTCAGGAAACCACGCTCCTTGCCCAGCTTGATCAGGGTCTTCAACTTCTGGCGACGGCGCTCCAGCTCTTCTTCGCTGGCTTCGGTGTCGGAAGAGAAGGCGTCCTTCAACAGGGCCTTTTCCTTGGCCTTGCGATCCTTGGCCTTGGCCTTGTCGGCAGCCTTCAGTTCGGTGCGCTCGATGGTGTTCAGTGCTGCGACTTCATCACTCTCGGGCTGGAATTCCTTGGGCTTGCGACCACGGCGGCCCGGCACCTTGACGCTCGGCAGCACATAGCCGGACGTGTCGATGGCTGCCAGAGCAGCGGCATCAGTGGTTTGGCTTACGCTCGACGCGGCGGTCGCGCTGACGTCTTTGCCTTCGACCTGTGCAGCTTTGGTGGTCTTGGCGGTCTTGGTTTCGGGTTTCTTGGTGGTCACGGAAGTCTTCGTCGCTTTCACAGAAACCGCTTGTTCGGCGGCTTGAGGTAACTTGTTGGCTGGCGTTGCAGTCGCCTTGGGCGCTGCGGCGCGGGCCGGCTTGGCGGCAGCTGTCTTGACTGCCGTCTTTTTCGGCGTCGCTGCTGCTGCAGTCTTTGCCGTGGGTTTTACGGTGGTGACCGCTGCCTTCGCCGTCCCCTTGACGGGCGATGTGGCGGCTACCGCCCTGGAGGTCTTGGCCACGGCGGTGGATTTCACCGCCGTGGCCGTCTTGCTGCTCTTTGCCGACGCTGCTGGAGTTTTCGCGGGTTTCTTCATTGCATTTGCCATAGAATCAACTGCCAATTGAGAATTCACTCATTGCGCCAATCAAGTCATGCTAATGATGCAACTCCGGTACCGGTTGCCCGGTAGACTCCGGCTGCACGCGCAACGTTCCTTTTACCGGCGGGCCATTGATCGCGTGCAGCAGGCAGTCATGCCGCTTGCGATCCGGCAGCGATACCGCTCTCTGCCGTCCTTCCTCCCGATGCGCCGGGCTGAAGGCATGTCGCCGCAGGGTGGGGATGCAAGAGCCATCCGGCGGAACTAAAGCCCTATAGTATAGCACAGATGGGGCCCTTTTCCCGGGGATCAAGGCGGGATATTCGGCCATCCGCCAGCGATCCGGTGCGTAAATCACGACAATTCGCAGCGCTTTACCGTGTTTTCCACATCCGGGCATCTACTGCTCCTGCACACCCGTCAGACCTGGCCCCGCTGAATCTTGCGGGAATCCCTGCCTGCCCATCTCCTTCTTTCCACCTGCCGGTGAAACTGCACTCAACCTGCCGCGACTGCGCCGCCGGTCTGGCGCTTGAGCCATTCCTTGCGCTGCATCAGCTCGCGATAACGATTGCGCTCTTCCTCGGTGCGCAGGTTGGAGGCCACCAGCATCTGCATCTCCTCATCAAGAGCGCGGATCCTGGCCTGGCGGATGGCGCCGGCCATCTCGGCCCGCACCACATCGAATTCGGATTCCGACTCGGCCGCGATTTCCGCGATCATCGAGTCGAACTCGGGACCACCCTCGCGCAGATGCTCGACCAGCGCGGCAAAGTTGGCCTGCTCGCCCATGCTCTGGGCCACGCCGACCAGATGCGCGAGCATCTCGGCCTGGTCCGGCGCGATGCGGGCGATGGCCTCCAGCGCAGCCGCATCCAGATCGGCGGAGAGTTGTGGATGCGCCACAAGCAGTCGCATGATCTGACGCTCCAGCCCGAGCGGAGCGCTGCGCTTGCTGCGCGGCGGGGCACTGCGTACGCGCGCCACCGGTTTCTCCAGCTCGAACAGCACTTCCAGCTCGGCCGGCGTGGTCTGGGTGGCCTGGGCCACGCTGCGCACGATCTGCAGCCGCAATCCGGATGCCGGCAGAGCCTGCAAGAGCGGCTTGGCGGCAAACTGCGCGTGGGCGCGGCCTTCGGGCGTACGCAGGTCGTTTTCGCCGATGATTTCCTTGAGCAGGAACTGCGACAGCGGCAACGCCTCGCGAATCTGCTCTTCAAAGGCGGGCGCGCCCATCTCGCGCACGTAGCTGTCGGGGTCGTGCTCCTTGGGCAGGAACAGGAACTTGATGGTCTTGTTGTCCGAGGCGTGCGGCAGACAGGCTTCCAGTGCGCGGCGGGCGGCGCGGCGGCCGGCATTGTCGCCATCGAAGCTGAAGATCACCTGATCGGTCTGGCGCACCAGCTTCTGCACGTGGATGGGCGTACACGCCGTACCCAGCGTGGCCACGGCCTGCGGGAAACCCAGCTGAGCCAACGCCACCACATCCATGTAGCCTTCGGTGACCAGCACGTAACCGGCTTCGCGGATCGCCTGACGCGCTTCGAACAGACCGTAGAGCTCGCTGCCCTTCTGGAACAGCGGCGTTTCGGGCGAGTTCAGGTACTTGGGTTCGCCACCATCCATCACGCGACCACCAAAGCCGATCACCTGGCCCTTGGTATTGCGGATGGGGAACATGATGCGACCACGGAAACGGTCATAGCGCTTGCGATGACCGCCCCCTTCTTCGCTCTTGTCGATCACCAGGCCGGACTCGACCAGCACCTCGTTCTCGTAATCAGGAAAGACCTGACGCAGGCTGTCCCACTCGTCGGGCGAATAGCCCAGACCGAAGCGAGCGGCGATCTCGCCGGTCAGACCGCGCCCCTTCAGGTAGCCAATGGCAGGCTGGGCGCTACGCAACTGGTGACGATAGAAATCATTGGCGCGCGTCATCACGTCCGACAGCGCCATGCTCCTGGCCTGTTTTTCCTGACGCTGGGCCAGGGGGATGCTGTCCTCGCGCTCAGGGACCACCATGCCGACGTTCTGAGCCAGATCCTTGACCGCTTCCACGAAACCCATGCCGGAATACTCGATCAGGAAACTGATCGCCGTCCCATGGGCACCGCAGCCGAAGCAGTGATAGAACTGCTTGGTCGGGCTGACGGTAAAGCTGGGGGATTTCTCGTTGTGGAAGGGGCACAGGCCCATGAAGTTGGCGCCGCCCTTCTTCAGTTGCACATAGCGACCGACCACGTCGACGATGTCGACGCGGTTCAACAGGTCCTGGATGAACGACTGAGGAATCACCTGGGCAGCAAGCTTGGCAACAACGCGACGAAGACGCTGCTCAAGAAGCCAGCGCGGCCTTGACCATCGCGGACACGGCGGTCATGTCAGCACGTCCGGCCAGCTTGGGCTTCAACACGCCCATGACCTTGCCCATGTCCTGCGGACCGGCAGCGCCGGTGGCGGCCACGGCGGCCTGGACTTCGGCCTTGATCTCGTCATCCGACAGGCTGGCCGGCATGTAGGTCGACAGCACGGCCAGCTCGGCCTTCTCGACGTCGGCCAGATCCTGGCGACCACCCGCTTCGAACTGCGAAATGGAATCCTTGCGCTGCTTGACCATCTTGTCGATGATGGCCAGCACGTGAGCGTCGGTCAGTTCGACGCGTTCATCGACTTCCTTCTGCTTCATCGCGGCGGTCAAGAGGCGGATGGTGCCCAGCTTGCCCATGTCCCTGGCGCGCATGGCGGCCTTCATGTCTTCCGTGATCTGCTCTTTCAAACCCATGGGGTACTCCGAAGATGAGGTGGATGAGTATTCTGCGATCTGGCGCCATCCCGCATCCAGTATGCCGGGCGGCAACAAGGCAGCCCCGGTCTTAGGATCGTAGAACATGGATGGGCTTATCGCCAGCCCGATTTGGTGCTTTTCCTTCCTATTTGGGGGTACCCATAGGAAAAACCAGGCCAGCCGGCCGCCCGGAGAAAACACCACGACAAATCGGGAATAAATGCGAAAACCCGCTGCGGACCAACACCGGAGCGGGTTTACACATCGGCCGCACGAGTGTGCGGCGAGAAATTCTTAGTACAGCTTCTTCGGCAGCTGTTGGCTGCGGATACGCTTGTAGTGACGCTTCACGGCAGCTGCCAGCTTGCGCTTGCGCTCAGCGGTCGGCTTTTCGTAGAACTCGCGTGCGCGCAGTTCGGTCAGCAGACCGGTCTTCTCGATGGTGCGCTTGAAGCGACGCATTGCAACTTCGAACGGCTCGTTCTCTTTAACGCGAATAGTGGTCATGTAAATTCAAACCAAAAAGGTTAGGTTGGATTAGCAAAGAAAGCGATTGTAGCAGGACTGGCACCCGATTGGAAGGCCAAACGTGGCATTTTTTCCACCACCGTGGTAAAAACCGGATAAGAATCAGGCACTTATCACAGTCAAGATGATCCTTCACCTGAAGTCAAGGGCAAATGAAGAAACAAGTCAGACATCGGCCTTCCAGGCCCGGCTCATACCGCCGAACCCGCCGCCACACCTGAGGCCCAGGCCCACTGGAAATTGTAGCCGCCGAGCCAGCCGGTGACGTCCATGGCCTCGCCGATGAAATGCAGTCCCGGCACCTTGCTGGCCATCATGGTCTGCTGCGAGAGTTCACGGGTATCCACCCCGCCCAGCGTGACCTCGGCCTTGCGGTAGCCTTCCGAGCCGCTGGGCAGGATGACCCAGTGGTTCAGCGAACTACCCAGCTTCCTCAGGGATTTGTCGGGCATGTCGGCAATGCGCGCCCCGGCATCGAAGCCGTTGATCTTGAGCCAGCCCTCGGCCAGGCGATGGGGCAGCCATTGCGCCAGCAGATTGCCGAGGTTCTTCTTGAGCGTGCCCTTGCCGTGGATCAGGAACTGGCCCACATCCAGCCCCGGCAAGAGGTTCAGCATCAGCGGCGTGCCGGGCTTCCAGTAACTGGAAATCTGCAGAATGGCCGGCCCCGACAAACCGCGATGGGTGAACAACAGGTCTTCCAGGAAATACCCGTTCTCCTTCTTCACGCCCGTCTCCACCGCCACTTCCAGCGCGATGCCGGCCAGTTCGACAAGCGACTGCCAGGCCTTGCCGTCGAAGGTCAGCGGCACCAGGCCCGGACGGGTCTCGACCAGCTTCAGATCGAACTGACGGGCGATGCGATAAGCGAAGTCGGTCGCACCGATCTTGGGGATGGACAGGCCACCCGTGGCAATGACGAGACTCGCGGCCTGGATCTCGCCGGCGCTGGTGGCCACGCGGAACAGTTCGCCGGTCTTGCCCACCTCCTGCACCGTGCAGGGCATGCGCCAGCTGACGTTGCCCGCGTCGCATTCGGCCTTGAGCATGGCGATGATGTCCTCGGCGGAGTCATCGCAGAAGAGCTGCCCCTTGTGCTTCTCATGAAAACCGATGCGATGGCGCTTGACCAGGCCGATGAAATCCTGCGGCGTATAACGCGACAAGGCGCTGCGACAGAAATGCGGATTCTGCGAGAGATAATGCTGCGGACCCGCGCCCACATTGGTGAAATTGCAGCGGCCACCGCCGGAGATACGGATCTTCTCGGCCAGCTTGGCGGCGTGGTCGATCAGTACCACGCGCCGACCGCGCTGGCCCGCCACGGCGGCACACATCATGCCGGCCGCACCGGCGCCGATGATGGCGACATCAAAATGATTGGGATTGTTCTTGCTCATGCTCGCTCCGGCACGCATCTCGGTGCAGCCCGAGGTCGCTTCAAAGCCGTGATTGTCCGCGATCCTGCCCCGAAAACACAAGCACCGGCACACAACGCCGTTTCCAGATGCCACAAAGACGAAGGACCGGCATCTTTCGATACCGGCCCTTCGCCTTCTTCCTCCCATCATTGCGCACGCTCTGCAAACACACGCAATGCCAGGTGCCTCAACTTTGATGCAATATTATCTTAAGCAATCGTTTATATCGTTTACTGGAAATACGGCGGCGGCTCTACGCCCATCCACAATTCCGAAGACAGGCGCATCATGTCATTGAGCGAACCGCGCTGGGCAAACATCTGGCGCAGCCAGCTGGCGTCGGACAGGCGATCATGTGCGATGCGGCGCAGGCGCGCGAGGGTCTGCTGCTCGGCCTCATTGGCCACATACGGCTCCAGCAGCTGCAACTGCTGCAGCAGATGCTCATAGATGGGCAGCTTGCGCGATTGCGATGGCGTGGCGCCATGCAGGGCGAGCTGGCCATTGAGCCCGAAGCGGCTGGCCTCGAAGCGGTTGTACTGATACAGCAGATAGAAATCATCGCCGATGACGAAGGGTCGCTCGCTCAGGATCCAGCGTGCCAGCAGTTGCGCATACGCGCCCAAATGCGCGGCATGCTCGATGGTCAGCGGGGTATCGCAGACGCGGATTTCCACGGTGCCGTACTCGGGCTTGGGACGGATATCCCAATAAAAGTCCTTCATGCTGGCGATGATGCCCATCTGCAGCAACTCATCGTAATACGTCTCGAACTCGGCCCAGGTGGTATGTACCGGTGCCGTGCCCGACAACGGGAACGCGCGCACCACGTTGCTGCGCGAGGAATCGAACTTGGTATCGGCGCCCTGGTAGAAGGGCGAGGCCGCCGACAGCGCAATGAAGTGCGGTACGTAACGCGAGAAGCCATGCGTGAGGTACAGCGCATCATCGCCGTTCTCCACACCGATGTGGATGTGCTGACCAAAGACGGTGAAGGTCTTGGCCAGGTAGCCGTATTTCTCGTGCAGGTGATGGAAGCGCTCGCTGGGCGTGATGCGCTGCTCGTTCCAGTGCTGGAAGGGATGCGCGCCGCCGCCGGAGACATCGATGTTGAGATACTGCGCGCCCCGGTTCAAGGCGGCACGCAAGCCCTTCAATTCCTCGATCAGTTCATCGACGCGGGTATGGATGCCGGAGTTCAGCTCGATCATCCCCTGCGTCATTTCCAGCTTGATCTGCTTTTGCAGGTCGCGCGGCTCGATCCAGTTGAGCAGGTCGACCGCATCGCTGGCGAGGTTGTAGTTGCGGCGGTTGACCAGTTGCAGTTCCAGCTCGATGCCCATGGTGAAGGGCGTGGAAGAACCGAACGGCAGGATGCCGGCGCTGCCCTGCGGTCCGGCCACGTGGGCGCGGTGGGCAGGGTCGTCGTGTTCGTTGCGGATCAGTGTGTCGGTATTCATTCGCGTCCACTCTCTCCCGATTTGATCAGGGCAAACTGGGTTGCCACCGGTCCCAGGAATTCCAGGACCACCATGCTGCCCGCCAGCAGCGGCAAGACATTGGCCGTGGTGTGCGGATACAGCGACGAGACCGTTTGCATCAGGCCCACGCCCACTTCCGTCATGGGCAAGGTACCCAGCGTGAGCAGGCCGGCCTGACGCCAGTTCATGCGCGCAAAGCGGGCGAACAGGAAGATGCCCAGGCCCATGGCCAGAAAGCGCGCCGCGATCAGGATCAGTACCGAGAAGCCCAACAGGCTCAGGTCCGACAACTTCATGGACGCACCCACGGTGACGAACAGCATCACCACGAACAGTTCATTGGCCACGCCAAACTCCAGCTCCATCAGATCGAACTGGCGATCCAGGTTCTTGGAGAGGATGGCGAAGATCAGCATGGACAGCATCACCGGCAGATGCAGTGCATGCGCCACGCCGATGGCCAGTGCGATCACCGAGATCACCAGCACGAACTGCGAACTGTTCTCGCGACCCAGCAGGCGCGCCAGCGGCATCATCAGCCAGTAGGTGAGATAGGCCAGAATGGCCGAGCCGATGAGGGAATACAGGGTGTGCTGGATCAAGGTCCAGACAGGTGTTCCCGCCTCATGCGCAATCACCGGCAGAAGCGCATAGGCGGCCAGCACGGCAACGAAATTGTTGAGCGCGGTCATGGCCGCCAGACGCCGCGTGACCTGGCCTTCGGCCTTGAGGTCGCGCAACACCACCAGCACCACGGCAGGTGCGGTGGCAATGGCCATCACGCCACCCAAGAGCGCCATCACCGAATCGGTCCCGAACCAGGTCAGGGCGATGCTGACGAAGCCGAAGCACAGCACGGCCGAGACGGCCACCGTGATCATCAGCCATTTTTCGCGACGCAGCCAGCCGATGTCGACATAGCGACCCAGCTGATAGACCACCAGGGCGACAGCGATGTCGGCAAAGATGTTGGTGACCTTGAGGACTTCACCGGAGAGCAGATTGAAACCGCCCTCTCCCAGCAGGAAGCCGACCAGCAAATAACCCGTGATGCGTGGCACCCATGGGGACTTGGAAACTACATAGCCCGCGATCAGCCCGAACAGCAGCAGGCCGCCGAATACCAGCAGGGCATTCCATTGCAGCGTCTGTGCGAGGGTGAACGACGGAAGAGCCCACTCCATATCTCCTCCTGTAACGATTAGGTGTTGAACCGCACTGGCAAGCCATCAGGTGACATGCTCGATGCGGATCGCGTGAGCAACATGCCTGGCATGCGCTTGTCGAACTGCCCGACGAGATCGGGCCCGAGTCCGGAGAGAGGATTTTCCCAAAAAAATCGCCCGCCGGAAAACTCGGAGCACAGAAGATATCACTCTTGCTCTACGCGATGATCTTTTTTTTACCTACAACGGAAATCTTGATTTCCTGATTTGATAGTTATTGAATTTCTGGAAGTTATCCGAAGCGCATTGAGAAGATGAATGTAGTTGGGGGAGCCTCAATGTTCCATCAGTGCGCCATCGGCGGTAATCAGCGCAGACCTGATTCGCTTGTCGGAAAAGACTGACATGAGCGCGCTGCGGTAACGGGCCAGCTGCGCGGCATAATCGGCGCGTTCGCTGTCGAGCAGGCGACGCTTGTAATCGAGCACCCAGACTTCGTCATCGAACATGACCACGCGGTCGAGCCGCATCACCCCCGCAGGCGCGACGATCTCCATCTCATTGCGTGCCCAGTGATGCAACGCCGGATTGAAGAAGCGCTCCAGCTGCGGCTGCGCCAGCACCACGCGCGCCTGCGCATGCACCACCTGTGCCATCTGCGCAGAGATGCCCAGCCAGCGCACCAGCGCGGACGGCGACGGCAGCTGCAGCGGCCATGCACTGCCATGCGTGAGCCGCTCCAGCAGCGCATGCAGGGCCACGCCTTCATCGATGGCCTCGGTGCTGACCAGCGTGCCATCGGCATCGACCTCGGGCAGCGCCTCTTCATCGTCCTGCGCTGCGCCAAACAGCGACATCGGCACCGGTTCGGGATCGAACAGCGCCAGCGAGAATTGCTCCTCGATGGCGGCGGCATCGGCGCCGTGAACGGCCTCCCCGCTGATCTCGCGCACCGGCGCATCGCTGGCGAAAAGACGCTGGTACCAGCTGCCTTCCACCACGCCACCTTCGCCCGCACCGCGCGTGCCGGCCACGCCTGAGACCAGCAGCAACTGCTTGGCGCGCGTGACGGCAACGTAGAGCAGATTCCAGTCTTCCTGTGTCTTCAGGCTTTCCTCTTCCTCAAACAGCGGGGCGCGCGCAGCGCCGCGCTCGCTGCGTCGGCCGAAGGCAGAGAAGTGGGTCGGTGCATCCCGGTCTTGCGGCCAGGCGCAGAGGATGCCGAGATTGTCTTCCATCCCGTCACTGTGATTGGCGTCGAGAATGGCCACCACCGGCGCTTCCAGCCCCTTGGCGCTGTGCACCGTGAGAATGCGCACCGCATCGGCGCTGGCGTCGACGCTGGCCTCGTCGGGCGCATCACCGCCCGAGCTGCGCTGCAGGAGCCGCAAGGCATCGATGAACTTGGGCAGGCTGGGATAGCGTCCGGCATCCATGTTCAGCGACAACTCGACGAAGGCCGCGATATTGCCCAGCGTCTGGTTGCGCGTGAGCGGCGAGGCATGCTGCGCATAGCGCGCCACCAGTTCGCCCTGATGCAGGATCATGTCCAGCAGGTCATGCACCGGCAGGTGCGGCGCTGCCTGCAGCCAGCGCCGCAGCAGGGTCACGGCGCGCACCAGGGCGGCCGGAGCCGCGCCTTCATCCTGCATCTCCTGCAGATGCTGCCACCAGTGGCCACCCTCGGAATGCGCCACCCGGCGGGCGATCTGCACCAGCTCATCGTCAGCGGCCCCGATGATCGGGCTCTTGAGAACATGGGCCAGCGCCCGCGTATCGTTGGGGGTGATGAGGAAGGTCAGCAGCGCAATCAGGTCGGCGATCTCCAGCGATTCGAGCAGGCCGCCGCGCTTGTCGGAAATGAAGGGAATCCCGGCGGCGCGCAAGGCGCTCTCATAGGCGGCCAGGTGCGTACGCTTGCGCACCAGCAGCATGATGTCGCCCCAGCGCATCGGCCGAGTACCCCGGCCGTCGGCCACCGGCACTTCGCGACAGGCTTTGAGCAAGGCCTGCGCCAGCGCCTGTCCTTCCAGCAGGCGGCGGGCATCGTCTTGCTCACCGCGTGGCGTGGTCAGCGGATTGCGCCAGGGGATGATGTCTTCAGCGTTTTCCGTGGCCTCGTGGGAAGCCGATTCGTCGGCGGTTTCAGGCGCATTGACGTTTTCTGCATCATCGTCCTGACGCGCCAGCGGAAGCCGCCACACCTCGCCCCCGGCAAGGCCCAGCGTGGTCTGCTGCGCAAACAGCGGATTGCCACCCATGACGAATGAACGATTCAGTACATCGACCACGGCCGAGGCATTGCGGCGCGTCTGGTTGGCGCGCAGGATGGCTGCGCCCTGCGCCCCCAGCATCTCGCGCGCGGCGACGAACACGCGCGGTTCGGCACGGCGGAAGCGGTAGATGGACTGCTTGGGATCGCCCACCACGAACACGCTGGGCTGAGCCGCATCATCGCCATAGGCATCCAGCCAGCTGCGCACGATGCACCATTGCAGCGGATTGGTATCCTGGAATTCATCCAGCAGGATGTGCTTGTAGCGCGCATCCAGCCGGGTCTGCAGATAGGCCGCGCTGGCCTCGTTGCGCAGCAGGCGGTAGGCCTGCCATTCGAGGTCGGCAAAGTCCAGCGCGCGCTGTTCGGACTTCACTTCCTGGTAGCAGGCCAGGTAGGCGCGGCCTGCCGTGAAGAGGGCGCGGTTGAGTTGCAGTACGGCCTTTTCCTTGCTGCGTCCCTGCAACTTGCACAGTTCGTTGCCAACTGCATTGAACTCCTCTTCAAAGGCCGTCAGCGCAGCCTCCTCGCCGGTGCCGAAGTGCTGCGCCAGTGCGGCCAGCAGGGACTTGGCCTTGCCGTTCTTGCGCGGCTTGTCCTTGTCGTCGACGAACTGGTTGCAGAGCGCATCGAAGTTGTCCAGCGCGGCACCCGCCGTCAAGGCCGATTCGATGGCCACCGCACGGTCCTTGTTGGGCTTGCCGCCCTGCCCCAGCAGGAGGGCGATCTGGCTGGCGCGCGCTACCAGCGCGGGATCATCCCACAGCGACAGGCGCGCATCACGCTGCGCATCGTCGCCGCACAGGGCTTCCAGCCAGCGCAGGGGGGCAGGTATCGCAGCGCCGTCCTCCCCCTCTTCACCGTCGTCCTGGGTAGCGGCCCACCATTCGGCACGCTTGTCGATGAAGGCATCGAGCAACTGGCGTGCATTGAAATCGCCGGCCAGTTCATAGAGTTCCAGCAACGCCGCCTTGATGGGGGCGCCCTCGGGATCGCGCAACTGCTGCATGAAGCGACGGTAGGCTTCGTCCAGCAGTTCGCCATTCTTTTCGGTCAGGGTATAGCCGTGGGGCACCCCCGAGGCCAAAGGTGCAATCTGCAACAAACGCGCGAACCAGCTGTGGAAGGTGTCGATGGACAGGCTCTGTTCTGAGGCGAGGATGCGCTCGTAGAGTCCACGCGCGATCGGCAGCAGCCGCGGCAGATCGGGTTCGGCCACGCCGCGCTCGCGCAACAGGGTAGCGGCCTGCGTGTCATCGGCCAGGGCCAGTTCATGGAGCAGTTCGAGCAGGCGCTCGCGCATTTCCTGGGCGGCCTTGCGGGTGAAGGTGATGGCCAGCAGTTCCGGCGCCTGCGCACCGGAGAGCAGCAAGCGCAACATGCGCGCCACCAGCAGCCAGGTCTTGCCGCTGCCGGCGCAGGCTTCCACCACGACCGAATGGCGCGGATCGCAGGCTGCGCGCGTGAAGACGGCAGCCTCCACCGCCTGACCATTGACCTCGTAGGCGGCGGCTTGCTTGTCGGCGGCGCTCACAGCCACGCTCCCTTGCGGCACAGGCCACGCATCTCGCAATACTGGCAGACCGATTCGATGCCGTTGGCCGGCAGGGCTGCGCCGTGGGCGACGGCGTGCATGGTGGTGGTGATCTGTTGCTGGAGCATCTTCTGTTGGCGTACGAAATCAGGGGCGGCGGCATCGCCGGTTTTCTTGTCGGGGCCGAGTTCAAGGGCGACGTAGTGTGCGTGTTCCACTCTGCCACCGGCGAGCAGGCCGTAGAAGGCCAGCTGATGGTCGTCCTCTTCCTTGACCTTCTGCCGGAGCTGGCCGACGGGACGGGTCTTGTAGTCGAGCACGGCGCGCTCGCCATCGGCATTGCGATCCACACGGTCGAGGCGCCCGACCAATTCGATACCGCCGTCTTCCCACTGCAGGGCGTGTGATTGCGCTTCTTCACCGAAGGCAAAATGCCAGCCCTCGGCTTCGCGCTCATTGGCCCACAGGAGATAGGCCGGCATCACCTTCTGCCAGCGCGCATGGAAGGCCAGCGCCGCCGGATGGCGTTGCATCTCGCGCTGAAACACCTCCTCGGAAAACTGCGCCAGCAGCGGCGCGCGGGCTGGCAGCGGGGTGGCGTTATCGCGCAGGTGGGCGTGATAACGATAAAGAATTTCGTGCAGCCAGCTGCCGTAGTCGCGCTTCTCGGGCATGTCCGACAACTCATCCATCACCGCCACGCGCAGCATGCGTTGCGCGAAGAATTGATAGGGGCACGCCAGAAAACTGCCGAAGCCGCTGGCCGACAAGGACGTCGGCAACAGATCCGGTGCGCTCGGCATGGGCATGGATGAGACTACGGCACGCAATGGCTTCACCGGTGGCGGCAGCGTCACGCGTTCCAGTGCCGCGGCACCCTGCTGCGCCAGCTTCAGTTCGAGGCGCTGGATCCACGGGCTGACCGGATTGGGTTCGCCCTCCTGATGAGTCTGCCAGCACAGCACCACCTCCGGATTCACGCACAGCAATTCGGTGAGATCGCGCAATTGCTGACGCTGGCGCGTGGCCCGCGTGGCCAAGTTCAGCTCGCGCCGTACGGCATTGGAGAAGAACAGGGTTTCCTGCGGAGGTGAAGGTAAATGCGCGGCATCGGCACCGATCACCAGTACCGCCTCGAAACGCCGCAGCCGCGCGCCGTTCAGCGGCAGCATCACGACGCGCCGGTCCTTGATCGGCGGCATGAAGGAAGTGGCATCCAGGCGCAGGTTGAGCAGCGCGCGCCATTCGGCGAAGCTGAACGTATCGCTCAGGCCACCTTGCTCGGCGGCGATCTCGTCGAGCATCAGCAGGCATTGCTCCCCCGCGCCATCGGCGCGCAGCGCGGCGTCCATGCCCAGCGCCTGGCACAGGCCGCGTTGCGTCTCGCACCATTGCGCCAGCGTCTTGCGACCACCGAAGCGCGCGGCCTGCCTGGCCAGCGTCATGATGCAGGCCAGCTCATCCTCACGCCCTGTCTCGGCGAAGGCCGATTGCAGCGCCTGCCAGTCACCGGCGATATTGGTACGGCGCAGGCGCGCCTCGATGCGCATGACGCGGTCGGTGCGGTCGGCATCGTCGGGGAAGACGAAGGGCGATTTCAGCAAGTCCAGCAGTGCATTGGTTTCGCCCCGGGCCGAGACCAGGTCGTTCCAGGCCGCCAGGGCGGCAGCGGCGCGGGTGGTGGAGAGTTTCCAGCCGGTCTCGTCGGCCACGGACACTTCGGCGCGCTCCAGCAGGGCGCGCAGGCGACGTGCGGTGACGCGATCCTGGGCCACGATGGCGATGTCGGTCTTGCCCTGCTGCAGCCAGCGCAACACGATCTGTGCGCTTTGCACGGCGGCGTTCTCCAGGTCCGCGGCGGGGCACAGTCGCGGTAGCGCGATGGACGGAGCAGTGGCCACGGCGGGCGCGCCGGGCTCCGGCGCGATGGTGTCATCGTCCTGCACCAGTTCTTCCCAGGCCGACAGATACAAGGGATGCCGTGGTGCGATGGCTGCGCGACGCCAGTCCAGCGTGACGATGCGCACCGGCTGGCGCTGCGCATAGGCTGCGAGGAAGGCCGCATCCAGCGGCTCCGGCTCGGTCGGGCTGACCCATACCAGTGGCAGGCTGGCCTGCTCGGCCAGGGCCAGCATCGCGTCGAAGCGCTGCACGATGCGGTCCTGGGCATCGAGCTGGGTCTTCCAGACCTGCCACACCAGCGCCGCTTCATCGGAGAGCATGCCGTGCGCCGAAGGCGCCAGCGGTTCCAGCAATTGCGCCAAGGCCTGGGTCCAGCGGCCCACGGCGGCATCTTCGCCATCGGCATTGGCGCGGATCTCCGGCAGCAATGCCAGGGTCAGCTCATCGGACAGGGACAGCAGCGTATGCGCCAGCGGCAGCAGATCGGCGTTGCGACGGGCGGAAAACATTTTCTTGAGCCAGCCATGCTCGCGCAATTGCGCGTAGAGCTGCATGAGTCGCTCGCTCTCGGAGGGCGGCGTACGCTCGCCCGGCGGCTGCATCGCCAACAGGCCCGAGAGCGTATTGATGCGCGGGGCGATATAGGGACGACGTAGTTCGCGGGCCAGGGCCGCCTTGAAATTCTGGGCGTGGGAAAACGCCGGCACCATCAACTGCACGCCCGAGAAATCCAGCGTTCCGGCTGTCTGGGCCTGCAACGCCTGGCCCAGCGGCTGGCCCTCGCGCAGCAGCGCACGCACGGCCTGTTGCCAGAAATCGGGAGTGGGCGGGATCGGTACGGTAGCAAGCAGCATGCGTTCTCTGTTCTCTGTTCTCTGGATTCGGTGAGGGCTGGTGAGGATAGCGCGGACGCCCTGCCAAGGCGCCACGAGAGGTGGCACAAGAGCAGGGATGGCCAGCACGGCCATTGTATTTTTCTCTTGCTCCAACAGATTTTTTCAATCGCCCGCGCGCAGCCGCTGTTGCGCATTGTATGCCAGCCAGCCCCGGAGCGGCCCTTGCGCCGGGCTCGGTGCCTGCGGGCAAAGCCGCGCCGGTACTCGGTTGGCGCCGAAGCAGTCGCAATGAGGACGGGTGACAACAAGCCCTGGCCTGCGCGTCTACACTTTCCCTGAAAATGGGTTATGATTGCCCCTGTACCCCGCCGCTTACCTCTGCCGCGCTTCAATTACAACTTGAATCGGCGCGCAACGACTCCACGTAGACCTAGCAACTCCGGAAGCGTTGATGGCTCACGCCAGGCCTGATGGTATGTGTCCACGGCGCTGATTGACTAATTACACCACTGCCTCATCTCGAGGAAATGCCATGAGCGAACATATCAAACATATTACTGACGCCTCCTTCGAAGCCGATGTGCTGAAGTCCGACAAGCCCGTGCTGGTTGATTTCTGGGCCGAATGGTGCGGTCCCTGCAAGGCCATCGCCCCGATCCTGGAAGAAGTCGCCAAGGAATACGACGGCAAGCTGCAGATCGCCAAGCTGGACGTGGATTCCAACCAGGCCATCCCGGCCAAGTTCGGCATTCGCGGCATCCCGACCCTGATCCTGTTCAAGAACGGCGCAGCCGCTGCCCAGAAGGTCGGCGCACTGGCCAAGGGTCAGCTGGTCTCGTTCATCGACAGCAACATCTGATTCTGATGTAACATCCGACGGCGGCGCGCTCGCGCTGCCGTCCGCCCGGCACAGGACGCCAGGCTTTATCCTAGATCCACACCACGCAATTCCCTCCCCCACCTTTACTTATCCCGTCCCGGGACACTCATATGCACTTATCAGAACTAAAAGCGATGCACGTCTCTGCCTTGCTGGAAATGGCCATCAGCCTGGACATCGAGAATGCTGCGCGCCTGCGCAAACAGGAGCTGATGTTTGCCATCCTGAAGAAGCGCGCAAAATCAGGAGAACAGATTTTTGGCGATGGCGCCCTCGAAGTGTTGCCTGACGGCTTCGGCTTCCTGCGCTCGCCCGACGCCAGCTACATGGCGTCCACCGACGACATCTACATCTCGCCTTCGCAGATCCGCCGTTTCAATCTGCACACCGGCGACTCCATCGAAGGTGAAGTGCGCACGCCCAAGGATGGCGAGCGCTATTTCGCCCTGGTCAAGGTCGACAAGGTCAACGGCGAACCGCCGGAAGCCTCCAAGCACCGCATCCTGTTTGAAAACCTCACGCCCCTGCACCCCAACAAGCTCTTGCAGCTGGAGCGCGACATGCGCGGCGAGGAAAACATCACCGGCCGCATCATCGACCTGATCGCCCCGGTCGGCCGCGGCCAGCGCGGCCTGCTGGTGGCCTCGCCCAAGTCGGGCAAGTCGGTGATGCTGCAACACATCGCCCACGCCATCACCACCAATCATCCGGACACCGTGATGATCGTGCTGTTGATCGACGAACGTCCGGAAGAAGTGACCGAAATGCAGCGCTCGGTGCGCGGCGAAGTGGTCGCCTCCACCTTCGACGAACCGGCCACGCGTCACGTGCAGGTCGCCGAAATGGTGCTGGAAAAGGCCAAGCGCCTGGTGGAAATGAAGAAGGACGTGGTCATCCTGCTGGACTCGATCACCCGTCTGGCACGCGCCTACAACACCGTGATCCCGGCCTCCGGCAAGGTGCTCACCGGCGGTGTGGATGCCAACGCGCTGCAACGCCCGAAGCGTTTCTTCGGCGCGGCCCGTAACGTCGAAGAAGGCGGCTCGCTGACCATCATCGCCACCGCCCTGATCGAAACCGGTTCGCGCATGGATGACGTGATCTACGAAGAATTCAAGGGCACCGGCAACATGGAAGTGCACCTGGAGCGTCGCCTGGCCGAGAAGCGTGTCTACCCCGCCATCAACCTCTCCAAGTCCGGTACCCGCCGCGAAGAGCTGTTGATCAAGCCGGACCAGCTGCAAAAGATCTGGGTGCTGCGCAAGCTCATGTACGACATGGATGAAATCGAGGCGATGGAATTCATCCTCGACAAGATGAAGTCCACCAAGAACAACGCCGAGTTCTTCGACATGATGCGCCGGGGCAACTAAGTTCATCAAAGCAACTAAGTCCCTGGCAGGTTCGGAAAACGGCATGTCCCTCACCGGACATGCCGTTTTTCATTGCCCGATGGGAAACAAGCGGGGCGCGTTTTCATCTGAAATACCACGCCGCACCGGCCCGAGCGCTTGCCCGCCTTGACCCAAGCCCCTGATTCCACTGTATAATTTCGGACTTTTCCAAACCGGCAAGTGATCATCAATCGGGTCAAGAAGCAGGGCGACCGACGAAGTGGCGATTGGCTACCAAACTACTCTTGAGGCAATCATGAAAGAAGGCATCCACCCGGATTACCGCGAAGTCCTGTTCCACGACATGTCGAACGACTTCAAGTTCATCACCCGCTCGACCATCGGCACCCGCGAAACCGCCGAGTTCGAAGGCAAGCAATATCCCCTGGTGAAGATCGAAGTGTCCTCCGAATCGCACCCGTTCTACACCGGCAAGCACAAGATCGTCGACACCGCTGGCCGCGTCGAGAAGTTCCGCCAGAAGTTCGGTTCCGTCGGTTCGAAGACTGCAGTCTCGAAGGCGTAATCTGTACTTCCCTCAAAAAAGGCAGCTCCGGCTGCCTTTTTTGTTTGGATCTTCCGTGGTGCCCAGGCCGCGCCTGCACCACGATGTAGCAGACAGAAACAACTTTTTACCGGGTTTTCCTGCACAATAGGGCCTGCTAAAAAAACACCAGCCGCCGAACACAACGGCGACCGCGCGGCCCAGGCCCTCCGGCCAGCGCATCACCCAACACGCAGCACAGAACAAGAGCAACAAGATCTTGATGAAGCCAGTCCGTCTTCCCGCCGCCGCGACCAATGCGCTTCCGCGCATGGTCCTGCTTGCGCTTGCCCTCCTCTACATCCTGCCCGGCCTGATCGGCCGCGATCCGTGGAAGAACGAGGACGCCACCAGCTTCGGCATCATGTGGACCATGGCCCACGGCACGCTGACCGACTGGCTCACCCCCAACGTGGCCGGCCTGCCGCTGCCGGCCGAAAGCCCGCTAGCCTACTGGTTTGGTGCAATCTGCATCAAACTCTTCGGCTGGCTGCTGGGCGACCCGCTGGCCGCACGCATCTCGGTGGTGGGCTGCTTCCTGGTCGGCTCCATGTCGATCTGGTACACCACCTACCTGCTGGGTCGCCGCGCCGAAGCACAGCCCTTGAAGCTGGCCTTCGGCGGCCAGCCCGAGCCCAAGGACTTCGGCCGTACCCTGGCCGATGGCGCCTTCCTGATCTATCTCGGTTTCCTCGGCCTGCTGCTGCACAGCCACGAGACCAGTCCCAAGACCCTGCAGATCGCGCTGGTGGCCTATGCCATGTTCGGCGCGGCGCGTGTGTTCGATGCCGGCAAGTGGCGTCACGGCATGTGGCTGGGCCTGGCGCTGGGCATGCTGGTGCTGACCTATGGCTGGCTGCTGCCGGCTGGGGTGCTCATCGCGCTGGTGCTGCTGGCGCTCCTGCGCAAGGACGGCCGCGCCATGAGCCGCTTGCTGTTGCTGGCACTGCCGCTGGCCCTGCTCATCAGCGCGGCATGGGTGGTGGCCTTGCAGCACCTTATCCCGGCCGAAGCGGCCAGCCAGTTCGAACTGTGGATGAGCTGGAACATCTACCAGCTCAATCGTCCGACGCTGTCCACCCTGGCCTTCCTCGGCAAGTACGGCGTCTGGTTCGCCTGGCCCGCCTGGCCTTTCGCCGGCTGGGCGCTGTACGCCTGGCGACGTCAGCTGGGTTCGCTGCACATCGCCTTGCCATTGGCCTTCCTGATCCCCATCACGCTGCTGGTGCTCATCAACGTGCATCGTGAAGAAGGCATGCTGCTGCCGCTGCTGCCGGCACTGGCGATCCTGGCCGCCTTCGGCCTGCCGACCATGAAGCGCGGCGCCATCAATGCGGTGGACTGGTTCTCGGTGATGACGCTGACCACCTCGGCCGCCTTCATCTGGATCGGCTGGATCGCCAAGGAAACCGGCTGGCCGGCGCAGATCGCCCGCAATGCCTACAAGCTGGCCCCCGGCTTCAAACCCGGCTTCACCTGGATTTCCCTGGCCATAGCCGTGGCCGCCACTATCGCCTGGATCGTCGTGGTGCACTGGCGCATCTCGCGCCGTCCTTCGGTACTGTGGCGCGCGGTCGTGCTGTCCTCGGGCGGCGTGATCCTGTGCTGGGTACTGCTGATGACGCTGTGGCTGCCCTGGGTCAACTATGGCAAGAGCTATGCAGGCGTGGCCGAACAGATCGAATCGAAACTGGGCTCGGTCAAGCAATGCGTACAGACCAATGTCGGTCCGGCCCAGCGCGCTTCCTTCGCCTACTTCGGCAACGTGCGCTTTGCCGACGAGCGCGACCAGAGCTGCGACTACCTGCTGCTGCAGGATGACATCAGCAACCAGGATGCCTCGCTCATGCTGCGCCAGTACCCTGGCAACTGGCGCATGCTCTGGGAAGGCCGCCGGCCCTCCGACCGCGACGAGCGCTTCCGCCTGTATCGCCGCGCCGGTCGCTGATCGGGGACCATCGCCGCGTGACCACTGAACTGCCCGCCCTCTCCTCCCGCCATCACGTCGGCCGCATCGCGCGGCTGGCCTGGCCACTGCTGATCGGGCAGCTGGCCATCATCGCCAATGGCGTCATCGATACCGCCATGGTCTCGCGCTTTTCGGCCCTGGACCTGGGCGCGCTGGCACTGGGCGTGTCGATCTACGTGAGCGTCTTCGTCGGCCTGTCGGGCGTATTGCAGGCGCTGCAGCCCACCATCGGCCAGCTCTTCGGCGCCGGTCGCACGGGCGAGATCGGCCACGAGGTCAAGCAGGGCCTGTGGCTGGCCGTACTGCTGTCCATCGTGGGCTCCCTGATCCTGATGTTCTCGCCGCTCTTCCTGGCGCTGGCCAAGGCTTCGCCGGAACTGGTGGAAAAGGCCACGCTGTACCTGCGCATCGAAGCGCTGGCGCTGCCGGCCACGCTGTTCTTCCGCGTCTATTCCTCGCTCAATACGGCACTGGCCCGGCCCAAGATGGTGATGGCCCTGCAACTGGGCGGACTGCTGCTGAAGCTCCCGCTCAATGCCCTGCTCATCTTCGGCGGCCTGGGACTGCCGGCCTTCGGCGGCCCAGGCTGCGCCATCGCCACCACCCTCATCGCCTGGCTGATGATGATCGCGGCCTGGATGCTGGTCGCCCGCCTGCCCCTGTATCGTCCGCTCAAGCTGTTTGGCAGCGGTTTCGTCGCGCCCTCCTGGAAAAGCCAGCGCACCCTGCTGCGACTGGGCATTCCGATCGGCATGTCCTATTTCATCGAGGTCACCGCCTTCACCTTGATGGCGGTGTTCATCGCGCGCCTCGGTGCAGTACCGGTGGCCGGACATCAGATCACGGCCAATGTCGGCACGGTGCTCTACATGCTGCCGCTGTCCATTGCCAGCGCCACCGGCACGCTGGTGGCGCAAGCCATCGGCGGCGGCAACATGCCTGAGGCCAGAAAGATCGGCCGTGCCGGCATACGCCTGGCGGTGTCGCTGTCGGTGGTCATCGGCGTGATCGTCTGGTTCCTGCGGGGGCATATCATTCGCGCCTATACGCCGGACCCGGTCATCGTCAGTGCAGCACTGCCGCTGTTCCTCTACATCGCCTTCTACCAGCTGTTCGACTCCATGCAGGTGACCACGGCCTTCGTGCTGCGTGCCTACAAGGTGGCGGTGGTGCCCACCGTCATCTACGCGGTCACGCTGTGGGGGGTGGGTCTGGGCGGCGGTTATCTGCTGGGACTCGATCCGCTGGGCGTGACACCGTCGGCCCTGCGCGGTCCGGCCGGATTCTGGCTGGCCAACAGTGTCAGTCTCGGCCTGGTGGGTGCAGGACTGCTGGCCTATCTGCGGGTCATACAGCGCCGCGCGCAACGCGGCGAACTCAGCGTTTGATCACGCTGCCGGCCGCAAACAGATCGTCATTGCTGGCATTGACCAGTCCGGGCACGCTCAAGGGCTCATCCGGTCGCCCCAGCAGGAAGCCCTGCACCTGATCACAATGCAGCAGCTGCAGTTCGCGCAACTGCCCTTCGGTCTCCACCCCTTCGGCCACCACTTCCATCTGCAGGGCATGTGCCAGCGCGATGATGGCGGCCACGATGGCGCGTCCGGAGTGGTCCTCCAGGTCCAGGCGCGAGGTAAAGAAACGGTCGATCTTGACCTGCCGGCAGTGGAACTGCGCCAGATAGGCCAGGCTGGAATAGCCGGTGCCGAAGTCATCGATGGCAATGTCGAAGCCCAGTGACTGCAGCTCGCGCACCACCCGCGTGGTGCGCTCCACATCCTTCATGGCGGCCGTTTCCGTGATCTCGAACATGAGCCGCTGCGGCGCGATGCCGGCTGCGCTGACCACCTCGACGATGCTGTCCACCAGATCGCTGCGCATCTGCAGCGGCGACAGGTTCATGGCCACCTTGACCGGCTTCATCCCGGCCGCATCCCAGCAGGCGATCTGCCTGCACACCGCCTGCAGCACCCAGTCGCCGATGCTGAGGATCTGGCCCGAACGCTCGGCGATGGGAATGAATTCGGACGGCGCCATCTCGCCCAGTTCAGGATGATGCCAGCGCAGCAGGGCTTCCAGCCCGGTCAGTTCCTTGCCGGCGCCACGATATTTGGGCTGGAAATGCAGGCGGAACTGCTGGCCGTCGATGGCCTGCTGCAGTGCCTGCCGCACCTGCAGATGGCGCATGGCACTGGCGTGCATGGCTGGTTCGAAGAAGCGATAGGTATTGCGACCGCTCTGCTTGGCCTCGTACATGGCGGCGTCAGCGTTCTTCATCAGGGTATCGACCGACTCCCCACTGTTGGGATAGACGGCAATGCCGATGCTGGAGGTCACGCGCAGGGTCGCGTCCTCGATCTGGAAATCCTGGCGCAATACGGCCAGGATGTTTTCCGACAATTGCTCCACCACCTCGGGCGTGGAGAGATTGCTCATCACCACCACGAACTCGTCGCCACCAATGCGCGCCACCATGTCCTCGCCCCGGATGCAGGCGCGGATACGTTGCGCCACGGCCACCAGCAGGCCATCCCCGACGGCATGGCCGAGCGAATCGTTGATGGCCTTGAAGCCATCGAGATCCATGAACAGCACCGCGAACGGCCTGCCATTGCGGCGCGCCACCTCTACCGCATGCTGGATGCGGTCCGCCAGCAAAGCCCGGTTGGGCAGGCCGGTGAGTACATCATGGGTGGCAAAGTGCAGCAGCTTGTCATTGGTGCGACCGACGATCTTCTTCAAGACCTGGTTGCGCTGCACGCCGCTGACCACCAGCGCCAGCGCCATGGCCAGGAAGGCCAGGAACACCAGGCCATTGACCAGATGCTCACGCGTGATGCCTTCTCCGGCCAGGCTCTGCGTCTGCGGGTCGATGCGCAGTGCACGCAGCCCGGCCACCGCCGCCGACACCACTCCGGCACCCACCAGCAGGGCGGCCAGCACGCGACGAGCCTGCTGCGAGTTGAGTGAACCGGTCATGGGCTTGCGTCCGTTGCTGGCCGAAAAGAGCGTGACGATGAACACCGCCAGCACCTCCGATACCACCAGCGCCAGGATCAGCAGGTGCGTGTCGTACAGCACGGGCGGCACCAGCGTCATGGAACGCAGCGCAATGTGGAAGGCGGCATTGAAGGCTGCGCCGATGGCCAGCCCGCCGATCACCAGCCGGGTGGAATGGGGGCGCCGCATGCCCGTCAGGTGCATCAGGTAAAAGGCGCTGGCCAGGCACAGCAACAGGGCCAGCACCACCATGCGCGCATCGAAACCAATGCGCACGGGGGTGTCCAGCGAGGCCACGGTCAGCAGCATGGCGCCCCACACGCCCATGCCGAACACGACCGCCCCTACCGAGAGCCATAGCCGGCGGCGCTGGGCTTCCTGCAGCACGATGCGCTCGGAGACCTCCAAGGCCGCATAGGACGACAGGCTGGCGACCAGCAAGGCGAAGGCCAACAGCAGGAAATGAAAGGAAGCTGACATCGTCGGACCTGGCTCGGGTGCGCACCTTCCACGCGGGCGATCGCTGGGAGCCCGCAGGACAGCACGCCTGCTCGGTATCGCGGCCGTTCCGTCCCGGCGCACCCACGCTGCCGACATGGCGTAGCGGGCTGCAGGACGTCAGTCGATCGCCGTGGCATCTCCACGGGTCGCCGCGTTCCATCCCGCAATGGGGCTGGCCGCATCGCGTGCGGCAGGAAACCATGCCACTGACGCGACGCCACAGGCGTCATTGCGGGAACATCAAAAAGTTACGTAACAAAAACGTACCACAAGGATGCTGCTGACTTCTTTGATTTGTTCGATTAGTTGCAACCAGCTTGCTGCTCGTGTGACTGTCCGGAAAGTTTTCGGACCTTGCTGCCCCCCAAAAAGGATGGGCCGAATTATCTAACAAAATTCCATCCCCGTGGAATGGGAAAGATATCGGCTATTCATTCACCGGATGCCCGGTTCCCCTTTTCTCTGTCCCGCTATTCTAGCGCGCTTCGGGCGCGAAATGCCGCGCCGCGCCAGATCGTAAAGCCCGCATCGCGTACCACGGCGCGTGTCTCGCGGCGGACACAAACCTTAAAAATTTGCGCCCGCCCGATGCACACGCAAGACATCTGGACCGACAATGCAGACATCACAAGACCGGCATCGTCCCTCCTGCGTCAAGCATGCGATGCACCCGGCCGACCCTGCAACGCACTCTCCACGACGTACTTGCAGTGGCCTGATGACCTGACATCTGTGCACGGCGCACCGTGCCAAATGCGACTGCACACTGCACCAAAGATCGCTGTGGAGACTTGCACATGGACGCTTTCCCATCGGCCGGAAATGCTTGCCGGAACTGCTTCGGCGGGGTGGCGTGCGGCCCGTTGCCGGAGCGATGGCGCAGGCGTTCAAGGCAGTGAGTATAAATCACGTTTGCGGCGTAACTCACCTCGGAAGCAAACGTACCCCGGAAAGCGCTACCTCAAAGTACCTTCGAAATCATGGAAACCGCCAATCAAAAATTCGCCAAGCGCCTGCGCGCAGCGATGGAAAAAGCTGGATACGAACCCAAGCCCGCCGTTCTGGAAAGGGAATTCAATCTGCGTTACTGGGGCAAGCCAATGACCCTGCATGGGGTACGCCGCTGGCTGCTGGGGGAGTCAATGCCCAAGCAGGACAAGCTGGAAACCCTGGCCGAGTGGCTCATTGTCACGCCACAGCATCTGCGCTTCGGCGAAGAACTCAGCAAGCGCATCGACAAGCGTCGCGCCCGCTGGGAAGAAGCCATCGGCTACCGCGAACGCGAAGCCTTCGAGGCGTTCATCAATCTGCCCGCGCCGCAGCGCAAGATCGTCAAGGAAGTGATCTTCGCCTTCTCCCAGCTTGCTATCCAGGCGGCCGAGAAGATCATTCCGGCCGCCAAGACCACCCCGCGTCGTCGATCACGCACCTGAAGACGATCTCACGCTTTCACGCTCGTGCGTAGCGTCGGCTGCATGATTTCCTGACGTTTTCTCCCAGTTTCCCACCTCTCCGAATCACGATCCCGCCCCCCCCTGGGATCCTGCTTCTTCGCGTTGTTTTCTTATCGCCGGCCTGTGCAGGATCGGTCCCAAGCCACTGCGCTTGCGCGCGCATCCTGTGAACGTGTCAGCTTCCCGCCTCACGGGATTCTCTGTGGCACATCGTTCACGCGGCAGGCAGGTTGCCTCCCACGCGCGCGGCCACGTCGACACAGTGATCGACCTGCTCGGCGATGGCCTGCGGGACCGGACGGCGGTCTTCCAGCACCTCCATGATCCAGGCTGCGGTCGCAGCGGCGTCCTGTCCATCGGGCAGATCCGGCAGCTCCTCGGCCACGCTCTGTTTCTCCACCAGCACCGTGCGCATGCCGCGACTGAACCAGTCGATGCGCTGGGCCCGCCGCGCATTGGCCACGGTCTCGCCTTCGGTACCGCGCATCAGGAAGGCATCGCCGCGATCATGCGGGGCGGCATGACTGAAGTAGTCGGTCAGCATCTCCAGATATTCCGGATGGGTGTACGACGTCAGACGCAATGCGGGCTGCGCGAACGGCTGCATGATCTTGACCAGTGTGTGGGTGGAATTGCGTACCCCCAGGATGCGACGCAGGTCCAGCAGGCGGGCCACCGCGGGCGCCAGGGCAGCGATCGGGATGAAGGCCGGCAGCCTGGCGGCCATGCGGGCTTCGGCCTCGGCCGCCGACGCCGCATGAGGCACGCCCAGGGCGGTAAAGATCTCGGCGCTGGTCACGCGCTGCGGGTCCTGCGTGACCCCGTGCATGAGCACCGGCACGCCGCGACGCACCAGCAGCAGGCACAGCAACGGGGTCAGGTTGGCCATCTTGCGCGAGCCGTTGTAGCTGGGCAGCACCACCGGTGCATAGGGCCCTGCCGGCGCACGCAAGGGTGTGAAAGAAGCCTCGGCGGCGGCCAGGAAGCCGGCGATCTCGTCGACCGACTCGCCCTTGATGCGCATGGACAAGAGGATGCCGCCGAGTTCGAGATCGCTGACGCGCCCCTCGAGCATGGCGGCGTACAGCAATTGCGCATCCTCGCGCGAGAGACTGCGGGCACCGTCCTTGCCGCGTCCGATTTCCTTGATGAAACGGGCGGCGGCGAAGGGGGGCGCTGACGGCAGCGCAGTGCCGGAGGCAGGCTCGACGGCCGCAGCCGGAGCAGGAATGTGGGCATCGTTTGACATGGGCGAAGGGTACACCAAAAGCGCCGGATGCCCCAGCTGCAGCGCTCGTGCGGCGGCTTTCCTTTACAATAGCGCCTTTGCCGCACGGTCCTCCTGCGCTGGTGCGGCGGCTTCATTGAGTGCATCCCATGTTAGTTCTCGGCGTCGAATCTTCCTGTGACGAAACCGGCCTCGCTCTGTACGACACCGAGCGCGGTCTGCTGGCGCATGCCCTGCATTCGCAGATTGCCATGCACCAGGAATACGGCGGTGTCGTCCCCGAGCTGGCCTCGCGCGACCACATCCGCCGCGCCATTCCGCTGCTCACGCAAACTCTGGCCGATGCCGGAGTGCCCGCCACTGACATAGATGCCATCGCCTACACCCAGGGGCCGGGTCTGGCCGGGGCGCTGCTGGTGGGTGCGTCGGTGGCCTGCGCGCTGGGCCTGGCGCTGGACAAGCCAGTGCTGGGCATCCATCACCTGGAGGGTCATCTGCTCTCGCCCCTGCTGGCGAGCAAGCCGCCGCGCTTTCCCTTCATCGCCTTGCTGGTCTCGGGCGGGCATACGCAGTTGATGCGCGTGGATGGCGTGGGGCGTTATGAACTTCTGGGTGAAACTCTGGATGACGCGGCTGGCGAAGCCTTCGACAAGTCGGCCAAGCTGCTGGGACTGGGCTATCCGGGCGGGCCGGCGATTTCGCGCCTGGCCGAGTTCGGCGATCCGAATGCTTATCAATTGCCGCGTCCGATGCTGCACTCCAAGAATCTCGATTTCAGTTTCTCGGGCTTGAAGACGGCGGTACTCACCGTGGTCAAGCAGCACAGCGCAAACATCTGCGAACAGGACAAGGCCAACATCGCGCGCGGTTTCGTCGATGCCATCGTGGACGTGCTGGTGGCCAAGTGCATGACGGCCCTGAAACAGACCAACCTGAAGCGTCTGGTCATCGCCGGCGGCGTGGGTGCCAATGCGCAGCTGCGCGCGGCCCTCGATGCGGCGGCGGCCAAGCGGCGTTATGAAGTCTTCTACCCGGAACTGCAATTCTGCACCGACAACGGTGCCATGATCGCCTTCGCCGGTGCCATGCGCCTGCGTGAGGAGCCGGGTGCGGCGCGCAAGGAATACGGTTTTGGCGTACGCCCGCGCTGGCCGCTGGATGAGTTGCGGCCGCCGCAGCGACAGGAAGACACCACTACTGCCTGAATCACGTAAATTATTTAAACGATATAAGCAAAAAGGGCCGCAATGCAAATTGCGGCCCTTCTTTCCAATCCAATCGGCAGGCTTGCCTGGCCTTGCCTGGCCTTACTTGGCAGCCTTCTTCTTGTCGCCAATGCGGCTTTCCTTGCCCGCCAGCAGGTTGCCGATGTTCTTGCGATGGCGATAGATCAGCAGGGCCGCCATGGCCACCACGGCCAGCAGAATGCCATCGGTAGTACCGAACAACAGGCCGTAGTAGAACGGCGCAAACAGCGCTGCCACCAGCGCCGCCAGCGACGAATAGCGGAAGGCGAAGGCCACCGCCAGCCAGGTCGCCAGCGTCGCCAGGCCCAGCCACGGATCCAGCGCCAGCAGGATGCCCAGTGCGGTCGCCACGCCCTTGCCGCCGACAAAGCGGAAGAACACCGGCCACAGATGGCCCAGGAAGACGGCCAGAGTCACCAGCGCAATGCCGGTATCGTCCACGCCAAACTGCGGACCGAACTTCTGTGCCAGCCACACTGCCAGCCAACCCTTGAAACCGTCACCCAGCAGGGTCAGCGCAGCCGCCTTCTTGTTGCCGCTGCGCAGAACATTGGTCGCGCCCGGATTCTTCGAACCATAGGTGCGCGGGTCGGACAGGCCAAACAGCTTGGAGACCAGCACCGCAAAGGACAGCGAACCGATCAGGTAGGCCGCGAGGGCAAAGAGGATGTTGTACATGAGGAGGGGCTTTCTGTTGTCTCTGTCATTCGGGGGTGGCGGGCAGGTCGCACAGGCTCAGGCTGCGTCGGCCAGTGCACACTGCACCGCCTTGGCCGGCAGCACCTTCAGGATCACGGCCGGATCGATGCCGACCAGAAATCCCCGGCGTCCGCCGTTGATGTAGATCTTGTCGAGTTCGAGGATGGTCGACTCCACATAAACCGGCATGGTCTTGCGCGTGCCGAAGGGCGAGGTGCCGCCGATCAGGAAACCCGAGTGGCGGTTGGCCACTTCCGGCTTGCACGGCTCGACCGACTTGCAGCCAATCTGGCGCGCCAGGTTCTTGGTGGAGACCTTGCAGTCGCCGTGCATGAGCACCAGCAGCGGCTTGGCGGCCTCGTCCTGCATCACCAGGGTCTTGATGACCGCATGCTCGTCCACGCCCAGTTCGCGCGAGGACACCGAGGTGCCGCCGTGCTCCTCGTAATCGTAGGGATGCTCGGTGAAGACCACGCCCTGCTTGCGCAGGAATTGCGTGGCGGGGGTTTCGGAGATGTGTTCTTTCTTGGCGCTCATCGGTGTCTTCCTGACGGCAGGCTGACCGGCGCACAGGCCGGTTGGGCCGTCATGGGCGCACATTATGCCGCAAGATCAGCCGCGGGGGTGATGTGCGGCATGCAGTTGCTTCAAGCGTTCGCGCGCTACATGCGTGTAGATCTGGGTGGTCGAGATGTCGGCATGGCCCAGCAGCAGCTGCACCACGCGCAGGTCGGCGCCATGGTTGAGCAGGTGCGTGGCAAAGGCATGGCGCAAGGTGTGCGGCGACAGACGGACGGTGATGCCGGCCTGGAGCGCGTATTTCTTGATGAGCGTCCAGAACATCTGGCGCGTCATCGGCCCGCCGCGGGCGGTGACGAAGAGCGCATCATCGATCTGCCCCTGCAGGATCTGGCTGCGCGCCTCGGCCAGATAACGCGCCATCCACGCTCCCGCTTCCTCACCGAACGGCACCAGGCGCGTCTTGCTGCCCTTGCCGGTCACGCGCAAGACGCCCTCATTCATGCCGACCTCGATGCTCTTCAAGCTCACCAGTTCCGACACCCGCAAACCGCTGGCATACATCAGTTCGATCATGGCGCGATCGCGCAGACCCAGCGGCGTGGAGACATCGGGCGCTGCCAGCAGCGCCTCCACCTGAGCTTCGGACATGGTCTTGGGCAGGCGCTGCGGCTGGCGTGCCGAGCGCAGCTTCAGGCAAGGATCGGCGGCCACATGGTGCTGCCGCAAGGCCAGCTGGAAAAAGCGCTTCAGGACAGCGAGGCGGCGATTGGACGAGCTGGGCTTGGTGGCATCATGGCGCGCGGCGAAGTAGGCGTTGAGGTCTTCGGCCTGCGTGTCGTAGAGCGCCTTGGCGCGCTCCTGATAGAGCCAGTGGGCGTACAGGGTCATGTCGCGGCGGTAGGCTTCCAGCGTGTTCTTGGACAGGCCATCTTCCAGCCACAGGGTGTCGCAGAATTCGTCGATGGCCTCGCGGCTCACGGACGGGGCTTCGATCTTTGGTGTGGTGCGTCCCATGCCCGTGCGTCAGTATCCGGTCACGCCTTCGTGGCGCAGCAGCCAGCGCTTGACCTCCAGGTGGAAGCCATCTTCGTCGTCATGATGCGAGAAACCGCCCAGGCCACCTGCGGCCGTCACGCGATGACAGGGAATCACCAGCGGATACCAGTTGGCGCCACAGGCCTGCCCTACCGCGCGCGGTGCGGACTGGATACGCCTGGCAAGCTGCCCATAGGTCAGTACCTGACCGCAGGGGATCTCGGCAATGGCTTGCCAGACACGCTGCTGGAACGCACTGCCGACGGTCTGCAGCGGCAATGCGAAACGATAGCCAGGATCGGCCAGATAATGCGTGATCTGCTGCACCGCCTGCGCGGCCACGGCATCGCTGGCGTCCTGCTCGGCGTAGTGCGGCGGCAGATACACCATCTCCACCAGCGCTCCCGCCCGGGTGCGGATACCCATGCCGCCGAAGGGGGTGTGCACCACGGCAGAGAACAGAGCGGTCAACGGGGAGTCGGCAGGGGTCATCGGAAAACCGGGCAATCGCGGCAAGGGCCTGGGGCGCCTATTGTAAGCAATTCAGGCACGGGCTTGATACCATCGGGCAAAACTTCCTGGAGACCGCATGACCGCTACCCCCTTGCACACCGCCCCCGACCACCTGGTCGTGACCGCATCCACGCTGGAGGCCGGCATGGCCTGGGTGGAGCAGCGCCTGGGCGTTTCCATGGCGCCGCGCATCGGCGGACAGCATGTGCGGCTGGGTACGCACAATGCCCTGCTGTCGCTGGGCGAAGGGTTCTATCTGGAAGTGATCGCCATCGATCCGCAAGCGCAAACGCCGGACCGCCCACGCTGGTTCGGCATGGATGACTTGCCCGCCGATGCCGCACCGCGTCTGGCGCACTGGGTGGCGCGCACCAGCGATATCGCCGCCGCGGTAGCTGCCAGTCCCATCGCACCCGGTGTCATCGAACCCATGCAGCGGGGCACACTGGACTGGCTCATCACCATTGCCGCCGATGGTGCCCCGGCCTGCGCGGGCGTGATGCCCTCCCTGATCCAGTGGCTCAGCGCAGCGCACCCGGCCAGCGCCCTGCCCGAGCGCGGATGCCGCTTGCAGCAACTGGTCCTGGAACATCCCGCCGCGCAGCAATTGCAGGTGGCCTGGCAGAGCATCGGACTGGCCGATGCACGTATCGTCTTGAAGCAAGCAAAGCACGCCAGCCTGCGTGCTGTGGTGTCCACGCCACAGGGAGCGCGCATATTGGACTGATGCGCCGTCGCCCGATGCAAAAAATATAAACCGTATAAACGATTTATACGACCCATCACGACCACGCCACACCAAGAAAAAAGGCGCATCCGTGGATGCGCCTTCAAAATACTCCTGATGCATTCCCGACCGTTTGAACGGTTTCAATCGAATGCACGTCTCCTCAGTTTCCCGGTATCGATACCGTTTGTTATGCACCACCCGCTTTGTATTCGGTGCTGCCTCGCTGCGCCCGTTCCGATGTGTCGGAGGGGTCACCGGTGAGGCAAGTACATCAACAACTCACTAGAAAAACTTGTTTGCAAAAACTCGATTGCCGGGACGGCAAACACCATCTGCCGATTCAGCAAAGCCCGCACTTTAGCAGCACTTCGTGCCGTTTCAAAGCACTTTTTCAGGGCAAAACCAACATACTTTTCAGCAACTTGACAGACATCTGACGAAATCGGCACCGACCTGGTGCACACCCTCGCGGTGCCGATTTCATCGTCTCATGACGGCATCGCCGATCAGTTGTAGATCAGGTTGGGCAGCCACAGCGACAGGGTCGGCCAGTACGTCACCAGCGCCAGGAAACCGAGCATGGTCAGCAGCCACGGCATGACCGCGACGGTCAGTTCGGTGATGCCCATCTTGGTGATGCCCGAGGCCACGTACAGGTTCAGGCCCACCGGCGGGTGGCACATGCCCACTTCCATGTTGACCACGATGAGGATGCCGAAGTGCACCGGGTCGATACCCAGCTTCATCGCCACCGGGAACAGGATCGGCGCCAGGATCAGCACGATGGACGAAGGCTCCATGACGTTACCGGCCAGCAGCAGCAGCACGTTGACCACCAGCAGGAAGGTGATCGGTCCCAGGCCGGAATCGGTGATCCAGGCAGCCATCGTCTGCGGGATGTTCTCGCTGGTCACCAGGAAGGAGAACAGCACGGCGTTGGTGATGATGTAGAGCAGCATGGCCGACATCGAGGCCGAATCCAGCAGCACCTTGGGGACCTGCTTGAGGCTCATGTCCTTGTAGACGAACACGGCGATGAAGAAGGCGTACACCGCCGCCATGGCCGCAGCTTCGGTGGGCGTGAATACGCCGCTGTAGATGCCGCCCATGACGATGACCACCAGGAACAGGCCCCAACCACTTTTGCGGAAGGCGGCGCCGCGCTCGGCCCAGGTCGCCTTCTTCAGGCGCGGGTAGTTGTTCTTGCGCGCCAGGAACCAGGTAGTCAGCCCCAGCAGGAAGGCCAGCAGCAGACCCGGCACCACGCCCGCCATGAACAGCTTGCCCACCGAGGTATTGGTGGAGACCGAATACATCACCATCACGATGGAAGGTGGGATCAGGATGCCCAGTGCGCCGGAGGTGGTGATGACACCCGCGCCGAAGCGTTTGGGGAAGCCCTGATTGACCATCGCCGGCAGGATGATGGAACCGATGGCCACCACGGTCGCCGGCGAGGAACCCGAGACCGCCGCGAACAGCGCGCAGGCCAGCACGCCGGCCAGGGCCAGGCCGCCATGCCAGTGGCCGACCATGGACGTGGCGAAGTTGATCATGCGCCGCGCCACCCCCCCATGGGTGAGGAAGTTGCCGGCCAGGATGAAGAACGGAATCGCCATGATCTCGAACTTCTCGATCCCGGTAAACAGCTTCAGAGCCACCGACTGGATAGGCACGTCGGTCATCGTGAAGAGGAAGGTCAGGACAGTCAGGCCCAGCGAGATCGAGATGGGCATCCCGGTCAGCATCAGGGCAAACAGCAAGACGAAAATGATCAGTGCATTCATGCTTTACCTCCGCTGCTTTCTTCGTCCAGACCTTCCACGTGGGCATGGTCATGCTTGGGCAAGTCGCCAGTGCGGTAGAAATTCCACGCGACCTGGAGGAAGCGGAAACACATCAGGTAGGAACCCAGCGGAACGGCCAGATAGACGATCCACATCGGCACCTCCATCACTTCGGAGGTGCTGTCGTGCTGGGCGATGTCGTAGACGAATTCGGCGCCGAAGGTGCCGACGATACCGGTGAAGAGCGCGCCGGCAAACAGGCCGAAGAGCACGAACTTGTTGCGCCACGGCGTGTTCATGCGGTTGATCAGCACGTCGACGCCGACGTGGATGCCGGTGCGCACGCCATAGGCGGCACCGAACTTGGCCATCCACACGAACATGAAGATGCACAGCTCCTGGGCCCAGCTCATGTTGATCTGGATGAGCCGGTCCTGCAGCCAGGGAATATCCAGGCCGGAGGCGTAGCGGTGTACCACCGCCACGAAAATGATGAAGGTGGCCGCGGCCATGAGGAACGCGATCAGCCACTCTTCCAGATGGTCGAGTAACTTCATTGAAGTCTCCTTGCGCCAGCAGGCCGATACCGTAGTGGTATCAGCCCATGACATTGCTTGTTCGGATTGGTCTTGACAGGGAGGCGCCCGCCTGGCTACGCAGGCGGGCGGCCAATGCAGCCGATGATGCTTACTTCTGACCCAGAGCTGCCGCTTCCTTGTTGACGGCGTCGATCAGGTCCTTGCCGATGCGACCGGCCATCTGCTGCTGTACCGGCAGCAGGGCCTTGCGCCATTCAGCCTTCTCGGCGTCGGTGAGACGATAGACGGTGGTCTTGCCGGACTTTTCGACGGCGGCCAGGGCCGCATCATTTTCCTGCTGGGCGATGGCGTTGGCGTACTTGGTGGCATCCTTCATGGCGCCTTCGAGCTGGGTGCGCACGTCCGAGGGCAGACCGTCCCAGAACTTCTTGTTGACGATGACCGCATAGCCCAGGTAACCGTGGTTGGAGACGGTGACGTCCTTTTGCACTTCGTGCATCTTCTGGGTGTACAGGTTCGAGGGCGGGTTCTCGGTACCGTCGACCACGCCGGTCTGCAGGGCCTGGTAGACCTCGGAGAAGGCCAGCACCTGCGGGTTGGCGCCCAGTGCACGCATCTGTGCATCAAGTACCTTGGAGGACTGGATGCGCATCTTCAGGCCACGGAAATCGGACGGATGATGCAGCGGCTTGTTGGCCGACATCACCTTGAAACCATTGTCCCAGTAAGCCAGACCGGTGATGCCCTTGGGCTCCAGCTTCTTGAAGAGGGACTTGCCGATGGGGCCTTCGGTGACGCGATAGAGCACGTCCTTGCTGGGGAAGATGTAGGGCAGGTCGAAGACCTCGAACTCCTTGACGCCCAGCGGACCGAACTTGGCCAGCGACGGCGCCAGCATCTGCACCGCGCCCAGTTGCAGGGCTTCCAGTTCTTCCTTGTCCTTGTACAGGGTGCTGTTGGGATAGACCTCGACCTTCACGCGGCCATGGGTGGCCTTCTCGGCCAGTTCCTTGAAACGCTCGGCAGCCTTGCCCTTGGGCGTGTCGTTGGCCACCACGTGGCTGAACTTGATGATGATGGGCTGCTGCGCGAAGGCGCTGGCAGCCAGGCCGACATTGACGACGGTGGCCGCAGCCAGCGCAAAGACGATGGACTTCAGTTTCATGCTTGTCTCCCCAGTGAGGTTTGAATGATTGTTCGTTCTTCTCGGATATGGCCGGTCTTGATGAGAACCGGATTGTGCCCGCGAATTTTCGCGGGCTCACCAAAGCAGGGCAACTGTGGAAAACCACAATGTCCCGCTGCCTGACCTTCCCGCTGCGCGGGAGGCTGGCGCCGGGCCTGGGGGGCGGCTACACTGGCGGCGTCATGAAAACCGTCCCGCCACCGCCGATCGCTCACCAGCCCGATGCCGCCTCGCAGTTGCAGGCCTCAGGCCGCAAGACGACCATGCGCTGGCTGATCCCCTTCCTGCTGATGTGCCTGTTTCTGGTCACGCTGATCTGGCTGCCGCGCCAGGCCCAGCAGATGGAAGCCAGCGAACGGCTGGAACAGTTGATCGCCGATTCGCTGTGGGTGGAACAGGCGATCCGCTTCCAGTTGAGTCGCGATGACGAGAGCATGCGCATCATCGGCCGCGAGATCATCAATGGCCGCCTGCACCGGGATCATTTCCGCAGCCGCTTGAATGCCCTGCTGCGCAACAACCGCGAGTTCTATCGCGTCACCTGGTTCAATGCCGAGGGGCGAGCGGTGGCCTCCACCGACGATTTCCCTATCGGTCGCAACGATCTCTCACCCCCTTCGCTGATGACGTCCGACCGCGCGCAGCAGATGCACCGCCCGCTCTACAGCCCGCCGGCCGTGCCGCCCGGCATCGCCGAGCCGATGCTCATGGATTATCACGTGCCGCTGTTTCGCGACAACCATTACATCGGCAGCCTCGTGGCCAGCTACGCAGTGGCGCGCATCCTCAACGAGATGGTGCCGTGGTGGTTCGCGCAGGACAATGAAATCTCGCTCACCGATACCGACGACAATGTCGTGGCCCGCCGCACCTCGGGTGGACCGGGCCTGAACGTCTATACCCACCGGCGCGAACTGGAGCTGCCGGGCCTGACCCTGGTGCTGCATACCAACAGCACCAAGAGCGCCCCCAAGCTTCTGCCCAATCTGCTGGTGGGCTCGGTGATGGTGCTTTCGCTGGGCCTGCTGTGGAGCCTGTGGGCCTTGTGGCGCGACATCAACCGGCGCACCAAGGCCGAGAAGGCCCTGCTCAATGAAGCCGTATTTCGCGCGGCGATGGAAAATTCACTGGTCACCGGCATGCGCGCACGCGACCTGGAGGGCCGCATCACCTACGTCAATCCGGCCTTCTGCAAGATGGTCGGCTTCGCCCCCGAGGAGCTGGTAGGCAAGATCCCGCCCATGCCCTACTGGGCTCCGGAGGCCATGGATGAATACCAGGAGCGCTTCTCCAACGTGCTGGCCGGGCGCGCCACGCCGCAGTTCGAGACCATCTTCCAGCGCCGCGATGGCGAGCGCTTTCCGGTGCTGATCTTCGAGTCGCCGCTGGTGGACCAGGATGGCCGGCAGACCGGCTGGATGGGTTCCATTCTCGACATCTCCGAACGCAAGCGCGCCGAAGACCTCAACCGCACCCAGGAAGAAAAGCTGCAGGCCAGCGCCCGCCTGGCCAGCATGGGCGAGATCGCCTCGACCCTGGCCCACGAGCTGAACCAGCCGCTGGCGGCCATCTCCAGCTATACCACCGGGGCGCTGAACATGATGCAGCAGGGCCAGGCCGATCCCAAGGCGCTGCAACCTGCGCTGGAGAAGATCCATGCCCAGGCCCAGCGGGCCGGCCATGTGATCCGCAGCGTGCACCAGTTCGTCAAGAAGCGCGAACCGGCGCGCCAGCGACTGCAGATCCGGCAACTGGTGGAGAACGTGGCGCCGCTGGTCGAACTGCAGGCGCAACAGTTCTTCGTGGTGCTGCAGTGGCAGGTCCCCAAATCGTTGCCGCCCGTGCTGGGCGACCAGGTGCTGCTGGAACAGGTGCTCCTGAACCTGACCCGCAACGGCATCCAGGCCATGGCCGCCGTGCCGTCGGCGCGCCGCATCCTGCGCGTGAGCGCCGAGCTGACTCGCAATGACGATGGTGCAGAATCGGTCACGGTGTCGGTGATCGACCAGGGGCACGGGATTGCCGAGGACGTAGCGGCGCGCCTGTTCTCGCCCTTCTTCTCGACCAAGGCCGAGGGCATGGGCATGGGTCTGAACATCTGCCGCACCACCATCGAATTCCACGGCGGCACGCTCACTTACACCGATAACCCGGCAGGCGGTACAATCTTCCGGTTTTCGCTGCCTGCCCAACGCACGCAGCCACAATAACGAGACGCCTTCCCCACTCTGGAATCCCCGCCCGCATACCGATGCTGCACATAGTCGACGACGAAGAAATCATCCGCGATTCGCTGACCTGGCTGGCGCGCTCGCGCAACATCGCTGCCGTCGGCTACGAGAGCGGCACTGCCGTATTGGCCGCGCTGACCCATGCCACCGGGATCGATGCCGAGGGCGAATGCCTGCTGCTGGACGTGCGCATGCCCGGCACCAGCGGCGTGGCGCTGTTCAACGAACTCAAGACCAAGGGGCTGCTGCACCGGCGCCCGGTGATCTTCCTGACCGGTCATGGCGATGTGCCCATGGCGGTCGATATGCTCAAGAACGGCGCCTTCGATTTCTTCGAGAAGCCCTTCAATGACAACCAGCTGATGGATCGCGTGCTGGAAGCCCTGGAAAGCTCGCGCGCCGGTGGTGCCGAAGATGCCGTGCAGAGCCGCCTGGCGGCGCTTTCGGCGCGTGAACGCGAAGTGCTGGACCTGATCCTGGCCGGCAAGATGAACAAGGTCATTGCCGATGAACTGGGCATCAGCATGCGTACCGTGGAAGTCCATCGCGCCCACATCTTCGACAAGATGAACGTCAAGACCGCCGTCGAACTGGCGCGGCTGCTGAAGTAAGCGCTGTGGAAATCCTCAACCTTCTGCTGCCCGACTTCAGCCTCATCGTGCTGGGCGTACTGGTCTATCGTCTCTCCAACTGGGGCGACGAATTCTGGGCAGGCATGGAAAAGCTGGTCTACTTCATCCTCTTCCCTGCCCTGCTGTTCTATTCCACGGCGCGCCTGAAGGTCGACCTCTCGGTCACCGGCGGCATGGTGCAGACCGGCGTGAGCTCGCTGCTGGTGGGCATCGCGCTGACCTGGCTGGGCAAACCCCTGTTGCGTGCCACGCCCATGACCTACGAGTCGGGCATGCAGTGCGCCTATCGCTTCAACTCCTATATCGCCCTGGCACTGGCCACCCGCATGGCCGGCGAGGAAGGTGCGGGCCTGATGGCCATCCTGCTGGGCTTTGGCGTGCCCCTTTGCAATATCGCCGCAGTGCATGCGCTGGCCGCGAAAAACAGCAACCTGCTGCGCGAGCTGGCCCGCAATCCCTTGCTGGTGGCGACCGCTGGCGGCCTGACGTTTTCTGCACTGGGCCTGCATCTGCCGGAAGCGGCCAGCGTGGTGCTCTCGCGCCTGGGTGCCGCCTCCATTGCCCTGGGTCTGCTGATGGTCGGAGCCGGGCTGCGCCTGTCGGGATTGAAGGAGAGCAAACCGGTGGTGGCCTGGTTCATCGTGATCAAGCTCTTCGCCGTGCCGTTGACCGCCTATGTGGTCGGCATGCTGTTGCACCTGCCGCCGTTGCAGTGGCGCATCGTGGTGCTGTTCTGCAGCCTGCCCACCGCCTCCAGCGCCTACATCCTGGCTGCGCGCATGGGCGGCAACGGTCCCTTCACGGCCTTCCTCATTTCACTCGGAACCATGCTCTCGGCGCTGACCATCCCGATCTGGCTGGCGCTGGTGCACTGATAGGCCGACGCGCGCTAGGTGATACCGTGGCGTGCCAACGCCCAGGCCACATGCTCGGCCACCAGCGCCGAGGGATGCCCCTGGCGGGCACGCAAGGCCGCCACGATGGCGGCATCCCCCCGATGCGAAGCGACCGCGGCGGCATTGCCCAGGCCCACGGCCAGGTTGCGCAGCCAGCGTTCGTGACCAATGCGGCGAATGGCGCTGCCTTCGGTATTTTTCAGGAATTCTGCTTCGCTCCAGCCGAACAGGTCGACCAGGCTGGCGCTATCGAGTCCGTGGCGCGGGTCGAAGTCTGGCAGGCTGGCGCGCTGGGCGAACTTGTTCCAGGGACAGTAGAGCTGGCAGTCGTCGCAGCCGTAGATGCGATTGCCGATCAGCGGGCGCAGCGCTTCCGGGATGCTGCCCTTGAGTTCGATGGTGAGGTAGGAAATGCAGCGTCGCGCATCCAGTTCGTAAGGGGCGACGATGGCGCCCGTCGGACAGGCCGTGATGCAGGCGCTGCATTGGCCGCAATGCGACGTGACCGGATCATCCACCGGCAGCGGCAGGTCGGTCAGCATCTCGCCCAGGAAGAACATCGAACCGGCCTCCCGGTGCAGCAAGAGCGTGTGCTTGCCGCGCCAGCCCAGCCCGGCCTTCTCGGCCAGGGCCACTTCCATGACCGGGGCCGAATCGGTGAAGACGCGATACCCGAAGGTACCGATGCGCCCCTCGATGCGGGTCGCCAACTGCTGCAGGCGCGCGCGCAGGACCTTGTGGTAGTCGCGTCCGCGCGCATAGATCGAGACCTGGGCCGCCGCAGGATCGGCACTGCGCGCCTCTTCGCGGGCGCGCCAGTCGGGCTGTTCGGACCGGGCGGGGTCGACGGCGGCCGGCAGATAGGGCATGCGCACGCTGACCACGCGCACCGTACCGGGCACCAGTTCGGCCGGCCGCGCGCGTTTCATGCCGTGGCTTGCCATATAATCCATCTCGCCGTGATACCCCTTGTCCAGCCAGGCCTGGAAGCCCGCTTCGCGGTGTGACAGATCGACGTCGGCAATGCGCACGTCGGCAAACCCCAGCTCGCGGCCCCAGCGCTTGATGGTCGCGGCCAGCGCCGCCAGGAAGGCGGGATCAGCAAGATCGACGGGTGTAGAGTCGGACGACATGCGGCATTGAACCTTGAAACCAGTATCTTGTAACTTGTAACGAACCATCCCGGATGACCCAGAACAGCATGACGATGCAGCGACTCCATCTCCACCTGCCCGACGAAACCGCCACCGCACGGCTGGGCGCCGACCTGGCGCAGGTGCTGGTGCCGGGCCTGGCCATCTACCTGCACGGCGACCTGGGCGCGGGCAAGACCGCGCTCACGCGGGCCCTGCTGCATGCGGCGGGCTATCAGGGACGCGTCAAGAGCCCGACCTACACGCTGGCGGAGCCCTATGAAGTTTCCTTCGCAGGCCGCATGGTAACAGTCATCCACTTCGATCTGTACCGCATGGCCAGCCCGGAGGAATTTCTCGATGCCGGTTTTCGTGAACATTTCAGCGAAAACTCCGTCTGTATCGTCGAATGGCCTGAAAAGGGCGATCCGGTGTTGCCGCCACCGGACATACACGTCAACCTGTCGCTTGCAGGGGACGGTCGTGATGTAGAATTGCGTGCGTTGTCCGACAAGGGTCATCAATGCCTCGCTCGACTGAAATTCGCTCCCAACCTGTGAAGTCCAAAACCCGCCGCACCATCATCAAAGCCGGCGGCGCCCTGTTCGTCTCCGTCGTCACTCCCCTGCCCGCCCTGGCCTCGCAGATCCTGGCCGTGCGCGTCTGGCCGTCCGAGGATTACACCCGGGTCACGCTGGAAAACGACAGCAATCTCAAGGTCACCCACTTCGTGGTCAAGAACCCGGAGCGCCTGGTGGTGGACATCGAGGGCATCGACTTGAACAGCACCCTGAAGGACCTGGTTGCCAAGATCCAGCCCAACGATCCTTACATCAGGCAGGTACGCGTCGGCCAGAACCGCCCCAGCGTGGTGCGGCTGGTGTTCGACCTGAAGGACGAGATCAAGCCGCAGGTCTTCACCCTGGCCCCGGTGGGCGAGTACAAATATCGTTTCGTCATCGACCTGTATCCGGCCAACCCGCCCGATCCGATTGCCGCCCTGATCCAGAAGGGCGACTGGAACAAGGAAACCCCGGCCACTCCGCCCCTGGCACAAGGCCCGGCGACGCCGCAAAAACCCGATCCGGCCCCGCTGGCCGAGCTCAAGCCGCCGCCGGAAGACAAGAACGAGCGCAACCCCAAGGTGGTGCAGGACGAGCCGCGCATGCAGCTTACCCGCATGATCACCATCGCACTGGACCCCGGCCACGGCGGCGAAGACCCCGGCGCCACCGGCGCGCGCGGCAACCGCGAGAAGGATGTGGTGCTCTCCATCGCCAAGCGCTTGAAGCGCAAGATCGAGCAATATCCCAACATGCGCGTCATGCTCACCCGCGACGCCGACTTCTTCGTGCCGCTGGGTCAGCGCGTGGTCAAGGCCCGCAAGGTACAGGCTGACCTGTTCGTCTCCATCCATGCGGATGCCTTCGTGCAACCGACCGCGCGCGGCTCCTCGGTGTTCGCCCTGTCGGAAAAGGGCGCCAGCTCCACGGCGGCGCGCTGGCTGGCCAACAAGGAAAACTCCGCCGACCTCATTGGCGGCGTCAACATCAAGACCCACGACCGCCAGTTGGCCAGCGTGCTGCTGGACCTGTCGACCACCGCCCAGATCAACGACAGCCTGCGTGTGGGCAATGCGGTGTTGAAGGAAATCGGCGGCATCAACAAGCTGCACAAGGGAATGGTGGAACAGGCCGGCTTTGCCGTGCTCAAGGCACCGGACATCCCCAGCATCCTGATCGAGACCGCCTTCATCTCCAATCCGGAAGAAGAAGCCAAGCTCACCGACGAGCACTACCAGGACAAGATGGCCGACGCCATCCTGACCGGTATCCGCAACTACTTCGCCAGGAACCCGCCGCTGGCCAAGAACCGGATGACCTGAGTCTTGGCCCTTGCCGGCAGGCCATGAAAAAACCCGGCGCTGCCAGCAGGCCGGGTTTTTCTTTGGGTGTCGCAGGCTCTGCGGGCTGGCGTAACAGTCCCTCGGGACATCAGGCGTTGCTGACCTTGCGCTTGCCGCGCAGCTTGCGCCAGAGCTGCCACAACGCCCCCAGCACGATGGGGAAAATCGCAGCGACCATGCCGATGAGGACCAGCGTATTGAGGTTCTCCTGTACCAGCGGGATATTGCCGAACAGGTAGCCCAGCACCACCAGACTGACCACCCAGAGGAAGGCGCCAAGTACGTTGAAGAGCTGGAAGCGGCCAAAGTGCATGGCCGACACGCCGGCGATGAAGGGCGCGAAAGTACGCACGATGGGGGTGAACCGGGCGATCACGATGGTCTTGCCACCGTGCTTTTCGTAGAAGGCGTGGGTCTTGCGCAGGGCGTCGGGATTGAGCCAGCGGTAGTTGTGGGTATAGACGCGTTGTCCGACCCAGCCGCCGATCCAGTAATTGAGCGTATTGCCGGACACCGCCGCGGCCACCAGCAGCCCCATGAGCAGCCAGATATCCATGGCCCCCAGGGCACAGAAGGTGCCGGCAATGAACAGCAGCGAATCACCCGGCAGGAAAGGCAGCACCACCAAACCGGTCTCACAGAACACGATCAGGAACAACACGGCATAAATGAGCGGGCCGTACTGCTCGATCAGGACGCCCAGATATTTGTCCACGTGCAACAGCACGTCCAGCCACTGCAGATAATCCATAAAGCCCAATCGTTGGTGATTCATCAAGGCCGGGACTCCCCATCGCCACGCGGCCGGATATTCCCCGCAAGCAGTGTCCGCCGGGGCTCTATCGCGCAGGCGAAGCGATCATCCACGCCTGCGCAGGCATCATACAGCACTCGCCCCGGCCAGACTCAAGAAGCTGGCCGCGCTGTCGATAAAATCCTTGAAGGAAACTTCTCCCGCACCAATCCTCACGCAAGATCGCAGGCCTGTTGCACTGCGCCTGCGGTGGATGCACGAGAACGCACAAGGGGAAGGATTTGGCATATGATCAAGTCAGATTCCTTCAGATTTCATATGCACTATATGCACCAGGAAACATAACTTGCCTGTTCCGGAGCCGGGGCTCCCGGCTGCGCGGCAGACAGGACGGGGCTGACGGACGAGGTCCATCGCGCCCGCCGGGAGCAGGCGAAAAGCCGGAGGAACCGGGACAATGCAACTCCGCACTGCATGAGGCAAGACGCACCAGGCGTCATTACCGGCCAGAGGGGGCGCTGTATGGGGAGCCAGAGGTCATTGGTGGGCCAGTTCGAGCAGCCGTCGCAGTCGCTGGGAGACCACCAGCGCCTGCGCGAGGATGAACGCGAAGCGCTGCTGGGCGCCTTGTGGCGTTCCATGGCCATTCTCGAATTTGCGGCTGATGGCACCATCCTGGATGCCAACGACAATTTCCTGTCCATGCTGGGCTACCAGCGTCATGAAGTCATCGGCCAGCCGCACCGCATGCTGTGCGATCCCGCCTATGCCGACAGCGACGGATACCAGCATTTCTGGCAGCACCTGCGCCAGGGTGAAGTGATTGCCGGCACCCTGCAACGCCGCCGCATCGACGGGACCCTGGTCTGGCTGGAAGCCTTGTGCAGTCCCATCCTGGATGCCAGCGGCCAGTTGCTGAAGGTGATCTCGGCGGCCTCCGACATCAGTTCCCACATCGATGACTCGCACCACAGCAACAACGTCCTCAGCGCCCTGAACCGCTCGCTGGGCGTCATCGAGCTCTCCCCCGAAGGCAGGATCCTGGCGGCCAATCGCAACTATCTCAAGACCATGGAATACCTGGCCGAGGATCTCATCGGCCAGCCGCACAGCCTGCTCTGCCCGTCCGATTACGCCGCCGGCGAGCAATATACCGCCTTCTGGCACGATGTCAGCAACGGCCGCTTCTTCTCGGGCCGCTTCCCGCGCCGCACCCGCAGCGGACGCACGATCTGGTGGGAAGCCACCTATTCGCCCCTGCTCGATCCGCAAGGGCAGCTCGAACGGGTGATCTGCATCGGCAACGACGTGACCTATCGCGTCACCCGCGAAAAGAGCGACCGCGAACACCTGCACCTGCTCTCGCTGGGCATCAACGAGACCGACAACGCGGTGCTCATCACCGACGAGCAGAACCGCATCGTCTTCCACAACACCGGCTTTACCCGCATGCTGGGCTTCCAGAGCCAGCAGACCATCGGCAAGCTGCCGCGCGAGCTGTTTGCCGACCATCCGACCTTCGTCAAGTCGATCGAACGCTGTCACGGCGAACTGCTGCAGGGACACAGCTTCCACACCGAGGAACTGATCCACGATTTCCACGAACAGCCGGTATGGATCTCGGCCGTGGTCAATCCCATCCTGGATGGAGAGGGCAAGCTCATCAATGCCGTCTGCGTGATGACCGACATCACCAATACCAAGGTCCACGAAGTCCTGCAGTACCGGGTGCTCAACGCCATGGCGCGGGATTGCTCCTTGCCCGAGCAGATGAACCTGCTGTGCGAGGAAGTGGAGCGGGTCGCGCCCGAGGTGATCGCCTCGGTGCTGCGCGTGGACGAACAGGGCCGCCTGCACACCCTGGCCGCCCCCAGCCTGCCGGAGGGCTACACGCGCGCCATCGAAGGCATCCAGATCGGTCCACTGGTGGGGTCCTGCGGCAGCGCCGCCTATACCGGTGAGAGCGTGGTCTCGGAAGACATCGCCACCGATGCGCACTGGACCGACTACAAGGAGCTGGCACTGGGCCATGGCCTGCATGCCTGCTGGTCGACACCGATCAAGTCGGCCGATGGCAAGGTCATCGGCACCTTCGGCTTCTACTATCGTCAGCCACGCCAGCCCACGGCCTTCCATCACCTGCTGGTCGATGCCGGCCTGCACCTGTGCGCGCTGGCCATCGAGCGCGAAGCCTCGCGCGCGCGCATTCATCAACTGGCTTTCTACGATTCGCTGACCAGTCTGCCCAATCGCAGTCTGCTGCTGGTGCAGGCCGGCCAGGCAATTGCGGCAGCCGAACGCAACCGCAGCACGGTGGCGGTGATGTTCATCGATCTGGACCGCTTCAAGCAGGTCAATGATTCACTGGGCCACCAGGCCGGCGACGAACTGCTGCGCACGGTAGCGACCCGCCTGCAGTCGCAGGCACGGCGCTCGGACATCGTGGGCCGGCTCTCGGGCGACGAGTTCGTGGTGGTACTGACCCAATACGACACCGACCACCTCACCGAGGTGGTCAAGCGCATCCAGGAACGCCTGGCCATGCCCTGCCACATCAACGGCACCCCCTTGAATCCTTCGGCCAGCATCGGCGTGGCGATCTACCCCGACAACGGCCACGACATCGAGACCCTGCTGCATCGCGCCGACATCGCCATGTACCAGGCCAAGGCCGTCAACCGGGGGCGCTTCAGTTTCTTCAGCGAGGAGATGAACAGCCTCGCCCAGGAACGCCTGGCCTTGGAAAGCGCACTGCGGGACGCCCTGCGCGGCGGCCGCTTCGAACTGCACTTCCAGCCCCAGATCAAGCTGCACGACCTGAGCCTGCATGGCGTGGAAGCCCTGGCGCGCTGGCACGATCCGCAACTGGGGCAGATTTCCCCGGGGCGTTTCATCCCGATTGCCGAGGAATGCGGGCTCATCGGCGAACTGGGCAAGTGGGCGCTCGAAGAAGCCTGCTTCCAGCTCTCCGACTGGCGGCGGCGCGGCATCCAGGTGCCGTCGGTCTCGGTAAACCTCTCGGCCACCAATTTCCACGACCTCGACCTGCCGCAATTTCTCACCGGCCTGCTGCGCCGCTACAGCCTGGCACCTACCGACCTGACCCTGGAAATCACCGAAACCGTGCTCATGGATACCAACCCCAGCACCAACCAGACCATCGCCGCCGTGCATGCGCTGGGTATTCCGCTGGCCATGGATGACTTCGGCACCGGCTATTCCAGCCTGGGCTACCTGCGCAAGCTGCCGGTCTGCGAACTCAAGCTGGACCAGAGCTTCGTGCGCGACATGGCCAAGGACGAAGCGGTCAGTGCCCTGACCAATGCCGTCATCCGCATCGGCGAAAGCCTCAAGCTCATCGTGGTGGCCGAAGGTGTGGAAGACGCCGAGCAGTACCGCCTGCTGGTCAGCCAGGGATGCGACGTGGCGCAGGGCTATTATTTTTCGCGGCCGATGTCGGCCGATCAACTGGAGCACTGGGTGCGCGACTACCGCAGCAGCCCGGTACCGACGGAACATGGAAGCACACCTGTGAAGGGAATCTGAGCGCCAGGGAAAGCGGCAAGGGCAAGGGAGACCGGGAATCTCATGCCAAAAAAGCACTTTCCCGCTGGAAAAACAACAGCATAGTTACATGTGGGCGCAAACATTCGAAGTATTTTGATCTGCCGCAAAAAGCTGACGATATACTGACGGCCTCCCCCGCAAGTACCGTGATTTCAGCATGAACGTTGGACCTCCACCAAGGTGGCTCATGACGTTTTCGACCCAGTGGCATTGCCGTTTCGGCAATCCGATACAGCAAGTCAGTCCGTTGGCCTGACTCTCATCGGTTCGCAGGCACAGTGCTGCAGGACGTTCCGTACGACGGAAACAAGGAGGGCTGACGCTGGCGAGATGAACACGCAGGCAGTTGTCGTCATCGCTCCCCGGATGGTTTCTGGTTCGGTATTTGTTTTTCCATATTCTTTGACTTCAAGAACAACAACACCCATGGCCAATGCAATGTCTGGTGCGCGCGGCGCATCCCTTTTCCTCCGTTCGGTCGGTGCAAAACTGACTGCCATGACGGTGGCCCTGGTGGGCATCGTCTTCGTGATCGCCCTGATACTGATCACCTATTCCGCCTCGCGCATGGTGGAAAGTCGCTCCATCGAACAGATGGGCAACGATGCGCGCGGCGTGGCCAACATGGTCGGCATCTTCGACCGCTCCGTGAACAGCCAGGTGGACCGCTTCTCCACCATGTTCGACAAGGAATTCGGCAAGCTGACGCTGGACGAAAGTCGCACCGTACAGATTGGCGACCGTGCCACGCCGGTGCTGTCCAACGATGGTCGTGATCTGAACCTGGACTTCTCCATCCCCGACCGCTTCACCGCCAACACCGGCGTCACCGCCACCATCTTCGCCAAGACCGGTGACGACTTCGTGCGCATCTCCACCTCGGTGAAGAAGGAAAACGGCGACCGCGCCGTCGGCACCCTGCTCGACCGCGCCCATCCCGGCTATGCGGCGCTGAAGGCCGACAAGACCTACAGCGGTCTGGCCACGTTGTTCGGCAAGCAGTACATCACCAAGTACGTGCCCATCAAGAACGAGGCCGGCCAGATCATCGGCGTGCTCTACGTGGGCATCGACATCTCGGCCGACGTGAAGGCCCTGAAGGATCAGATCAAGTCCCTCAAGATCGGCGAGACCGGCAACTTCTACGCCCTCAATGGCCGCCAGGGCAAGGATCAGGGCGTGATGATTGCCGGTGCCCCGCGCGAGGGCAAGGAAGAAGGCGGCAACCTGATCGAGGCCAAGGATGCCGGCGGCGATACCTACATCAAGACCATGGTGCAGCAGAAGGAAGGGCAGCTGCGCTATACCGGCAGCGATGGCCGCAAGAAGATCGCCGTCTTCACCCACTATGCGCCGTGGAACTGGGTCATCGTCGGTGAAGCGGCGGTCGATGAGATCACCCACGAAGTCAACTCCATGCGCAATCTCTATATCGGCCTGGGTCTGCTGTTCCTGGCGGTGCTGGGGGCGATCCTGACGGTGGTGATCAACCGCATGATCACGCGCCCGCTGGATGCGGTGTGCGATGCCGCTGATCGCATCGCCGGTGGCGACCTGACCACCCGCCTGCACGTGCACAGCAGCGACGAGATCGGTCGCCTGATGGGCGCCTTCAACGGCATCAGCATGGGCCTGTCGGAAGTGGTTTCCAGCGTGCGCGCCGGTACCGAAGAGATCAACACCGCCGCCAGCGAGATCGCCGCCGGCAACCTCAATCTGTCCTCGCGCACCGAGCAGCAGGCCGGCGCCCTGGAAGAAACCGCCTCGGCCATGGAAGAACTGACCTCGACCGTGAAGCAGAATGCGGCCAACGCGGTTCAGGCTGATGAGCTGGCCGGTTCCGCCTCGGACGTGGCCAGCCACGGTGGCGAAGTGGTCGGCCAGGTGGTGCAGACCATGGATGCCATCAACAGCTCTTCGCAACGCATCGTCGACATCATCAGCGTGATTGATGGCATCGCCTTCCAGACCAATATCCTGGCCTTGAATGCCGCCGTGGAAGCGGCGCGCGCCGGTGAACAGGGCCGCGGCTTCGCCGTGGTGGCCACCGAAGTGCGTACGCTGGCCCAACGCAGCGCATCGGCCGCCAAGGAAATCAAGGAACTGATCGACGCCTCGGTACAGACCGTGGCCGGTGGCGGACAGCTGGTGGCCCAGGCCGGCAACACCATGAACGACGTGGTGGCCAGCGTGCAACGCGTCTCCACCGTCATCAGCGAGATCACCACCGCCAGCCGCGAGCAGAGCGAAGGCATTGACCAGATCAACCGCGCCATCGCCCAGATGGATGAGAGCACCCAGCAGAACGCGGCCCTGGTGGAACAGGCTGCGGCCGCAGCCCAATCGCTGCAGCAGCAGGCTGAACGCCTGGCCGCAGCGGTGAGCACCTTCCGCGTGTAAATCATTTATATCGTTTTCAGCGTGGTGACTGACTGATTGCCGCGCAGAAAAAACGCATGGCACAACCACCCTCGAAGCCGCCTCCGGGCGGCTTCGTCACATCCGGCCTGCGGCGTCGGCAGGTATAATCGCGCAATGAACGTACCGCACTCCTCCCCTGCCTCCGAACCGGCTGCCGCCCCGTCCCATCGCCCCATCCAGGCCCTGCCCGATCAGTTGATCTCGCAGATTGCCGCCGGCGAGGTGATCGAACGTCCCTCTGCGGTCGTCAAGGAATTGCTGGAGAACGCGCTCGATGCCGGCTCCACGCAGATCACCGTGCGCCTGGAGCAAGGCGGTGTCAAACGCATCGCCATCACCGACAACGGACGCGGCATACCACCGGAGCAATTACCGCTGGCACTGGCGCGCCACGCAACCTCCAAGATCGCTTCACTGACTGATCTGGAGAACGTCTCCACGCTCGGCTTCCGTGGCGAGGCGCTGGCCTCGATCGCCTCGGTCGCCCAACTGACCGTGACCAGCCGCACCGCCGATGCCCCCCATGCGTGGGAAATCACCGGCTCCCAGTTTGGTACCGTGGCCCCGGCGTCAGGCGCACAGGGCACCACCATCGATGTGCAGGACCTGTATTTCAACACCCCGGCGCGACGCAAATTCCTCAAGTCCGAGCAGACCGAATACGGCCATTGCGCCGAGGTCGTGCGGCGCATTGCGCTGGCGCGTCCGGATGTGAGCTTTTCACTCTCGCACAACGGCAAGACAGTCGATCACTGGAACGTCGGTGAATTCGCCAAACGTAGTGCCCACATCCTTGGCGACGAATTCGCCAATGCCCGCCTGCCGCTCGACGAAAGCGCCGGCCCCTTGCGCCTGCATGGTTTCGTCGGTCTGCCGACGGCCTCGAAGGCGCGCGCCGACGGTCAGTATTTCTACGTCAATGGCCGCTTCGTCCGTGACAAGCTGCTCACCCACGCCGTGCGTGCGGCTTATCAGGATGTGCTGCATGGCGACCGTTATCCGGCCTATGCACTCTCGCTCACGCTGGACCCGGCGCTGGTGGATGTGAACGTGCACCCCTCCAAGATCGAAGTGCGCTTTCGCGACAGCCGCGCGGTGCACCAGTTCGTCTTTCATGCGGTCTGGCGCGCGTTGGCGCAGACCTCGGCAGTCTCCTTCGGCAATCTGCCGCAACAGCAGCCGGACAATAGCGACGGCAGCACCGCGCCCGCGAGCGGACCGAATGCCCCGCTGCCCTGGATGCGTGAACAGAAACAGCAGAGCTTCTCCGCCCAGTTCGCCGAACAGCCGCGCCCCTTCTCCTTTGCCGGCAACGGTGCGCAAGGGAGTGGCGGCTTTGGCGTGCGCCAGGATCGCGCCGCTTACGGCAACATGTTCCGCAGCGAGCCTGCTGCCCAGGGCGGCGACGGCAGCGCTTTCCAGACCGCTGCAGAGCCCGCTGCACCGCTGCCCGAGGGCGACTTCCCGCTCGGTTTCGCGCTGGCGCAACTGCATGGCATCTACGTGCTGGCGCAGAACCGGGCCGGTCTGGTAGTGGTCGACATGCACGCGGCGCATGAACGCATCCTCTACGAACAACTGAAGACGGCGCTGGATGGCAACGAGATGTTCGTGCAGCCCTTGCTGATCCCGGTCACCTTTTATGCGGATCCGGTGGAAGTCGGCACGGTGGAAGAACACCATGAGACGCTGTCGGCCCTGGGCTTCGACATCGCAGTGATGTCACCGACGACACTGGCCGTGCGTGCCGTCCCGGCACTGCTGAAGAATGCCGATGCCCAGACCCTGGCGCGCGATGTGCTGCGCGATGTCCGTGAATATGGCGGCTCGCGTGTCCTGCTGGAACGTCGCAACGAACTGCTCGGCACCCTGGCCTGCCACACGGCGGTGCGCGCCAATCGCAGCCTGACGTTGCCGGAGATGAATGCGCTGCTGCGCCAGATGGAGGCCACCGAGCGTTCCGACCAGTGCAACCATGGCCGCCCCACCTGGACGCAGATGGGCCTGTCGGATCTGGACAAGCTCTTCCTGCGTGGCCAGTAAGGACGGTGCGATGACCCAGCGCCTCCCACTGGCCGTGGCCATCATGGGCCCCACCGCGTCCGGCAAGACGGCGGCCGCGCTGGAGATTGCCCGGCACCTGCCCTGCGAAATCATTTCCGTCGATTCGGCCCTGGTCTATCGCGAGATGGACATCGGCACCGCCAAGCCCAGCCCGGAAGAACTGGCTGCCGTGCCGCACCACCTCATCGACATCCTCGACCCCACCGAGGCTTACTCGGCCATGCAGTTCCGCCAGGATGCGCTGCGCCTGACGCAGGAGATTGCCGGGCGCGGCAAGCTGCCCTTGCTGGTGGGTGGCACGATGCTGTATTTCAAGGTATTGCGGGATGGTCTGGATGAGCTGCCGCAGGCTGATCCTGTGCTGCGTGCGCAACTGGATGAAGAAGCGGCGCGCATCGGCATGCCGGCCATGCACGCGCGCCTGGCCACGCTGGACCCGGTGACGGCCGCGCGTCTGAAGCCGACCGACAGCCAGCGCATTCAGCGCGCGCTGGAGATCAGCTTGCTGACGGGGCAGCCGATGTCGTCGTTGCTGTCGCAGAAGCCACCTGAGCCCTTGCCTTTCGCGCTATTGCCGCTGGCGTTGGAGCCTGCTGATCGTGCGGTGCTGCATGAGCGGATTGCACTGCGCTTTGACCTGATGCTGCGCGGTGGCGCATTGGAGCGCGAAGTCGCCGCCCTGCGCGCGCGTGGCGACCTGCACCTGGGCCTGCCCTCGATGCGTTGCGTGGGATACCGGCAGATGTGGGAATACCTGGATGGCAGCATCGATGCGGCCGAGCTGCGCGAGAAGGGCATTGCGGCCACGCGCCAACTGGCCAAGCGTCAGTTGACCTGGCTGCGTTCCATGCCAGAGCGCATCAGCATCGACTGCAACCGGCCACACGCCACGGCCGAGGTACTGGCGCGGGTGCAACAGGCGGTGGCGGAACATCACGGCGGATGAACTGCTGCGGCTGTGGATAAAAATAATCAGGAAATACGGAAAAAGTATTGACAGACAGCGACGAGACCTCTATAGTCTCGGGCTTGCCTCCTGGTGATATAGCTCAGCTGGTTAGAGCACAGCACTCATAATGCTGGGGTCGGTGGTTCAAGTCCACCTATCACCACCAGATACCCGTCGCTGCATGTGCAATCATGCGTATGCGGCGCCGTCCGAAAAACCCGCCTCTTCGAAAGAAGGGCGGGTTTTTTGTTTTGTCTTCAACACCCATTTCTTCACCTACCGTTCTATTCAAAAATAGGAATCTCTCCCCCTAAAGCCCTAAAACTCGAATATTCTCGAGAAAAACGGGAAAACACGAGGGAAGAATTGAATTTTTTCTGGGTCAATATCGGTAAATCGCACAAAGAGGCGATTGAAGGGCATTTTCTCTGGGCGCCGCTGCATAGCGAGAAACCTAAGGCCAGCGGTGGAGTACGCACGACTTACTTTAGCCACTGGAATTCGGTCGCTACCGTGCGCGCTGGGGACATCATCTTTTGCAATGTAGATCGCAAGATTGCGTATATCGCTGTCGCAAAATTAAACGCCTACGAGGCCGCTCCACCGACCACCCGGATCTTCAATGAATGGGATCCGAATGGGCGACGCGTCGATGTTGATTTTTTCGAGCTCGAACCACCCATCAGTATCGAAGGCTACATTCTCGATTCGTTTAAAGAGCGGTATAACGAACGTTGCACGCCGCGTGTTGTGACAAAGACTGGAAGCATATTCCAGGGATACATGGCATCGCTCCCAATGGATGCAGGGATCGATTTGTTACGCTTAGCAGGAGATCAGGAAGAAGCCATCGCCACAACCTCGCTCAACCTAAGTGCACCGATGGTCACGCCCAAAAGAGTCTCTTCCTCAACCACCAAACAAGCTTTGCGAGAAGCCCGGATCGGCCAAGGCCGCTTCCGGAGAGACTTACTCAATTTTTGGCAGCGCTGCCCGATCACCGGCATTACAAATCCTGATCTGCTGATCGCGAGCCATGCCAAACCATGGGCTATTTCTTCGGATGAAGAAAAGCTCGATCCTTATAACGGCTTCCTCTTTGCCGTTCATATCGATCGACTTTTCGATAAGGGTTTAATCAGTTTTAATCAAGACGGGAAAATTCTGATCAGCAAACACCTCTCCGAGCGCGATGCGCGTGTATTGAATATTCATCGCGAAATCGCTCTTCCAATCCAGCAAAATCATAAGAAGTATCTTGAAGCCCATAGGAACATTTTTGGTCTAAGCGAATGACGTAAGAGAATTAAGGCCGCCCCTGAGCACCATCCTCACTCACCCAACCCACCCGCCTCCATCACATCCCAACAAGCCCCCATGGTGTGATAGTCCACCTTCCCAGCCGGCGACTTGGTGTCTTCCAGCTTGCTGCCATCGGCAGCCAGAATACGAAACCAGCCCCCATGATGGTGATCGATCATGTGCGCCCAGCTCCACGCCCAGATGGCGTGATACTGCTGGCGGAAACGGTCTTCCCCGGTCACGCGCCAAAGCCGCCACGCGCTGGCGAAAGACTCGGCCTGGACCCAGAAATATTTGTCCGTGTCATAGGGCTGCATGTCCGGATCGAAACCATAGATCAGCCCGCCATGCTGCACATCCCAACCATGCCGCCAGGCGGCATCCTGCAATTGCGCAGCGCGCATCACATAGGCCGGACGCGGCTCCTGCGCATGGGCGATCAGCAAGAGCTTGGCCCACTCGGTCTGGTGCCCGGTCTGGAAACCCCAGGGCTTGAAAATGTTCTCGCGGTTGCCCCGGTTGTAGTCGTGATCCAATGACCAATCCTGTCGGTAATGCTCCCACACCAGATCCTGCGATTGCCGCGCCAGACCGAAGACGAAGCGTTCGATCAGCAATTGTGCGCGCTCCAGATAGAGAGCTCGTCCGGTGGCGACGTGGGCAGCCAGGCAGGCTTCGCACATGTGCATGTTGGCGTTCTGGCCGCGATAGGCGATCAGTTCACCAGCGGCTGTGATTTCATCGGCATACGCCTGATGCGCCGACTCGAAGAAGGCACTCTCCATGCGCTCATACGCCAGCGCTACCTGCTGCGCATCGCACAAACCAATACGATGCGCATGCGCCATCGCCAGCAGCACGAAAGCCTGACCATAAGCCATCACGGTGCCGTCTTCGATCTGCCCGTCACGCAAGGTCCACGCATACAGACCGGCCAGCGGCCCCGCTACATGACGGAAGCGCTCCAGGTGCGCCAGTGCATGGCGCGCCTGCTCCAGGTAGCGCGGCTGCGCCGTATGCAGGTAGGCCATCGATTGCGTGAAGACCAGGCGCGTCGCACTGACCAGATGACGATGACTGCGCTCGTAGACGCTGCCATCGTCCTTCAGGTAATGAAAAAATCCGCCCTCGGGATCGATGGCATGACGATCATAGAAGGCCAGCGTATCGGCCACGTGCGCCTGCAGAAAGGCGCGGCTTTCGACATCGGGAAGAGGCATGGGGACTCCGGGGTGAGAAGAGCGTGTCATTGGGTCGCATCCTTCTGGCGCCATTTGTCGAGGATCACGGCCAGTACGATCACCGCCCCCTTGGCCACGTATTGCCAGAACGAGGACAGACCGAGAATGGTAAGGCCGTTGTTCATCACGCCGATGATGAGCGCCCCCACCACCGTGCCCCAGATCGTGCCCACGCCACCCATGAGGCTGGTGCCGCCCAGCACCACGGCGGCAATCGCATCGAGTTCATAGCCACTGCCCCAGTTACCGTTGGCGCCATACAGGCGGCTGGCCGACATGGCCCCCGCCAGTCCGGAGAACAGGCCGCTGATCGAGTACACGAACAGCAGCACCAGCCCCACGCGGATACCTGTCAGGCGCGCCGCCTGCAGGTTGCCGCCGATGGCGTAGATGTGCATGCCCAGCACCGTCTTGCGCAGGATCAGCCAGGACAGCAGCACCACTGCCACGGCCATCCAGATCAGCCAGGGCACGTGCAGGAAGTCGCCATTGCCGATCCATTCAAAACTGGGAATGTCATTGTTCAGGACCGTGGTGCCATCGGCCAGCAGGTAGGCCGCACCGCGAAAGGCCGTCATCGTGCCCAGCGTCACCACGAAGGCATTGATGTTGAGGAAGGCCACCATACCACCATTGATCATCCCCATCAGCAGACCCGAGACGATGAACATGGGAATCGACCAGCCCGGTGCCGCGCTCAGCGATACCTGCATGCCCAGTACCGCCGACACCGCCAGGACCGAGCCGACCGACAGATCAATGCCGGCCGTGAGGATGACGAAGGTCATGCCGGCCGCCAGTACCAGATTGATGGCGACCTGGCGCAGAATGTTCATGGTGTTTTCCGCGCTGGCGAAGTTGGAGCTGCCGTCGCCGCTCAGATAAACCGTCAGGGCATAGAACAACAGGTATAGCACCACCAGCACCGGCAGCATGCCCAGCCGGTGCAGCAGCCATTGCGAAACAGTGGAAGAGACGCGCGTGGGAGCGCCGTTGTTATGTACAGGAGCAGAATGAGCCATGACTAGGAGGAATGAGAAGAGGAAGAAGACGGCAAGCCCGCGCGCGGCATGCCGGAAGCCAGTTCGCCTTGGCCATGCGCAGCAGGCATGCCACCGGCATCCGTGGCCAGGTGCATGATGGCTTCCTGGGTGATGGCCGCACCGGCCAGTTCGCCGCTGATGCGGCCCTCACGCATGACCAGTACGCGATCACAGATGCCAATGACTTCCGGCAGCTCGCTGGAGATGACCACCACCGCCACGCCCTGTTCGGCCAGCTTGTGGACCAGTTGATAGATCTCGCTCTTGGCATAGATATCCACACCCCGCGTGGGTTCGTCCAAGATCAGGACCTTGGGCGCAATCTCCAGCCAGCGCGCCAGCAAGACCTTCTGCTGGTTGCCCCCGGAAAGCTTGCCCACGGTCACCTCGGGATGCGCGACCTTGACATTGAGGCGAGCGATGGCATCGCGCGCCACGCCCGCCAGCGCACGGCTGCGCAACAGTCCCATCGTGCTGTGACGCGCAGCCACGTTCATGGTGGCGTTGGCGCCTACAGCCATCTGCAGAAACAGGCCCTGGCCCTTGCGGTCTTCCGGCACATAGGCGATACCGGCCCGCATCGCCGCACGCGGCCCGTCGATCCGCAGCCCCCGTCCTTCCAGCAGGACATGACCGCCACTGCGGGCATCGGCACCGAAGAGCAGGCGCGCCAGCTCGGTACGTCCGGCACCGACCAGTCCGGCAAAGCCCAGCACCTCGCCGGCGCGCACCGAGAAGCTGGCGGGCCTGACCTTGCCACCGGCCAGGTCCTGCACCTGCAAGACCACCGGCAGCGCCGCCGCGCGTTCCGGGGGCATGCGCTGGTGCTGATAGAACTCGCCCAGCGAGCGGCCCACCATCATCTGCACGATGCGCTCGGAATCGATCTGCTCGCGCGCCAGTTCGCCTACGAAACTGCCGTCGCGCAGCACCGTCACGCGGTCGGCCAGGGCGTAGACCTCGGCCATGCGATGGCTGATGTAGATGATGGCCAGGCCTTCGTCACGCAGCCGCCGTACCACGCCGAAGAGATGTTCGGTCTCGCGTTCGGAGAGCGCAGCCGTCGGCTCATCCATGATGACGATGCGGCTGCGATGCACCAGGGCGCGGGCGATCTCGACCTGCTGCTGTTCGGCGATGGAGAGTCGTCCGGCCTGGTCGGAGGCACGGAAGGCCGCGCCCAGTTGCCTGAGGACGGCATCGGTGCGCTGGCGCATGGCGGCATGGTCGATCAGGCCCCAGCGGCTGCGCAGCTCGCTGCCCATGAAGACATTGGCGGCCACGCTGATGTTGGGCGCCACCGCCAGTTCCTGGTAGATCAGGTTGATGCCGGCGGCGCGGCTGGCACCGGGGTCGCGCAGCGACACCGGTTTGCCGTCCAGCAGGATCTGTCCGCCGTCCGGTGCATGCACGCCTGAGAGCACTTTCATGAGGGTGCTCTTGCCGGCGCCGTTCTCGCCCATGAGCGCATGGATCTCGCCGGGGCGAATGGTGAGCTGCATATCCGACAGCGCGCGCGTGGCCCCGAAGGACTTGCTGATGCCGGTCATCTGCAAAATGGGAGTGGAAGTCATGGCATTCGAAGAAAGCTGCCGCCTGGTGGCAGGAACGTCCCGAAACAGGGGCGTGTCCCGGCCGCAGGGACGGCGGATCCGGCTCGCCCGCCTGCGCGGCAAGCCGGTGCAGCGGCGGCCTCAGTTGGCCGGGACCCAGCCCTTGTAGTCGGCCACGTTGTCACGCGTGATCAGCTTGACCGGCAGCAGCTTGACGGCCTTCTCCGGGGTGTGGCCATTCATGACCTGATAGCCGATGGCCACGCTCTCGGCGGCCATGCCATAGGGGTCCTGCGCTGGCGAGGCAGCAAAGAGCGACTTGCTGTCCTTGAGCGCGCGCTCGGCATCGGGCGCACCATCCACGCCGGTGATGAGCTTGATGTCGCTGCGCTTGGCCTGGCGGATGGCCAGTTCGGCACCGATGGCGGTGGGATCGTTGATGGCGAAGACACCATCGATCTTGCCGTGCGCTGCCAGCAGGTTGGACATGGTGGTCATGCCGCCATCGCGACTGCCGCCGGCGTTCTGGTTGTCGGAGAGGATCTTGATGCCGGGCGACTTCTTGAACTCGGCCTTGCAGCCGGTGACGCGATCCATCACCGCCGATACCGGCGGCCCATTGACGATGACCACGTTGCCCTTGCCCTGCAGCTTGTCGACGATGAACTTGCAGGACTCGGCACCGGCCATGGTGTTGTCCGACATGACGGTCACGTCCGCGCCCTCTGCGGCCACGTCCACCGCCACTACGACGATGCCGGCTTTCTTCGCCTTCTTCACGGCCGGGCCGATGCCCTTGGAATCGGCCGCGTTGAGCACGATCATGTCGACCTTGTTGGCGATGAAGTTCTCGATCTGCCCCACCTGGGTGTTGAGGTCGTACTTGGAGGAGACCACGGTGACCTTGGCGGCCGGATTGATCTTGTGCGCGCCGCTCTCGGCCCCCTTGGCAATGGCCACGAAGAAGGGGTTGGCGAGGTCGCCGAGGGTGACGCCAACGGATCTCAGGGGCTTGTCCGCTGCCTGCGACGGCATTGTGACGGCAGCCAGCCAGACAGTGGCGCAGGCAATGGCGAGGGTTTTCTTGATCATGCTTGTCTCCGTTCTTGTTGGAAGTGCGAGGGGGATGGCCGGGCCCGTTGCGGCCCCATTTCTTCTTGCTGCTTGCTGCTTGCTGCTTGCATGTGCGCCGGGCAGCTCAGTCCCGGCGGAAAATCTGGTCTGCGCGAGTCCGCGTGGTCTCGATCAGCGCTGCATTGACTTCGTCGCTGTTCATGACCCAGGCCGCGGCCTGCTCGGCAGTGCGACCGAATTGCACGTGGCGGGCGATCAGGCGCTGCCGACGCAGTGCCGGGTCAATATCGACATACCACACCTCATCGAGCAAAGGCCGCACGTGCGCCCAGTGACCGCGGTCGAGCAGCAGGTAATTGCCTTCGGTGATGATGAGCCGTGTCTCGGGAGCAATGGCGATGCTGCCGGCAATGGCTTCCTCGATCTCGCGCAAGAATTGCGGGGCGTAGATGACTTCATCGGCACCCTGCTGCCGTAAACGTGACAGCAGCCGGACATAGCCCGCACTGTCGAAGGTATCTTCCGCGCCCTTGCGTGAGGCGCGGCCCAGCCGTGCCAGCTCGGCATTGGCCAGGTGGTAGCCATCCATGGGCAAGATCACGGCCTGCCTCAGGCCCTGGTTATGAACATGCGCCAGCAGCGCCTGGGCCAGGGTGGACTTGCCGCTGCCGGGTGGGCCGGCAATGCCGAGTAGGGTGCGCTGGCCACGGGCCAGCAGCGCCGCAAGCCGGTCGCTGAAGACTGCCGGAATCATGGTCGACTCATTCCTTTTTCTAAGGACCGCACCGAGGGCAGTCCGTACGCGCCAGGCGCATTCCTTATTGAAATACAGCACAACAGCAAGGCCTTCTGCCGTGCTTTCCTCTCCCGTTGTCCAGGCTGCTGGCGGCTGTCGTGCCAGCCGGATGGCAGCATCAGAAAATTTCGGAAAGCCGATAAACTAAGCGATTCCGTCTCTCAAATCTCAGCGCTCCTGAATATTCATACGTAATTTCTAATTATTGCTAGTTCCGCGTCGTCAAGGCGATGAAATTTTCCTCGAATATTTTCAATATCGATCTGCTTATGAGTAAGTCAGAGACATGAAAAAAGGACGCTACCGGAGGGGGAGCGTCCTTGCTTGTTTGCTTAATGCGCCGGGCGGCGCAAGGAAGATTGCCGAACCCTTTCAGGCCGTGGCCAGCGCTGCCGCGTCGGCCACGACGGTGGCATAGCGGTCGGCCAGCTCGGTCAGCGCCACGCGCTGCACCTCGGCTGCTTGCACCGGTGCACCGCCCAGCGGATCCGGCAGGTCGCGGGTGGCGCAGGCGGCGGCCACCACGGTCGAGGCATAGCCGTGGTCCAGCGCCGAACGTACGGTGGCGCTTACGCACATGTGGGTAGCGAATCCGGCCACGATCAGGGACTTGCGCCCGGTCTTGCCAAGGGCCGCATCCAGGGTGGTCCCGGCGAAGGCATTGGGCAGGCCCTTGGGCAGGACCAGCTCGTCACCCTGCGGCCCCACGCCATCGATGATGGCCACATGCGGCCCTTGCGGATCGAACATGGCCCCGCCCGGCTTGCCATGGTGGACGACGTGAATCACCGGCGCACCGGCGGCACGAGCCTGGCGCAACAGCTCGGCGATCTGGCCGACGGCAGCATCGATGCCGGCCAGGGGCGCACGCCCGGTGGTGTATTCGGTCTGATGGTCAATGATGAGCAGGACGGCCTCTTGCCAGGTGGCGGCACGCGCGCTGCCACCGGCAATCTGGATCAGGGTCTGAGGTGTGGACATGGCAGTTCCTTGTGAAAAAAAGTTCGAGAAAATTGAAAAAAACGCAGCAGCTGTTCGGAAATGCACAGGGACGGATCATCTTAGTCCGATAAAATTCGCACTGCCATTCACCGAAATCGCCACCCACCTGTGAAAAAATTAACAGCCTCCTCGAAGAGCGTGCGCGTACCTGCGCACCAGACCGTGCATGCAGCCCTGGATGCCGACTGGGAGAGCCTGCGCAGTTTCGCCGCCTTCATCGAGGCCGGTAGCCTCTCCGGTGCGGCGCGTGCGCTGGGCGTCACGCATGCCACCATCGGCCGTCGTCTGCAGCAACTGGAAGACGCCCTGCAAGCCCCGCTGTTCCTGCGTCGCGCCGAGGATGTGGAACTGACGCGCCTGGGCGAGAGTGTCCTCACTGCCGCGCGCGCCATGCAGGAACAGACGCGCCAGCTGGCGCGCACTCTGGCAGGGGAGGACCTGCGCCTGGAAGGCAAGCTGCGCCTGGCCTGCACCGATGCCATCGGCACGATGTTCCTGGCCCCGCGCCTGCCGCAGCTGTTGCAGCAATGGCCGGCGCTGGATGTGGAACTGGCCATGGGGCACCAGACCCTGAGCCTGGCCCGGCGTGAGGCCGACCTGGCATTGCGTTTCGGCAAGCCGCAGGATGGCGAGCTGATCGCCAGGCCACTGGGTGCGGTGCGCTTCTACCTCTGTGGCACGGCCGAGAAGATTGCGCACTGGCGGCGCGCGCCCAGGTCGACGCCCTTCGTGGCCTATGACGATGGCGTGCCCGACATTCCGGAGACGCACTGGATCGCCGCCCATGCGGCCGGCAACCCGGTACGTTTTCGCAGCACCAGTCTGGTGGCGCAGTGCATGGCGGCGCGCGCCGGGGTCGGGATGGCCCTGCTGCCGAGCTATCTGCTGGCCCCGGAACTGCAGACTGTGGAGTCCACGCCACAGCTGCAGCGCGAGCTGTGGGCGGTGTTCCATCGCGATCTGAAAGCCCTGCCGCGGCTACGGGCGGTGCTGGCCTGGCTGCAGGACTGCTGCGCGCAACTGTGATATCTGCCTTGCAGACAAGCCCGGCGCGCCCTCGCGGGCGCTGGCCGCGACGCTCGGTGCTATAATCGCGAACCTCCGGGGATGGGCTCCTCCACCGCTGCAGCAACCGATTCCAGCGGCCCGCCGCCCTCCTCCTCGCCGGCGCGCGCATGTTCCATGCGTCCTTCCTGCGCTCTTGCCCTGATAACGATTTATGCAGAAAAAAGTATTCATCAAAACCTTCGGCTGCCAGATGAACGAGTACGACTCGGACAAGATGGCCGACGTGCTCCATGTCGCCGAAGGCCTCGTCAAGACCGACCGTCCGGAAGAGGCCGACGTGATCCTGCTCAACACCTGCTCCATTCGCGAGAAGGCGCAGGAGAAGGTGTTCTCCGACCTGGGCCGCCTGCGCGCGCTGAAGAAGGACAATCCTGATCTGTTGATCGGCGTGGGCGGCTGCGTGGCCTCGCAGGAGGGCGACGCCATCATCAAGCGCGCGCCCTTCGTGGACATGGTGTTCGGCCCGCAGACCCTGCATCGCCTGCCGCAGATGATTTCCGAGCGGCGCTACAGCGGCCGCCCGCAGGTGGACATCAGCTTCCCCGAGATCGAGAAGTTCGACCACCTGCCGCCGGCGCGAGTGGAAGGTGCCACCGCTTACGTCTCCATCATGGAAGGCTGCAGCAAGTATTGCAGCTACTGCGTAGTGCCCTACACGCGCGGCGAGGAAGTCTCGCGCCGCTTCGAGGATGTGCTCACCGAAGTGGCCGGACTGGCCGACCAGGGCGTCAAGGAAATCATGCTGCTGGGCCAGAACGTCAACGCCTATCGCGGCGTGATGGAAGATGGCGAGATCGCCGACTTCGCTCTGCTCATCGAATACATCGCCGAGCTGCCGGGCATCGAGCGCATCCGCTTCGTGACCAGTCATCCCAAGGAATTCTCGCAACGCCTGATCGACACCTACGCCAAGGTGCCCAAGCTCTGCAATCACCTCTACCTGCCGGCGCAACATGGCTCGGACCGCACGCTGGCCGCGATGAAGCGCGGCTATACGGCGCTGGAATACAAGTCGGTGATCCGCCGCATGCGCAAGGTGCGCCCGGATATCACGGTGCAGTCGGACTTCATCGTCGGTTTCCCCGGCGAGACCGAGGAAGATTTTGAAGCGCTCATGAAACTGGTGGCCGATGTGGGCTTCGACAACAGCTTCTCCTTCATCTTCAGCCCGCGTCCCGGTACACCTGCGGCCAACCTGGCCGACGACACCCCGCAGGAGGTCAAGCTGGCGCGCCTGCAACGCCTGCAGGCCGCGCTCAATGACAACGCGGCAAAGATCAGTGCGGCGCAGGTCGGCACGGTGCAAAAGGTGCTGGTGGAAGGCGTTTCCAAGCGCCGCGAGCATGAACTACAAGGCCGTACCGAGAGCAATCGCGTGGTCAACTTCGACGGTGGCCCGAACGGTCAGCGCCTGATCGGCGAGATCATCGAGGTCCGCGTTACCGAAGCCTTCCCTTTCTCGCTGCGTGGCGAGATCGTGCCCCGTCATTGATGATTCAATCCCCCTAACCGGAATCGTGCGTTGAAAAAAATCCCCAACCAGCCCCATCACTTCACGCCCCAGCCGTTGGACAACAGGCGCCTGGCCAACCTGTGCGGTGCGCTCGATGAAAACCTGCGCCAGATTTCGGCCGCGCTGGACGTGACCATCTTCCGCCGTGGTGACCGCTTCGTGGTCACCGGCACCAATGCCGAGCGTGCGGTGGAAGTACTGGAACGCTTCTACGAGAAAGCCGACCGCCCCGTGGCGGTGGACGATATCCAGCTGGCCCTGGTCGAGCAGCGCGCCAACGCCGCCGCCGATGAAGAAGCGGGCCTGCCGCCGCTGCCCGCGCGGCGCGGCAGGGCAGCCGCCGCTGCCGCCGCTGCCGCCACCGAAGACAAGGACAGCCAGGACCCGCTGCCCGAGAGTCCCATCCTGAAGACCCGCAAGCATGACCTGCGCGGACGCACGCCGCACCAGAGCCAGTATCTGAACGCCATCCTGGAACACGACATTACCTTCGGCGTCGGCCCGGCCGGCACCGGCAAGACCTACCTGGCCGTGGCCTGCGCGGTCGATGCGCTGGAGCGCGACGCCGTGCAGCGCATCGTGCTCACCCGTCCGGCGGTGGAAGCCGGCGAGCGTCTGGGCTTCCTGCCGGGCGACCTGGCTCAGAAAGTCGATCCCTATCTGCGCCCGCTGTATGACGCGCTGTATGACCTGCTCGGTTTTGATCGTACGCAGAAGCTCTTCGAAAAGCAGGCCATCGAGATCGCACCACTGGCCTACATGCGCGGCCGCACGCTGAACCACGCCTTCATCATTCTCGACGAGGCGCAGAACACCACGCCGGAACAGATGAAGATGTTCCTGACCCGCATCGGCTTCGGCAGCAAGGCCGTCATCACCGGTGACGTGACACAGGTCGACCTGCATCACGGCCAGAAGAGCGGCCTGGTCGATGCACTGTCGGTGCTGCACGATGTGCGCGGCATCGCCTTCTCGCGCTTCACCAGTGCCGACGTGGTACGCCATCCGCTGGTGGCGCGCATCGTCGATGCCTATGATGCTGCCGGCAACGCCAAACCCGATACCGCGCGCGCCACTGCCCGCACTGCCACCAATCTCCTGACCAAATCCGCCAAGCCGCGCCATGCCAAAACATAAACTCACGCTGTCGGTGCAATATGCCGACGACCGCCTCAAGGACAGCATCACCCGCCCTCTCCTGCGCCGCTGGGTGCAGGCGGCCCTGTTTGCGCCGGCCGAACTGACGCTGCGCTTCGTCGGTTCGGAAGAAGGCCGCGACCTCAACCGCGACTATCGCGGCAAGGACTACGCCACCAACGTGCTGACCTTCGCCTATACCGAGGATGAGGACAGCGAAGTCACCGAAGCCGACATCATCTTCTGCACCGATGTGCTGGAGAAGGAAGCGGCCGAGCAGAAGAAGACCGTGGAAGAACATACCGCCCATCTGGTCGTGCATGGCGTGCTGCATGCGCAAGGGTATGACCACGAGGACGACGAGGAAGCCAACGAAATGGAAGCCCTGGAAACCGAGATCCTGGCGACCCTGGGTTATGACAATCCCTACAAGTCACGCTGAACGCGGCAGCGCTCTTGCCGTTGAGGCAAGAGCCGGCTGGTTGCTCCGGACGGTCTGCTGATGCAGGCCGTTTTTTTTCGGAGGCATTTCCGCCGACTTTCATTTTTGTTGCTTTGCCTCACGTTATTGCTGATTTATCCATCAAAAAAGTAATCGGTTTTCCCGATGCGATCATCGAATTTTTCGTTTCATATCGGAGCAACAATCGAACCGTGATTTTCTCTTGATATTTAACTCGACATTTCAGGAAAATCCCGATGGGAAGCGCGTTCTGGCTGAACGAGAATGCTTGCATACCAATTCCTATCGGGGGGATGTCATGAGGAACTTGAAGATCGGCCAGCGACTTGGCCTTGGTTTTGCCGCCGTACTGGTCCTGCTGGTGGCGGTGGCCGCCTTCGGCCTGCAGCAGGTGTCGCGTCTGAATGATCGTATCGTCTTCCTGACCTCCGTCGATGAGGGCAAGCTGGAAGCCCTTTCCAAGGTGCAATTCGCCATCGGCCTGCGCGCCATTGCCGCACGCAATCTTGCGCTGGTGCAAGGGACGGCCGAGCAGAAGGGGGATCTGAACCTGGTTGGCAGCTCGCAGAAGGATATCGATGCCGGCATGAGCCAGTTGTCCCAGCTGATGCAGCATCCGGTCACCACACCGCAAGAGCGCGAGATGCTGGAGCAGTTGCGCAAGCTGGAAGCGCAATATCTGCCGATCGCCGTCAACATTGTCAATCTGGCGACCTCGCAGCAACAGGAGGCGGCACGCGCCTCTCTGGTCAAGGACTGCATGCCCATTCTCAACCGCGTGATTGCGCACGTGGAACAGTTCAAGAAGGAGCTGCGCAAGAATTCCGAAAACAACGTGCAACAGGCCGAAGCCGCCTACAACATGGCCAAGTGGACCATGATCGTGGCCTGCCTGGCAGCCCTGACGCTGGGGGGGCTGGTCGCCTGGCTGCTGACCCGCTCGATCTCCCGCCCGCTGGCCCAGGCCGTGAGCGTGGCGCAGAGCGTGCAGTCGGGTGATCTGGGCAGCCACATCGAAGTCACCAGCAAGGATGAGATGGGTCAGTTGATGGCAGCATTGAAGGGCATGAATGACAGTCTGGTACAGATCGTCGGTGAAGTGCGCCAGGGCACCGACACCATCGCCGTGGCCTCCGATGAAATCAAGCGCGGCAACATGGACCTGTCCCACCGTACCGAGCAGCAAGCCGGTTCCCTGCAGGAAACCGCCTCGGCGATGGAACAGCTGACGGCCACCGTCAAGCAGACTTCCGACAATGCCCGCGAGGCCAAGCGCCTGGCCGACAACGCATCCGATGTGGCGACCCGGGGCGGGGCCGCGGTGGGCCGTGTGGTCGAGACCATGCACGCCATCAGCACCTCGTCGCACAAGATCGTGGACATCATCAGCGTGATTGACGGCATCGCCTTCCAGACCAACATCCTGGCTCTGAACGCGGCCGTGGAAGCCGCCCGTGCCGGCGAGCAGGGTCGCGGTTTCGCGGTGGTCGCCTCCGAAGTACGCTCCCTGGCCCAGCGCTCGGCCGTGGCCGCCAAGGAAATCGAGGCCCTCATCAATGAGTCGGTCGCCAAGGTCGTCGCGGGTGAAAAGCAGGTCAGCGAAGCAGGCTCGACCATGGATGAGGTCGTCAAGAGCATCCAGAGCGTGACCCACATCGTGCAGGACATCAGCGCCGCCAGCGCCGAGCAGACCGCCGGCCTGGAACAGATCAACAATGCAGTGGCCCAGATCGACGAAACCACCCAGCAGAACGCCGCCCTGGTGGAAGAGGCCGCCGCTGCCGCTGCCTCGATGCAGCAGCAGAGCGTGTCCCTGACCGAACTGGTGAGCGTGTTCAAGCTGGCACCGGCCCAGGCCACGGCCATTCCGGTCCGGCACCTGGAACAGGCACCGGCGCAGGCGCTGAGCGGCCGCGGGCTGCAAGAACTGGGCTACGCCTGAAGACCACACTGACGATTTTTCCCTGAGGACGTATTTGCCGGCATCGCGGATGCCGGTTTTTTTTTTGCAGCCTGCAGCGAGATGAAGACGTCACCATTGCCAAGATGCAAGCAGGGCCGCAGCCCGCTGTGGCGGGGCCTTTAGTGGACTTGTCACATAATTGTTGTATCCTATGGCTCTTCGAAACTACGTCGGGCTCGCGCCTAACGCCATGCAAGATCACCCTAGTAGCGTCAAATCTGACGCTAAACCTCATCGTTCCCTGTTTGAACGACTCACCGCACTGATTTCCCCCGAGCCCGAGAACCGGGCAGAACTGCTCGAAGTGTTGCACGACGCCCACGAGCGCAATCTCATCGATGCCGACGCGCTGTCGATGATCGAAGGCGTGTTCCAGGTCTCCGACCTGGCCGTGCGCGACATCATGGTGCCGCGCTCGCAGATGGACACCATCGATATTTCCAAGCCGATCGAAACCTGGATGCCCGAAGTGCTGGCCACGTCCCACTCGCGCTTCCCCGCCGTGGATGGCGAGCGCGACAAGGTGATCGGCATCCTGCTGGCCAAGGACCTGCTGCGCTACTACGCCGAGGACTCCTTCGACGTGCGCGACATGCTGCGCCCGGCCATCTTCATTCCCGAATCCAAGCGTCTCAATGTGCTGCTGCGCGACTTTCGCGCCAACCGCAATCACATGGCCGTGGTGGTGGACGAATACGGCGGCGTGGCCGGCTTGATCACCATCGAGGACGTGCTGGAACAGATCGTCGGCGACATCGAGGATGAATACGATTTCGATGAAGCCGAAGACAATGTGCTGGCCCTCAAAGATGGCCCGCACGGCCCGCGCTGGCGCGTCAAGGCGCTGACCGAGATCGAACAGTTCAATGAAGAAGTGGGCAGCCGCTTCTCCGATGACGATGCCGACACCATCGGTGGCCTGGTGGCCAACCATGTGGGCCGCGTGCCGCGCAAGGGTGATGAATTCGACATCGATGGCCTGCACTTCGAAGTGCTGCGCGCCGATGCGCGCCAGGTGCATGTGCTGCTGGTGTCCAGGCTGCCTGCGGCGCCGCTGGACCAAGAATGATCGCCTGACCTGCCTGCCGTAGCCACTGTGACTTCCCCCTCTTCCCAAAACCTGCCGCTGCCACGCGGCGCCACTGCTGCGCGCGGTCGCCTCGGCACGGCGCTGGCGCTGTTGCTGCCGGTACTGGCTGGTGCCGTCAACGTCTTCGCCTTTGCCCCCTTCAAACTGTGGCCCCTGCAGATCCTGGCCCTGGCCTGGCTGTTCCATGGCGTGCTGGCACAGCCGCAGGCGTCCACCGGCCGACAATTCCTGCGCGGCTGGTTGTACGGATTCGGCTGGGCGGCGGCGGGCGTGCACTGGCTCTACATCAGCATGCACGACTACGGTGGCATGCCGGGCTGGATGGCGGCGCTGGCGGTGGGTCTGCTGGCACTCTACCTGGGCTTGTATGCCGGTGTGGCCACGGCACTGGCGGGCTGGCTGCGCCATCGCTGGTCGTCTTCTCCGCTGCTGCTGGCGCTGTTCATGCTGCCGGCACTATGGGCCTTGTCGGAATGGATGCGCGGCTGGGTGTTGACGGGCTTTCCCTGGCTGGTCTCGGGCTATGCCCACACGGTGGGTCCGCTGGCCGGTTTCGCGCCGTTGGGCGGGGTTTATTTCATCGGCTGGATCGCGGCGCTGATCGCGGGCAGCCTGGCACTGCTGTGGATGGGCCTGTCGCGCAAGGGCGTGGCCGGTACCGGCCAGCGCATCATCCTTCCATTGTGTGTCGCCGCCCTGCTGTGCGCCGGCGGCGTGGCGCTGCGACTGGTGCAGTGGACCACGCCGCAAGGCCAGCCGATCACGGTGCGCCTGTTGCAGGGAAATATTGCGCAGGAAATGAAATTCTCCAGCGATGCCCTGGTCGCTACCCTGGGCATGTATGAACAGATGATCAGCGCCGCCCCGGCCGACCTGATCGCCACCCCCGAAACCGCCATCCCGCTGCTGCCACAACAGTTGCCGCCGGATTACCTGGAGCGACTGGCCCGTTTCGCGCAGAACAGCGGCAGTCACCTGGCGCTGGGCATCCCCTTGTCCGACGGCCCGCAGCTCTATGCCAATTCGGTGCTGGGTTTCGGTCCGGGCGTGGGTTCTGCCTTGATGCCGTATCGCTACGACAAGCATCACCTGGTGCCCTTTGGTGAATTCATTCCGACGGGCTTTCGCTGGTTCGTCGACCTGATGCACATCCCGCTGGGCGACATGACGCGCGGAGCGCCGGTGCAGTCGCCCTTCGGCGTGAAGGACCAGTGGGTGCTGCCCAACATCTGCTACGAAGACTTGTTCGGCGAAGAAATCGCCCAACAGCTGCGCGCTGCCTATCGCGCCGGCCAGCCGCAGGCCAGCCTGTTGCTGAACCTGTCCAACATCGCCTGGTTCGGCAATTCGATTGCCCTGCCCCAGCACCTGCAGATCTCGCAGATGCGCACCCTGGAAACGGGCCGTCCGATGCTGCGCGCTACCAACACGGGCGCCACGGCCGTGATCCTGCCGGGTGGTGCCACCAGCGAACTGGCCCCCTACACGCGCGGGGTGCTCTCCGGGCGGGTACAGGGCTATGCCGGCCAGACGCCCTACATTCTGCTGGGCAACAAGCTCGTCGTCGGGCTGGCCCTGCTGATGCTGCTGCTGGCCTGGGGCCGCAACAAGGCCGCGCGCATCCGTCACTGAAATCCTCCCCGAGGGCCGGCCGGCGCCGCGCCCCGGCAAAACCGGGTCAAACGCCCCAAAAGGCGCTAAAATTCAAGGTTTTCGCAATTCCTCCGCCGGTTCGCCAGGCCACCACACACGATGCTGACATTTCAACAAATCATCCTCAAGTTGCAAGAATATTGGGACGCCCAGGGCTGCGCACTGCTGCAACCCTACGACATGGAAGTCGGCGCGGGGACCTCGCACACCGCGACCTTCCTGCGCGCCATCGGCCCGGAACCCTGGCGTGCCGCCTACGTCCAGCCCTCGCGCCGTCCCAAGGATGGCCGCTATGGCGAGAACCCCAACCGCATGCAGCATTACTACCAGTACCAGGTAGTCTTGAAGCCGGCCCCGGAAAACATCCTGGACCTGTACCTGGGCTCGCTGGAGGCGCTGGGGCTGGATCTGAAGAAAAATGACGTGCGTTTCGTCGAGGATGACTGGGAAAACCCCACCCTGGGCGCCTGGGGCCTGGGTTGGGAAGTCTGGCTCAATGGCATGGAAGTGACTCAATTTACCTATTTCCAGCAGGTCGGCGGGCTCGACTGCAAGCCGGTGCTGGGCGAAATCACCTACGGCATCGAGCGTCTGGCGATGTACCTGCAGGGCGTGGAAAACGTCTATGACCTGGTCTGGACCGAGTGGACCGAGAACGGCGTCAAGAAGCACCTGACCTATGGCGACGTGTTCCACCAGAATGAAGTGGAACAATCCACCTTCAACTTCGAGTATTCCAACACCGAGTTCCTGTTCTCGCTGTTTTCCAACTACGAAGCCGAAGCCAAGCGCCTCATGGAAGTGCCGCTGGCGCTGCCGGCCTACGAGCAGGTCCTCAAAGCCGCCCACACCTTCAACATGCTCGATGCCCGTGGCGCCATTTCGGTCACCGAGCGCGCGGCCTACATCGGCCGCATCCGCAATCTCTCGCGGGCGGTGGCGCAGGCCTATTTCGAATCGCGCGAGCGCCTGGGCTTCCCCATGCTGGGCGCAGGTCCGGCCAAGGCTGCGGCCTGAAGCGCAACGCCATGACATGATGCGGCGCCGGTCCGGTTTTCGCCGGACCGGCGTCCCGAGCAAGACAGCAAGACAGACAACATGAACCAGACACTCCTCGTAGAACTCGTCACCGAAGAACTCCCGCCCAAGGCGCTGGCCAAGCTGGGCGATGCCTTCGCCACCGGCATCTTCAATGGCCTGCAAAGCCGCGGCTATCTCGATGCCGGCGCCACTGCCACCGCTTACGCGACGCCGCGCCGCCTGGCCGTCTCCATCACGCAAGTGCGCGCCGCCTCACCGGACAAATCGATCCGCGAAAAAGTGCTGCCGGTAGCCGTCGCATTGGACGCCGAAGGCCGCCCGTCGGCACCGCTGGTCAAGAAGCTGGCCGCACTGGCCGCCTCCACCGGTGCCACCGTCATCACCCCGGACCAGCTGGAACGCGCCCAGGATGGCAAGGCCGAGAGCTTCTTCTACACCTATACCGCCAAGGGTTCGGCCCTGGCCGTGGGCCTGCAGGCGGCGCTCGACGAGAGCCTGTCCAAGCTGCCCATCCCCAAGGTGATGAGCTACCAGCGCCAGTTCGGCCGCGCCGCCGGTGAGACCGTGCACTTCGTGCGTCCGGCCCACTACCTGGTGGCACTGCTGGGCAACGACGTGGTGCCGATCAATACGCTGGGCCTGGATGCCGGCCGTACCACGCTGGGCCATCGCTTCCTGTCCTCGGGCGCGCTGCAGATCGCCTCGCCGGACGCCTATGTCGAGGCACTGGCCACGCAAGGCAAGGTCATCGCCAGCTTCACCGAGCGCCGCGAAAAAATCCGCACCGCACTGCTGGCCAAGGCCGGTGGCGATCAAGTGCTGATGCCGGAAGCGCTGCTCGATGAAGTGACCGCCCTGGTGGAATGGCCGGTAGTCTATGAATGCAGGTTCGAGGATGAATTCCTGGCCGTGCCGCAGGAATGCCTGATCCTGACCATGCAGACCAACCAGAAATATTTTGCGCTGACCGACGCCAATGGCCGTCTGCGTTCGCGCTTCCTGATCGTCTCCAACCTGGAGACCGATCGCCCCGAACACATCATCGGCGGCAACGAGCGCGTGGTGCGCCCGCGTCTGTCGGATGCCAAGTTCTTCTTCGAGCAGGACAAGAAAAAATCCCTGGCCGATCGCGTGCCGCAACTGGCCAACGTGGTCTACCACAACAAGCTGGGCAACCAGCTGCAACGCAGCGAGCGCGTGCAGGCACTGGCCGGCAAGATCGCCAGCCTGCTGGGCGGCGACGTCAAGCTGGCCGAGCGCGGCGCACTGCTGGCCAAGGCCGACCTGCTCACCGACATGGTCGGTGAATTCCCCGAGCTGCAAGGCATCATGGGGACCTACTACGCCCGTCACGATGGCGAAGCCGACGAGGTGGCACTGGCCGCCTCCGAGCACTACCAGCCACGCTTTGCCGGCGATGCGTTGCCGACCACCGCCACCGGTACCGCCGTGGCCCTGGCCGACAAGCTGGAAACCCTGGTCGGCATCTGGGGCATCGGCCTGCAGCCCACCGGCGACAAGGACCCGTTCGCCCTGCGCCGCCATGCCCTGGGCGTGCTGCGCATGCTGGTCGAGAAGCGTCTGCCGCTGTCGCTGAGTGCCTTGCTGGATGCGGCGGTGGGGCTGTTTGCCGGCAACGCCAACTTCAAGGATCCGCGTGCCGATGTGCAGGCCTTCATCTACGACCGTCTGCGCGGCCTGCTGCGCGAGCGCGGCTTTGCGCAGAACGAAGTGGAAGCCGTGGTGGCGCAGCAGCCCGACGTGCTGGACAACGTGGTGGAACGCCTGCAAGCCGTGCAAGCCTTCGCCGCCTTGCCGGAAGCCGAGGCCCTGGCCGCCGCCAACAAGCGCATCACCAACATCCTGAAGAAGATTGAAGGCGTGGCCATCGACGCCCACGGTGCCGTGCAGGAAAGCCTGTTGCAGGAAGCCGCCGAGCAGGGCCTGTTCGCGGCCATGCAGACCACGCGCCCGCAGGTGCAGGCGGCCTATGCAGCGGGTGACTTCGCCGGCGCACTCAAGGCCCTGGCGCAGCTGCGCCAGAACGTCGACGCCTTCTTCAACGACGTGATGGTCAATGCCGAGGATGAGCAGCTGCGCAAGAATCGCCAGGCCCTGCTGGCATCGCTGCATGGCATGCTCAACCAGGTGGCCGACATTTCCAAGCTGGCGGCGTAATCCATCCCGCTACCGGCTGTCGCACACGCAACACCGAACCGCCGCGCACGGGCTTGTCCTGGCGCGGCGGTGTTCATGAAGGAAAGCAGGAATGAAACTGATCATTCTCGACCGCGATGGCGTCATCAATCATGATTCCGACGCCTTCATCAAGTCGCCCGACGAGTGGATCCCCATCAAGGGTTCGCTGGAAGCCATCGCGCGCCTGAACCAGGCCGGCTATCGCGTGGTGGTGGCCACCAACCAGTCCGGCGTGGCGCGCGGCCTGTTCGACATCCAGACCCTCAACGCCATCCACCAGAAGATGCACAATGCGGCCCAGCAGGCCGGCGCCGATATCGACGCAGTGTTCTTCTGCCCGCACTCGGCCGATGACAACTGTGATTGCCGCAAGCCCAAGCCGGGCATGTTCCACGAGATCGCCAGGCGCTTCAACATCAGCCTGCGCGGTGGCGTGGCCACCGTCGGCGATTCGCTGCGTGACCTGCAGGCCGGCTACGTGGCCGGTTGCGCACCCTATCTGGTACTGACCGGCAAGGGCGAGAAGACCCAGGCCAAGGGTGGCTTGCCGCCGGGCACGCTGGTTTTCCCGGATTTATCGGCGGTGGTTGATTTCATTCTGAAGTCGCCCGTCGGGGTCTCGGTATAGTGCCGTCACTGCGACCGCGCAGCCAACCCCATTCATTACAACAACATGCTCCGGCATGGGAGAAACGATTTTGCGCCTTGTCCTGATTCTGCGTTCGGTGGTCTTCATGGTCCTGATGGCCGTGGCCACCATCATCTGGTCCTTCGCCTGCCTGCTGTCGGCCCCCTTCCCTTACGCCCAGCGCTACTGGTGGACGTCACGCTGGAACGTGTTCGTGATCTGGACCGCGCGCGTCATCTGCGGCATCCGCTACGAAATGCGCGGCACCGAGAACCTGCCTGATGCGCCGGTGATCCTGCTCTCCAAGCACCAGTCAGCCTGGGAGACCATCTTCTACGTCATCAACATGCCGCGTCCGCTGGTGTTCGTATTCAAGAAGGAACTGACCTACATCCCCTTCTTCGGCTGGGGCATCGGACTGTTGCGCATGATCCCCATCGATCGCAAGAAGGGCCGCGATGCCTTTGCGCAAGTGCTGGAACATGGCCGCCGCCGTCTGCGCGATGGCCAGTGGATCGTCATGTTCCCGGAAGGTACGCGTACCCCGGTCGGCTCGCAAGGCAAGTACAAGGCCGGCGGTTCGCGCCTGGCGGTGGAAACCAACACGCTGGTGGTGCCCGTGGCGGTGAACTCGGGCGAGTGCTGGCCCAAGGGCAGCTTCGTAAAGAAGCCGGGCGTCATCACGGTCTCGATCGGCAAGCCGATTTCGCCGGAAGGATTGAATCCCCAGGAGTTGAACGAGCGCGTCGAAAATTGGATAGAATCCGAGATGCGCGTGATTTCGCCGGACGTCTACAAGAACAGCGCGCCCCGGCCGGCCGCCTCGACTGCATCGCAGTAATGCCGCGCGGCCAACTCCTTAGCCAACAGCAACACAGGACGCCGCGACTGCCTTGATACTGCTCCGCAAACCCAAGACCAATCCCGACCAGCTCTCGCTGCAACTGGATTTGTTTGGCGCGCCCGCCGCTGCTCCGGCCGCCGCGCCAGTTGATCCGGGTCCGGCGCTGCCATCGCCGACGGTGCAACCTCCGCTCATCGTGACACCGCATCCAGTGGTCCACGCGGCACCGCTGCCACCACCGCTCATTGCCGAACCGCCTGCGCCCCCCGGCCCGCTGCTGTCCCCACCGACCACGGCCCGTCCGGCCGATGGCAAGCGCCGCATCCAGCTGGGCGAACACACCATCGATTTTGCGCTGTTGCGCTCCAAGCGCCGTACCATCGGCTTCCTGGTCAGTGACGAAGGCCTGCGCGTGACCGCGCCCAAGTGGGTCACGTTAGCCGAGATCGACAACGCCATCCGCGAAAAGCAGCGCTGGATACTGAGCAAACTCAACGAGCGCCGCGAGCGTTCGGCGCGCCGCCTGCAACCGCAGATGCAGTGGCGCGATGGCGCCACCCTGCCCTACCTGGGTGCCGACATCACGCTGCGCATCCGTACCGGCCAGCGCCAGGCGGTGTTGCTCGACGAGCTCACGCGCGAACTCAACATCAGCCTGCCGGCCGATGCCGGTGAGCAGCAGCTGAAGGATCGCGTGCAAGGGTGGATGCAGGCACGGGCTGAAGAGCTGTTCGGCAAGCGCCTGATGATCTATGCAGAAAAACTGGGTGTACGCTATCGCTCCTATGCTCTGTCCTCGGCCACGACGCAATGGGGTTCCTGCACCTCGGACGCGCGCATCCGCCTGAACTGGCGGCTCATACACTTCGCCCTGCCACTGATTGATTACGTGATTGCCCACGAACTGGCACACCTGCGCGAGATGAACCACAGCCCGCGTTTCTGGGCCACGGTGCAATCGATCTTCCCCGAATTCGAATCGGCCAAGAAAGCCCTGCGCGACAGCGCACCGGAGACCCTGCCGATCTTCTGACCGGCCCGGTCCCGGCCATTGCGGCTCAGAACCGCACGTTGACGCCCACATCCAGCGAGCGCCCGTAGCCCGGCAAGGCTTGCAGGCTACCGCTTCTGGACTTGGCCAATCCCGACAGATAAACCCCGCCCAACGCATCCGCATAGTTGCGGTTGAACAGGTTGCTGATGCCTGCGCTCACGCTGATGGCCGCATTGAACTGATAGCTGCTGCGCAGATTGAACACCGTGTAGCTGGCCGTGACCGGTTCCAGACGATTGCTGTCCACCAGCGTCTTGCGGGCGACGTAACTGACTTCGGCACGATGGGTCCAGGGCCCCTGCTGCTGTTCCAGCGCGGCCAGTACGTTCAAGGGCATCATGTGATACAGGTTGCCGCCATCGACACGCTTGCCACGCGTGAGGCCGGCCTTGCCGGTGAAGGCGATGTCCCCCAGACCGGCCGAGCGCCACAGTGGCCACTTCCACGACGCATTGATGCCAAACAGGCGCGCATCGTGGTTGGCAAATTGCAGCAGTGCGCCGGAGGCCGTGCTGACGCTGTAAGGCTTGAAGGTGCCGATGACATCGGCATCGATGTAGTTCTCCACATAGCTGAAATACGGTGTCAGCTTGAAGAACCAGCGCGGCTCGCTGCCCTGCTTGTCTGCCGCATGCCAGTCGGCGGTGGCCGAGAGCGTATGCGCCACTTCGGGCTTGAGGTCGATGTTGCCGACGTAACCGTTGCCATCACCGAACCAGTTGGTCATGGTCATGGCCATGGTGCCTCGTCCCCAGGTATAACGCTCGTACAGATTGGGGGAGCGCGTCTTGCGAGCGTATCCGAATTCCCAGGTCTGCCCGTCATCGGGCGTGAAGCGCGCCAGCGCGGTGAGGTCGATGTTGTTGTCGGTCTTCGCATGGCCGCGTGCGTTGAAGGCGTTGGCGGCCGTCAGATCAGCCATGTTCATCATGTTGGTGCCGTAGGACTGCACGTTGCCGGCGTCGGTCCTGACCAGCTCATCGCGCAGTCCCACGATTGTGCGCCAACGTTCACTCAACTTGCCCTCCCATTCGGCGAAAAGAGCGTAACGATCGCGTTTTCCGTCGTTGATGTTCACATAGGTGCGCGGGCCCATCATCATCGAACCCGGCACGGCGGGCCAGTCGTCATCCAGATGGAAGCTGTGGTACTCGTTGCCCAGGCGCAGCACGCTGCTGCCATCAGGCGCCAGGTCGATGTCGGCCCGCAAGCTGTAGCCCAGGTCGCGGCCTCGCGTCTGCATGGGCATGGTGCCGGTGCGCTCGGCACTGAAGAAGCCCATCTCGTGCTCGGTACGCTGCCAGTAGAGACGGCCCATCAGCTTGCCCCAGTCGAAGCGGCGCTCATAGCCCAGGTTGGCGAAGGTGGAGCGGTTGCCGGTCATGTCCATGTACTGATTGGGGAAGCCCTGGTAGGGGATGTATTGCTGCCCGGCCTTGAACACCAGTTGCTGCCCGTCGCCGCGCGCGGCCACCGTCACTGCGTGGTTGTTGCTCTGGAACTGGCTGCCCAGCACCTTGTCGCCGCGGCCGTTGACGTAGCTCTCGGCACGCGACTGGCTGGCCACGTAATGGACCGAGAGACGGTCGCTGGCCACCGTGGCATCGACCGAGGCCGATACTTCCGAATTGACGCTGCGTGCAGCCACCGAGAAGCCGCCCTTGGTCAAGAGTTCACCGGCTTGCGCGGCAAACTGCGGAGCCGGGGACGCCAGTTCGATGGTGCCGCCGATACTGTCGCCGCCCACGCTGACCGGTGTGAGACCGGCCATCACCCGCACCATCCCGACCTGCGCCGGCGGCATATAGGACATGGGGGCGTTCATCTGGTTGCCGCAGGCGGCCGTGACCTCCATGCCATCCAGGCGGATCTTGAGGCGGTCGGCGGCAAAGCCGTTCAAGACCGGCAGTGCCGAGACACCACCGGCCGCCGCACTGGAATAGGCCGCTTCATCGGCGAGCAGCGCATTGCTGTCGGCCTTGAGCGGCGTCGTCACGGCAGGCTTGTCGCCGCGCACGGTCACGGTGGGCAAGGATGCACTGTCGGATTCTGAAGTGGTTTCGGCCAGGACGTGGCCGCAAGCGCTGAAGGCCAGCGCGATGGCGCAGGCGCAAGGAGTAAGCTGCATGGAAATCCCCAGGTTGTCGTTATCGAACTGCCCGTCTGCGCGGGCAGGTAGAGCGCGCGATTATGGGCGAGCAAAACGACGAGGGACTGCGACATATTGTCGCGTGCAGCACGACAATATGACGAAGGGGGCGGGCAGGTGCGTGGAGAGCGGGTATTGGCGGCTGCGTCAAATTGACGCAGCCTGTGAAGCAACGCCGGGGTCAGTGCTTGATGTAGCGTTCCGCGAGGGTTTCGTAGAGCGGCGGGGCGAACAGCTTGGACACGGCCGAGGCAATGAGCGCCGTGGCCATGAGCGAAATCACCAGCGCATGGCCGTCAACCATTTCCATCACGATCACGAAGGCGGTGATGGGCGATTGCGTCACGGCCGCCAGGTAACCCACCATGGCCAGCGCCACCAGCATCGGCAGCGAGGTGCCGCCGAAGAGCAGGTGCAGCAGGTTGCCAAAGCCGGCACCGATGGACAGCGAGGGCGCGAAGATGCCGCCCGGCAGGCCCGGCAGGTAGGAACCGACCATGGAGGCGAACTTGAGGAAGGGATAGAACACCGACAGTTCCTGGCCATCATTGAGCAAGCCATGCGCCTGCTCGTAGCCGCTGCCGAAGGTGGCGCCGCCGGCCGCCACACCGATGACCGCGACGATGAAACCGCACAGCGCAGCGAAGGCGACGGGACGTTCGGCACGCAGGGTCACGATCGTGGCGGGAATCCAGCGCGTCGGATTGAGAATGCACCAGCAGAACAATCCACCGGCCACGCCCATGAGCACCGCCGTGACGATCACGGCCAGGATCAGGCGGCCGCTGGTTTCTCCAGGGAAGGAAATGGAGCCGAAATAGGTATAGTTGCCATTGAGTGACAGGGCCACCAGGCCGGCGAAGATGATGGTGGTGATGACCACGCCACTGGCCTTCTGCTCGAAGCTGCGCGAGAGTTCCTCGATGGCGAACACGATACCCGCCAGCGGCGTGTTGAAGGCGGCCGCCAGGCCGGCAGCGGCACCGGCCAGGATCAGACGGCGCTCCATGTGCTCGTATCCGGCCGGATACAGTCGGCGCAGGTTGTACATGATGGCCGCGCCGATCTGCACCGTCGGACCTTCACGACCGATGGTCATGCCACCGGCGATGGCCACGATCGACAGCACGATCTTGCCGACCATCACGCGCAGGGACAGCAGCACGCTGCCGCGTTCGGCGGTGTCGCCATGCAGGGTGGCGATGGCCTGCGGAATGCCGCTGCCTTCGGAGCCCTCGAAGTAGCGGCGCGTGAGCCAGACGCAGGCGGCGCAGACTGCTGGCGTGAGCAGCAGCGGCAGCCAGGGGGATTTGTGCTCGATGCTGCGGAAGACACCGAAACCGATTTCGATGGCCTGGGCATACAGCACCGCGACCAGGCCAACGATGATGGCGCCGCTCCAGAGGATGCCGTATTCGACCCACAGGCGGCGCAGATGACTTTTGGAGAGTTGGTAGAGGCTCAATTGGCGTTCCTGTTGTTGTTCTGTTGATGCACGGATGCACGGGCATCCACGATGGACCGGACACGTGTCGCATCAATCCCGCGGCGCGTCCATGCCATGAAAAAAGCCCGCATGAGCGGGCTGGCAGGCTGACAGCAAGGCGCCTCAATCGGCGGCACTGTACTGTTCCTTCTTCTGGATGAACTCGATCTTGTAACCATCCGGATCGGCGACGAAGGCGATCACGGTCTTGCCGTGTTTCATCGGACCGGCTTCGCGGGTCACCGTCCCGCCCTTGGCCTTGACTGCGTCACAGGCGGCATAGGCATCATCGACCTCGATGGCGATGTGACCGTAGCCGGTGCCCAGATCATACGATTCGGTATCCCAGTTGTGGGTCAGTTCGAGCACGGTGTGATCGCGTTCTTCGCCGTAACCGACGAAGGCCAGCGTGAACTTGCCCTCGGGATAGTCATGCTTGCGCAGCAGTTTCATGCCCAGCACCTGGGTATAGAACTCGATGGAACGATCCAGATTTCCGACGCGCAGCATCGTATGCAGCATTCTCACTTGGCGACTCCTTTTCATGGCTAACGTGAAGCAAGCCGCTATTATCCCTGATTTGGCGAGCTCCCGCCGAGTCCGCTCCCCGGACTCAGTCCCGGTCGCTGCCGCGCAGGCGCCGGATCTGCTCTTCCAGGGCGCTGATGCGGTATTGCAGGCGGCGCTCCGTACTGATGTCGACGATCAGTCCATACCAGCGCTGGATGCGTCCCTCGCTATCGCTGTGGGGTGAGGCGCGGCTGCGCATCCAGCGCCACTGGCCATCGGGCCAGAGCACACGGAACTCGGTACGGAAGGGTCGCCCGCTGGGCAGGTTGGCCAGCCATTCCTGACGTACCCGTACACGGTCTTCCTCCGGCATGCGCGCCAGCCACTGCTGGTGGCGCTGCGCCGTGGTCAGCTCGGGGAGCCATTCGAAGGTCGGCCCGATGTAGTCGATCACGCCCTGTGCATCGGCGGCCCAGGGGATATTGGGACTCAGGTCGATGGCCCGATGGAAATGTTCTTCACTGTCACGCACCGTCCGTTCGGCAGACACCCGGGCGGTGATATCCACGGCCGATCCCGAGATGCCCAACAGTTCACCCAGGTCGCTGCGCACTACCTGGAAGGCCAGCAACGAGGTGCGACCGGTACGTGAATTGAAGAATTCGATGGGGGCAGGCAAGACGCCATCGACCACCTCGGCCACCCTCTGCAGCAAGGGGCGGTGTTCGCTGCGGTCCAGCAGGTCGATCACGGGGCAGCCCTCCAGCTCGCTGCCGGCGTTGCCACCGAGCAGGTCGATCATCATGGCATTGGCGCTGACCACGCGCAGCAAGGGATCGAGGAAGCACAGCCCCACCGGGGCGCTGCGATAGAGCGAATCGAGCTGGTGCCAGCGCTGGAAGGGTGAGGTGTCGATGCCCGCACTGTGACGCTGCCACACGCCGCGCTCGTCGATCAGGCGAGCCGCGTCGGTCAGCGGCAGCGGTCGGCCCAGATGGTAACCCTGACCGAATTCACAGCCCATGCGCTTCAAAAGATGGGCGTGATGCTCGGTCTCGATGCCTTCCGCGACCACGTGCATCTTCAGGCTCTGCCCCAGCCCGGCCACTGCCAGCACGATGCGGAAGTTGTCCGGATCCTGGTCCATGGTGCGCACGAAACTGGCGTCGATCTTGATTTCGTCAAAGGGGTAGGACTGCAGCCGGGTCAGGCTGGAATAACCGGTGCCGAAATCATCCAGCGACAGGCTGGCACCGGCCTGGCGCGCGGCCAGAATGGTCTGCAGGGTGCGTTCGTGATCCTGTACCAGCACGGTCTCGGTGATCTCCAGCTGCAGGCGCGACAGCGACAGCCCGTGCGCAGACATGACTGCCGCCAGGCGCTCCAGCAGGCTGGTGTCGAGGAACTGGCCGGGCGACAGATTGATCGCCAGCCGCAGCTCGGGCGGCCAGTGGCGCAGGCTGGCGGCCACGGTATCGAGCAGTTTGAGCAGCAGCCCATCCAGCACCCCGCCGCGTTCGGCGACGTCGATGAAATCGATCGGCGCCACCACCCCGCGCTGCGGGCAGCTCCAGCGCGCCAGCATCTCGAAGCCCGCAATGCGCCCGGTACGCAGATGCACCAAGGGCTGCAGCGCCGGCCAGAGATGGCCAGCGTCAAGGGCAGTCCTGATGTCATCGGCGGCGATGGGAGCCATCATCGAGGATACGTCTCCTTGCTGGGTGGCAATGTGCGCGGCGTCGTCATTCTGACGAGACTTCACTCGGCATTATGCTGACAAAGTGACGACCGCTTCGTCATTATGTCGCGTTTTACTGACGTCTTGCTTGCTGGATTGCGCTCCCGGACACCGACAAAGCAAAACGGGCAACCTGCAAGGGTTGCCCGTTTTCCTCAAGATGGCTTGCGCCGGGATGTCCTGCCGCCAGGACCGCCGTCCTCCACGCCCCTCAGCGGCCGTAGTAGGAATAGTAATCCGGTCGGTCATCGTAGCGGTAGGTACGCACCTCGGTGCGCTCCACGTAACGCACCGGACGCGGCGGCGGCGCGTAGTAGCGCGGCTGCTCATAGACCACCTGTTGCGGCGGCTGGTAGTACACCGGCTGCGGGGCCTGGTAATAGACCGGTTGCGGCGGCGCCTGGTAGACCGGCGCCGGAGCGGAATTGGCGATGAGCGATCCGATGGCGACCGCGCCGATGATGCCGGCAGCAATCGCCACGCCGTTGCCGCCCCGGTCATGCGCCATCGCAGGCGTGCTGACGACGGCGGCCGAAGCCAGAAGAGTGGTGGCGATCAATACCGATGCGATTTTTTTGCTGGCCATGATTGGCTCCTGTCAAAGAAGTCCGCGATCTGTCGCGGCACGATTCCAATATAAGACAGGTTCAGCTTTAAACCACGGGATATGAAACTTCGTTACAGTTCTTACGGGTGGCGGCGCGCCTGTAATAAAGTGCAACAGCGGCGCGCCGTCAGGCCTGGCGCACCGCCAGCAAGTTGGCCAGGGCCACGAATTGCTCGACCGGCACGGCTTCCGGACGCGCTTGCGGATCGACGCCCGCCTGACGCAATTCGTCCTCGGTGAAGAGGCCCGCCACGCAGTTGCGGATCACCTTGCGGCGCTGCGAGAAGGCCTTGGTGACCACCTGTTCCAGCAACGCCTGTGGGCAATCCATGGGCTGCGCCAGCGGAGTCATGCGCACGATGGCCGAATCGACCTGCGGGGGCGGGTCGAAGGCGGTCGGCGGGACCACGAACAGCAGTTCCATGTGATAGCGCCACTGCAGCATCACCGACAGGCGGCCATAGGCCTTGCCGCCCGGCTCGGCGACCATGCGCTCGACCACTTCCTTCTGCAGCATGAAGTGCTGGTCCTGCACGTTCGGCGCGATCTCGGCCAGGTGGAACAGCAAGGGGCTGGAGATGTTGTAGGGCAGGTTGCCGACCACGCGCAGCTTGCGGCCTTGCGGCACCGGGATGCTGGCAAAGTCGAACTTGAGGGCATCGGCCGAATGCACGGTCAGGCGCTCGGCGCTGAAACGCTTCTTGAGGCGCTCGACCAGGTCGCGGTCCAGCTCGACCACGTGCAGGTGGCGCAATTGTTCCAGCAGCAGTGCGGTCATCGCGGCCAGGCCCGGGCCGATCTCGACCATGGCGTCGTCGGCAGCGGGTGCGATGGCGCCGATGATGTCGTGCAGCACCACGTCGTCGGTGAGGAAGTTCTGGCCGAAGCGTTTGCGCGGGATGTGTTTCATGGGGATTCCAGTAAGTTCGTGCGATCTCAGGCGGTACAGCGGCGGCGTGCCATGTCGGCAGCGGCGCGGATGGCTACGCACAGGCTGCCATGGTCGGCGCGGCCAAGGCCGGCGGCGGCCAGGTCCAGGGCCGTGCCATGGTCGACCGACGTGCGGATCAGGGGCAGCCCGAGGGTGATGTTGATGCCATGGCCGAAGCTGGCGAACTTCAGGACCGGCAGGCCCTGGTCGTGATACATGGCCAGGACGCAGTCGGCTTCTTCCAGGTACTTGGGCTGGAACAGGGTATCGGCCGGATAGGGGCCGCGTGCGTCGATGCCGCGCGCCCGGGCGGCTTCCAGAGCCGGCGTGATGACCTCGATCTCTTCGCGCCCCAGATAGCCGTTTTCACCGGCGTGGGGGTTCAGGCCGGTGACCAGGATGCGCGGATGGGCGATACCGAACTTGCCGCGCAGGTCGGCTTGCAGGATATCCAGCGTGCGCGCCAGGCTCGACGCGGTGATCGCGGCCGGGACATCCTTCAAGGCCAGATGCGTGGTCGCCAGCGCCACGCGCAGGTGCGGGTTCTCACCACCGGCCAGCATCATCACCACCTGCGGCGTGCCGGTGACCTCGGCCAGATATTCGGTATGACCGGTGAAGGCCACACCGGCATCATTGATGGTGCTTTTCTGCAAGGGCGCGGTCACGATGGCGGCAAAGGCGCCATCCAGTGCGCCCTGCACCGCCAGGTCCAGAGTCTGCAACACGGCGCGGCCATTGCGCGCATCCAGCACGCCGGCACGCACCGGTTCGGCCACCGGACAATCGATGACGGTGAGGCAGTCGATCGGGAAATGCGGCAGGCCGCCGTTGCGCCAGGCCTGGATGGAGAGTGCCGCCACGCGCATCTGCGGATCGATCTCGTAAGCCGTCTGCGCCAGCAGGGCGGCATCGCCCAGCAGGATGCAGCGCGCTTGGTGGCGCAGTTCCCAGGCGGCACGCAGGGAAATTTCCGGGCCGATGCCGGCCGGTTCGCCGCAGGTCAGCGCGAGGATGGGGCGGTTCATGGTGATGTCACTCATGGCCTGTGAGGGCAAAAACGGGCTTCAAAAAGCAAGGGCCGGCGACATGGCCGGCCTCTTGCGCGCAATGGGGAAACCTGCGGCCTCCCCTGCCGGATGGACGATCAGTCGTCGTTGCGATATTCGACGTAGGCGCGGTCACGGATCTGGCGCATCCAGTCCTCGGTGGCTTCCTCGATCTTGCGCTCGCGGATGGCCTGACGGGCAGCCTGGCGGGCACGTTCCTTGGAGGCGTCGTCAGTCTTGCGCTCGACCACCTGGATCAGGTGATAGCCGAACGGGGTTTCGATGGGCTCGCTGACTTCACCCGGCTTCAACTTGTCCATGGCGCGCTCGAACTCGGGGACGGTATCGCCCGGGTAGATCCAGCCGAGGTCGCCCCCCTTGGAGGCGGACAGGTCGTTGGAATACAGCTTGGCCAGTTCTTCGAAGGTGGCCGAACCGTGGTCCAGACGTTCCTTCAGTTCGGTCAGCTTGCGCTTGGCTTCGGCAGCCGTCACCACCTGGTTGACCTTGATGAGGATATGACGCACATGGGTCTTCTGCACTGCCGGGGCGGCAGCCTGGGTGGCGCCGGCAGCGCGACGGCCGACCAGCTTGAGGATGTGGAAACCGTTACCGCTCTTGAGCAGGCCGCTGACCTGGCCATCCTGCAACTTGGACACGCCATCCAGGAACAGCTGGGGCAGGCGGTCGGCCGGACGCCAGCCAAGGTCACCACCGGAAAGGGCATCGGACGCATCGGAATAGGCGGCCGCGGTCTTGGCGAAGTCGGCGCCGGTCTTCAACTGGCGCAGCACGTCTTCGGCGCGTTCGCGGCGGGCGGACAACTGCTCGGGGGTGGCGTTCTCTGGCACACGGATCAGGATCTGGGCGATGTCCAGTTCCTGGCGTTGACCGCCGGCATTGGCTTCGGCGGCGAGGTAGTTGTCGATCTCGGATTCGGTGACCACCACCTTGTTGTCCACCTCACGCTCGCGCAGGCGCTGGCTCAGGATTTCACGGCGGATCTCTTCACGGAAGCTGGCGTAGTTCATGCCCTCGGCTTCCAGGCGGGTGCGGAATTCCGGCATGGACAACTTGTTCTGCTCGGCGATGCGCTGCATGGCGCGGTCCAGCATGGCGTCGTCGACCACGATGCCGCTTTCCTTGGCCATCTGCGCCTGGGCGCGTTCGACGATCATGCGTTCGACCAGCTGGCGCACCAGCTGCGCTCGCGGCGGCAATTGCACGTTCTGCGCAGCCATGCGCTTTTCCACGCTGGCCAGGCGCTCGGCGACTTCCTGGCGGGTGATGACTTCGTTGTTGACCACCACCAGGATGGAATCCACCGGACGCGGTTCCACACGTGCCCGGGTCGCCGCCGGCGCCGGGGCCGGGGCAGCGGGCGCGGCCACCGGGGTGGCCGGCTTGCTGGCGGCAGCCTTGGGCGCGCTCTTGGCCGGTGCTGCCGGTGCGCTGCCGGTGGTTTCGGTCGGCGTCACCGGGATGATGGTGGTGGCGAACTGCGCATGCGCATTGCTGATCACGCCCAGCATGCACAGCAGCACGGTCACTGTTTTGGTTGTTGCGAGGAGTGGTGTACGCATATTACGCATGGACTAATCGTTGGTTCGGAAAAGGTTAGAAGTTGTTGCCGGTCATGGTGTCCGGCAGGTTCACGTTCTGGTAACCGGGCACGCTGCTCTTGATGGCCTCCATCGGGTTGGAACCGATCTTGGAGAAGCCGTTCAGTTCAAGCTGGATGAAGAAGCCCGTCGACGCCTTGGTGGACGAGGTCGGGATGCGTTGCGCCACCACCCGGAAGACCCAGCAATCGGCCTTGTATTCGAAGCCTGCCAGACCTTCTGCCACGGTGCGGTCGGGGATCGAATAGTTCAGGCGACCCACGGCATAGATACGCTGGGTGATCGGCCACTGTCCGGACACATCGACCTGCTTGAGCGGATCGAGCACGCCCGTGTAGGGGTTGATGTAGGTGCGGTCCAGCCGGTATTGCAGGTTCAGCACGCGCTTGGGCGCCGGCTGCCAGCGGATGCCGAAGGTCGAACGCACCATCTGGCGCAGCGTCTCGCTGTACTGCACCGTGTTGTCGGTGGAGAACTCGCGCGTGATCTGGCCGCCCAGCGACAGCAGCAGATCGGACTTGCTGCCCAGCGTGGTAGTGGTGGTCCCGGTGATATCGACCTTGGGGTCGACAAAGTAATAGCGTTGTCCCACGGCTGCGCGCAGGCGTTCCAGGCCATTTTCCTCGATCAGGCGCGAGGTCACGGCGGCCGTGAGCTGGTTGGCGTCGCTGATGCGGTCGTGGCCGACGAAGCGGTTCTCGGTGAAGATCTGCGCGAAGTTGAAATCGGACAGGCCGGAATCGAACACCGGGAACTGCGACTGGTCGCGATAAGGCGTGCGCACGTAGAACAGGCGCGGCTCCAGCGTCTGGGTCATGCTGCGACCGAGCAGGTTGGACTCACGTTCGAAGATCATGCCCGAGTCCAGCGACAGGGTCGGCAAGGTCCGGCTGAAACTGGTCGGCTGGCCCGCCGTGACGTTGGTGAGGTTGTAGCTGGTGGCATCCAGGATCACCTTGGGGGTGATGAAGTAACCCGGCCGGATGATGGGATAGGACACCGTCTGCGTGACGTAGGCACGGTCACCGCCCACCAGGTCGCCACTGGCGAAGCGGGTGAAGTCAGCGGTGGTGCTGAAGTCGAAGCCGCCGATATCGTAACGGTTGCCGTTGAAGGTGATCTGCGGCACGCGATCGTAGGGCTTGGTGATCGGTGCGTCGACGTCCTGCAGCAACTGGTACTTGGACACCAGCCCGGTCACGCTCCAGTAGGTGCTGCTGTAGCTGAGGCTGACGTTGCGCGCCAGCAGGCGCTGCGTACTGCCGGTGATCGAATGCGAGAAGTCCGAGGGATAGTCGTTGTCGGAGGCCTTGTTCAGGTTCCAGGCCAGTTGCAGGCCGGGTGCCAGGGTCTGGTTGTGGATCGAGGACAGCGAATAACGGCCCGTGCCGGTGACGCGGTCCTGGATGCCTTCCACGTTGGTCGAACCGCTGTAGGTTTCGCCCATGTAACGGGTCTCGGCGCCCAGTTGCAGGCCCCGCCGCGCAATGAGCTTGGGCACCAGCGTCAGATCGTAGTTGGGCGCCAGGTTGAAGTAGTACGGTACCGCGATCTCGGCGCCACCGTTGGTGGTCATGCCGATGGTCGGCGGCAGCACGCCCGACTTGCGCTCGCCCGAGAGCGGGAACGACATCCAGGGCGAACCCAGGATGGGGACATCCTTGAAATACAGCAGTCCGCCGTGCATGGTGCCGACGTCACGGCCGCTGTCGAGGTCCATGGTGCTGGCGCGCAGATACCAGTCGGGATCGGGGGCCTCGCAGGTACTGTAGGTACCCTGGGTGACCTTGGCCTCGTCATCGGAGAGGAAATCGATGCGCTCGGCCTTGCCCCGCCCGCCGCTCTTGCCCAGCAGATAAGTCGGGCTGGTAACGTAGCCGGAGCCGGTACCCATGTTCATCTCGGCGCGGTCGCCAGTGTACTGGTCCTGCAGACGACGCATCCAGACGTGGCCGGTGGCCTCGACTTCATCCTGGATGATGCGGTATTCGGCCTTGTCGGCCTTGATGGTGGTCGCCCCCTTGACCAGTTCCACGTCGCGGTCAAGGTTGACCTGGCGGTCGGGACGGCCGGTCATCTGCTCGGCGCTGACGTTGACCGGCGCATCCGCGTCCTGCGCCGGGACCGGCGTGGCCGCAGGCAGCGACATCTGGGCGTGCACCGACAAGGGCAACAGGGCAGAGGCCGAGGCCACCACCATTGCCGAAGAGAACAGACGCGCCAGCCGCCAGTTGACAGTACGTTCAGTGAAAGACTTGGAAAACCGGATCATGAAAAGAGAGGCTAGATACCGTGCAGGCGGATTTTTTGGGTTGAATCCCTTATTATATGGGAACTCAACCACGTCAAACGATTTCCTCAGATAGTTCATGTCTTCACCTGGTTCCACCCCCGATCTCCGCCTGTCCGAACTGCAAGCCTGGCTGGCCACCCTGGCCGATACCCCGGTGCTGTCCGCCACCCTGCGCCCGGCCTCGGCCGACGCCAGCTTCCGCCGCTATTTCCGGGTGGATACACCCGAGGGCGGCAGCGCCATCGTGATGGATGCCCCGCCGCCGCAGGAGGACGTGCGCCCCTTCGTGAAAGTCGCCGGCCTCTTCGGCGAGACCGGGGTGACCGTGCCGAAGGTACTGGCGCAGGATACCGAGCGCGGTTTCCTGCTGCTCTCGGACCTGGGTTCCACGACCTACCTCTCGCAGCTCTCGGCCGACAGCGCGCACGCACTATACATGGATGCGATCGAGGCCCTGGTACTTTTACAAGCGCAAAGCAAGCCCGAAGCCCTGCCCGAATACGACCGTGCCCTGCTGCTGCGGGAGCTGGAGCTGTTTCGCGAGTGGTACATCGGCAAGCACCTGGGCGTGACGCTCACCGACGAGCAGAACGCCGTGCTGGACAAGACCTTCGACGCCATCCTGGCCAACAACCTGGCCCAGCCGCAGGTCTACGTGCACCGCGACTACCATTCGCGCAACCTGATGGTGCTGCCCAAGGGCAACCCCGGCATTCTCGATTTCCAGGATGCGGTCTATGGCCCCATCACCTACGATCTGGTCTCGCTACTGCGCGATGCCTACATCCAGTGGGATGAAGAGATGGTGCTGGACTGGGCCATCCGCTACTGGGAAAAGGCGCGCCGCGCCGGCCTGCCGGTCACGCCCGACATCGATACCTTCTACCGCGACTTCGAATGGATGGGCCTGCAGCGCCACCTGAAGGTGCTGGGCATCTTCGCCCGCCTGTGGCACCGCGACGGCAAGGATGGCTACCTGAAGGACATCCCGCTGGTGATGGAATACACCCTCAAGACCGCGCGCCGCTACGTGGCCTTCACGCCCCTGGTGCGCCTGATCGAGAAGCTGGAGCAGGAACACGCGCCCAAGTTCGGCTACACCTTCTGAGGCGCCGACCATGAAAGCCATGATCTTCGCAGCCGGGCGCGGCGAGCGCATGCGTCCGCTGACCGATACCTGTCCCAAGCCGCTGCTCAAAGTCCGTGGCCGCCCATTGATCGTCTGGCAGATCCTCTCGCTGGTACGCGCCGGCATCACCGAGATCGTCATCAATCACGCCCACCTGGGCCAGATGATCGAAGACACCCTCGGCGACGGCAGCCGCTTCGGCGCCAGACTCTTTTATTCACCGGAAACCACGGCCCTGGAAACGGCAGGCGGTATCGCCCAGGCGCGCCACCTGCTGGGTGAAGAAGCTTTCATAGCGGTCTCCGGCGACATCTGGTGCCCGCATTTCGACTACAGCGAACTGCTGACCGTGCTGGAAGACGAAGACCCCTGGGGCAATCCGCTGCCGGAAGACCAGCGCGACATGGCCTGGCTGTACCTGGTCAAGAATCCGCCCTTCCATCCCGAAGGTGACTTTGCACTGAACAACTTCGCCATTGCCAACGAAGGCCAGCCCAAGCTGACCTTTGCCAACATCGGCGTGTATCGCCCGCAGATGTTCGATGGCATCGCCCCCGGTACCCATGCCAAGCTGGGACCGCTGCTGCGCCAGTATGCCGACAAGGGCCGCATCGGCGGCGACGTCTACCGGGGCCAATGGCACAACGTCGGCACCATCGAACAACTGGAAGCACTGAACCTGCCACCGCAAGGAAACCGACCATGAGCTTCGACGCCTCCCCCTTCGCCGCCCGCCGCGCCCGCCTGTTGGCCAGCCTGCAACAAGCCGGGGGGGGCGTGGCCATCATCCCGACCGCGCCCGAGGTGATGCGCAATCGCGATGCCGATTATCCGTATCGCCATGACAGCTATTTCTACTACCTGACCGGCTTTACCGAACCCGAAGCAGTACTGGTGCTGGTGGCCGGCCAGGAAAACCGCAGCATCCTGTTCTGCCGCGACAAGAACCTGGAACGCGAGATCTGGGATGGCTACCGCCACGGCCCGCAGGCCGCGCAGCAAATGTTCGCGCTGGATGCAGCCCACCCCATTGAGGAGCTGGACAAGAACATGCCCGCCCTGCTCTCCGACGCCCGCGCCGTCTATTACGCGCTGGGCCAGGATGAGAAGCGCGATGCCCAGTTGCAGCGCTGGCTGCAAGGCGTGCGCGCCCTGGCACGCAGCGGCGTGTCCGCACCCGGCGCGGTGGTCGACGTGAGCGTGCTGCTGGACGATATGCGCCTGTTCAAGGATCCCTACGAGATCGACGTCATGAAGCGCGCCGGCATCATCTCCGCCGAAGCCCATTGCCGCGCCATGCGCATCTGCCGCCCCGGCCTGCGCGAATACCATCTCGAAGCCGAACTGCTGCACGAATTCCGTCGCAACGGTTCGCAATATCCGGCCTACGGTTCCATCGTCGCCACCGGTGCCAACAGCTGCGTGCTGCACTATCGCGCGGGCGATGCCGAAATCAAGGACGGTGACCTGGTCCTGATCGATGCCGGCTGCGAACTGGACAGCTACGCCTCCGACATCACCCGCACCTTCCCCGCCAATGGCAAGTTCAGCGGACCGCAGAAGGCGCTCTACGAGATCGTGCTGGCCGCACAAGCCGCCGCCGTCGCCGAGACCGCTCCCGGCAAGCGCTTCATGGATGGCCATGACGCCGCCGTGCGGATGCTGGCGCAAGGGATGCTCGACACCGGTCTGCTGGACAAATCCAAGGTCGGCTCGCTGGACGACGTCATCGAAAAAGGCGACTACCGCCAGTTCTACATGCACCGCACCGGCCACTGGCTGGGCATGGACGTGCATGACGTGGGAGATTACCGCGACCCGGCCACGGCCGACGGCAACAAGCCATGGCGCACGCTGCAACCGGGCATGGTGCTGACCATCGAGCCGGGCATCTACGTGCGTCCGGGCGAAGGGGTGCCGGAGCAGTTCTGGAACATCGGCATCCGCATCGAGGATGACGCCCACGTCACGCCATCGGGCTGCGAACTCTTGACCACGGGCGTGCCCAGCAAGGTCGAGGACATTGAAGCGCTGATGCGCCAGGGCTGAAGCGAGCGCCTGTGCAGACCGCGCATGCGCCGGATCAAGCCCGGCCGGCGCGGCTCCGCTACAATGACGCCTTCTTGAATCTTCTGTAGAAGGCATCTCCCGGCATCATGGAATCCGTCGATTTCGACCTGATCATCTGCGGCGGCGGCCCGGTCGGCCAGAGCGTGGCCGGCCTGCTGGCCCGGCGCCAATTGCCTGCCGAGCGCATCGCGCTGGTAGACATGAAGTCGCCCGAGCAAGCCGCCGCCGACCCGCGCACCATCGCCCTCTCCTACGGCAGCCGCCAGATCCTCGACGAACTGGGCGCCTGGAACGATATCGGCCGCAGCGCCACTGCCATCGAACAGATCCACGTCTCACGCCGAGGCCACTTCGGACGCACCCTGCTGGACCGCAAGGATTACCAGCTGCCCGCGCTGGGCTATGTGGCGCGCTATGGCCAGGTCAACCGCGCCCTGGCCTCAGCCATCACGCCGCTGGGACTGAGCCTGATGCGCCCGGCCGAAGCGCAAGACATCGCGGAAGACGACGATCACGTCGCCGTCACCCTGAAGGATGGCCGCGTGCTGCGCGCGCAATTGCTGATCCAGGCCGAGGGCGGTGTCTTCGGCGAGCAACAGCAAAAGACTTTGCAGCGCGATTACCAGCAGTTGGGCATCATCGCCCACGTGCTGGCCGATGGCGTCATCGCCCATCGCGCCTTCGAACGCTTCACCGATGAAGGCCCGCTGGCCCTGCTGCCGCAGGACGACGGCTATGCGCTGGTCTGGTGTGTGCGCCCGGCCACCGGCGAGCAATTGATGGCGCTGGACGATGCGGCTTTCCTGGCGGCCTTGCAGCGCACCTTCGGCCAACGGGTCGGCCGCTTCACCCACATCAGCGCGCGCCATGCCTTCCCGCTTGGCTTGAATGCCCGTCCCGGCCAGAGCCGGCGCGTGGTGGCCATCGGCAATGCCGCGCAAACCCTTCATCCGGTAGCGGGCCAGGGCTTGAACCTGGGCCTGCGCGATGCCCGCGTGCTGGCCGACGTGCTGGCGCACGAGATTTCTCCCCACGCCTTGCAGGCCTTCGAGCGCCAACGCGGCCAGGATCGCGGCCTGACCATCCGCCTGACCGACCTGATGGCCCGCATCTTTGCCGGATCGCCCCAGGGCTCGCCTCTGCAGGCCGCCCTGGGCTTGTCCCTGGGCGCCATCGACCTGCTCCCGGCAGCACGCGGGCTGCTGGCGGAACAGATGATGTTCGGTCGCCGATGAGGTGAACAATGCTGCATATGCGCGACGTCCTGTCGTCGCGCAGGCGGTCAGGAAATGCGACAATGCTGACTTGCGGCGCCCGCCGCTCCACTGAGCACTCCATCCAGCAGACACGCATTTGCCATGAAACAAGACCCGCGCTTCAAGAATCTCTTCATCCTCGACCACCCGCTGATCCAGCACAAGCTCTCGCACATGCGCGACAAGCGCACCTCCACCCGCACCTTCCGCGACCTGCTGCGCGAGATCACGCTGCTGATGGGCTATGAAATCACGCGCGAGCTGCCGCTGACCACCGAGACCATCGAAACCCCGCTGGTAACCTATGAAGCCCCGGTGATCGCCGGCAAGAAGCTGGCCGTAGTGCCGGTGCTGCGCGCGGGCGTGGGCATGAGCGATGGCCTGCTGGAACTGATCCCCTCGGCGCGCGTGGGCCATATCGGCGTCTACCGCGACGAGAACCACAAGCCGGTGGAATACCTGGTGCGGCTGCCGGACCTGCAAGACCGCATCATGATCCTGTGCGACCCGATGGTGGCCACGGGCAACTCGGCCGTCTATGCCGTGGATGCGCTCAAGAAGCGTGGTGTGCCGGCTTCGCACATCGTTTTCGTGGCGCTGGTGGCGGCCCCGGAAGGCGTACAGGTGTTCGCTGATGCGCATCCGGATGTGAAGCTTTACGTCGCTTCCCTGGATTCCCACCTGGATGAGGATGCCTACATCGTCCCAGGACTGGGCGATGCGGGGGATCGCATTTTCGGTACCAAGTAAGCGGCATTCTCCGCCTGGGCGGAAGCAAAGAAAAACGGGCTGCGCAATCACTGCGCAGCCCGTTTTTATTTCTGCTGGAGCAGACCAGACTCAGTCCACCGCCTTGACCATATCCTCGATGACCTTCTTGGCATCGCCAAAGACCATCATGGTCTTGTCCATGTAGAACAGTTCATTGTCCAGGCCGGCATAACCGGCGGCCATGGAGCGCTTGTTCACGATCACGGTCTTGGCCTTGTAGGCTTCCAGGATGGGCATGCCGGCAATGGGTGACTTGGGATCCTTGGCCGCCGGGTTGACCACATCGTTGGCGCCCAGCACCAGTACCACGTCGGCCTGGGCGAATTCGCTGTTGATGTCTTCCATCTCGAACACTTGGTCATACGGCACTTCGGCTTCAGCCAGCAGCACGTTCATATGGCCGGGCATGCGACCCGCCACCGGGTGGATCGCGTATTTCACGGTCACGCCGTTGTGGGTCAGCTTTTCGGTCAATTCCTTCAGTGCGTGCTGCGCACGTGCGACGGCAAGCCCGTAACCTGGCACGATGATGACGGTTTCTGCATTTCCCATCAGGAACGCCGCATCATCGGCCGATCCCGACTTGACGCTGCGCTGCTGCTGCGCCCCGCCACCAGCGGCGGCTGCTTCGCCGCCAAACCCGCCCAGGATCACGTTGAAGAAGGAGCGGTTCATCGCCTTGCACATGATGTAGGAGAGGATCGCGCCGGACGAACCCACCAGCGAACCCGCGATGATGAGCATGGAGTTGTTCAGCGAGAAGCCGATGCCCGCCGCCGCCCAGCCGGAATAGCTGTTCAACATCGAGACCACCACTGGCATGTCGGCCCCGCCGATGGGGATGATGATGAGCACACCCAGTGCAAAGGCAATGGCCGCCATGATGATGAAGGGCAGCCAGTTTTGCGTGAGTACGAAGATGATGCCGAAGCCGATCATGGCCACCGCCAGCAGCAGGTTCAGGAAATGCTGGCCGGCGAAGTTGACCGGCGCACCCTGGAACAGGCGGAACTTGTACTTGCCCGAGAGCTTGCCGAAGGCGATCACCGAACCCGAGAAGGTGATGGCCCCCACGAAGGTACCGATGAACAGTTCCACCCGGTTGCCCACCGGGATCAGCTGCCCGTGCGCGGAAATGCCCAGCGCCCACGGCTCGGCCACCGCCGCCACCGCGATACAGACCGCCGCCAGACCGATGAGCGAGTGCATCGCCGCCACCAGTTCGGGCATCTTGGTCATCTCCACACTGCGCGCCAGATAGGCGCCGATGCCGCCACCGACGATCACGCCACCGGCCACCAGCAGGTAGCCGATGTCGCCGGACGGATTGCCGCCCTCGCCCTTGAGCTTGACGATCAGCGCCAACGTGGTCAGCACCGCGATGACCATGCCGGCAATGCCGAAGCTGTTGCCACGACGCGCCGTGGCCGGGTGCGAGAGGCCCTTCAGGGCCTGGATGAAACAGATCGATGCGATCAGGTACAGCAGGGTCACCAGGTTCATGCTCATGCTTGTTCTCCCGACTTGGCCTTGGGCTCTTTCTTCTTGAACATTTCCAGCATGCGCTGGGTCACCATGAAGCCGCCAAACACGTTCACCGCCGCCAGCGCCACGGCCAGCGTACCGGCGATGCGGCCGACCGTGCCTTCAGTGAGGCCCGCCGCCAGCATGGCGCCGATGATGATGATGGCCGAGATGGCATTGGTCACCGCCATCAGGGGCGTGTGCAAGGCCGGGGTCACCGTCCAGACCACGTGGTAGCCAACGTAGATGGCCAGCACGAAGATGATCAGGTTGATGATGGTGTGGCTGACTTCCATGGTGTTCCTCCTTGTGAGGCAGCCCGCCGGTGAAACGGGCCGCATGGTTCTTGTCGAGGGTCAGATTGCCTTGAGGCTGGTGATGCGGTTCTTGTCGTCCACGAAGACCACCTTGGGCTTGTAGGTGGCGACTTCTTCATCGCTCATCGGGGCATAGGTACAGATGATGAGCAGGTCGCCCAGGTGCGCCAGGCGGGCAGCCGCGCCATTGAGTGAAATCTCGCCGCTGCCGCGCTTGCCGCGAATGGCATAGGTGGAGAAACGTTCACCATTGTTGACGTTGTAGAGTTCGATCTTCTCGAACTCGCGGATGTCGGCCGCTTCCAGCAGGTCTTCGTCGATCCCGCAGGAACCTTCATAGTTCAGGTCGCACTGGGTGACCGAGGCGCGATGGATCTTGGCGCGCAGCATGATGCGTTGCATGGACTTCTTCCTTCTTGATTCTGAATGTAATGGACTTGAGGGGGGCTAAACGCCCGGGTTTTCTGCCGACCCGGGCCGGCAGATTCATTTGCGCAGGATCTCGCCGCCCTGGCAGAGCAGCGTGGCCGCGACGATATCGTCTTCCTTGTTGATGACCAGCTTGCCCTCGGCGTCGATGATCAGCTTGAGGAAATCCAGCACGTTGCGCGCATACAGCGCCGAGGCGTCGGCCGCCACCAGGGCCGCCAGATTGCCTTCGCCGATGATGTGCACGCCGTGCTTGATGACGGTCTTGCCGGGTTCCGACAGGGGACAGTTGCCGCCCTGGTCGACTGCCATGTCCAGGATCACTGAACCGGGCTTCATGGCCTTGACCGTGTCTTCGCTGATGAGCACCGGTGCCTTGCGGCCGGGGATCAGGGCGGTGGTGATGATGATGTCGGCCTGCTTGGCGCGTTCGTGGACCAGCTCGGCCTGGCGCTTCATCCAGTCCGCAGGCATGGGGCGGGCATAGCCGCCCACGCCCTGGGCAATCTCTTTTTCTTCCTCGGTCAGGAAGGGCACGTCAAGGAATTTGGCGCCCAGCGATTCGATCTGTTCCTTGACCGCCGGACGCACGTCGGAAGCCTCGATCACCGCCCCCAGGCGCTTGGCCGTCGCAATGGCCTGCAGGCCCGCCACCCCGGCGCCCATGATCAACATGCGCGCAGCCTTCACGGTGCCAGCTGCTGTCATCAGCATGGGCATGAAACGCTGATAGGTGTTGGCGGCCATCAGCACGGCCTTGTAGCCGGCAATGTTGGCCTGCGAGGACAGCACGTCCAGCGATTGCGCGCGGGTGGTGCGGGGTGCGGCTTCGAGAGCGAAAGCGGTGAGGCCGGCGGCGGCCATGGCGGCGATGTTGTCGGCATCGAAGGGATTCAACATGCCGATGACCACGGTGCCCGGCTTGAGGCGAGCCCGTTCGGCCTCATTGGGGGCGCGCACCTTGAGCAGGATCTCGGCGGTGTAGACGGCTTCGGCGCTGCCGATGCTGGCACCGACGGCCACATAGGCCTCGTCGGGAATGCTGGACTTCACCCCGGCGCCGGACTCCACCATCACTTCGTGCCGGGCCGCCACCAGTTTCTTGACGGTTTCGGGGGTGGCGGCGACACGGGTTTCTCCGTCCCGGCTTTCGGCGGGGATCGCTATCCTCATTCCTGACTCCTTTTTTTGTGGATTCTTGGCCCAATCTTACACGACTCGCCTTGCCGGGCGAGAAATTGTCCAGCCTGCAAGAAAGCCTCGCGATGCCGCGCCACAGCGGCGCTGGCGCTGAAGAATGGGCCTCGACAGGGTAAAATGAGGGATTCACGAGGTCATCAATGTCTGAAGTCTGGAAACCCTCTGTCACCGTAGCCGCCATCATCGAGCGCGACGGGCGCTTTCTGATGGTGGAGGAACATAGCGCCGGCGGGCTGCGCATCAACCAGCCGGCCGGCCATCTGGAACCGGGCGAATCCCTGATCGAGGCGGCTGTCCGCGAGGCGCTGGAAGAATCGGCGCATGTCTTCACACCCACGGCGTTGGTGGGGACTTATCTTTCGCGCAACGTGTCGTCCTCGCGCGGTGGCCTGTCGGTCACCTACCTGCGCTTTGCCTTTGCGGGGACGGTCGGCGAGGCCCTGGACCGGCCGCTGGACGAGGGCATCGTGCGTGCCGTCTGGATGACACGCGACGAACTGGCGGCTTGCGCCGGACGACATCGCAGCCCATTGGTGTTGCGTTGCGTGGACGATTACCTGGCCGGCCAGCGCGCAGCGCTGGAACTGGTGCATACGGATCCCAGCGCCATCGGCACCCTGCCCGCCTGACGCGGGCGCATCACCTGGCGGACTTCTTTACGGGAGGCCGCATTGAACGGAAACAACATGAGCAAGAAAAGAGTAGTCATCGGCATGTCGGGCGGCGTGGATTCGTCGGTATCGGCATGGCTGCTGAAGGAACAGGGCTATGAAGTCATCGGCCTGTTCATGAAGAACTGGGAAGATGACGACGATTCGGAATACTGCTCCACCCGCGAAGACTGGATCGACGCGGTCAGCGTGGCCGATGTGGTCGGGGTGGATATCGAGGCAGTCAATTTTGCTTCCGAATACAAGGATCGCGTCTTCGCCGAATTCCTGCGCGAATACCAGGCTGGCCGCACGCCCAATCCGGATGTGCTGTGCAATGCCGAGATCAAGTTCAAGGCTTTCCTCGATCACGCCATGAAGCTGGGCGCCGACCTGATCGCCACCGGCCACTACGCGCGAGTGCGCCAGGGGCCGCAGGGTGACTTCCAGCTGCTCAAGGCGCTCGACGCCAGCAAGGATCAGAGTTATTTCCTGCATCGCCTGAATCAGGAGCAACTCTCGCGCACGGTCTTCCCCTTGGGCGAGATCCACAAGACCGAAGTGCGCAAGATCGCCGAGCAGTTGCAACTGCCCAATGCGAAGAAGAAGGACTCGACCGGCATCTGCTTCATCGGCGAGCGGCCTTTCCGTGAATTCCTGAACCGTTATCTTTCCTACAAGCCCGGCCCCATCAAGACCGCCGATGGCAAGACGGTGGGTGAACACGTGGGCCTGTCCTTCTATACGCTGGGCCAGCGCAAGGGCATCGGCATCGGCGGCCTGAAGGCGCACCAGAACGCCGATGGCCATGGCGATGCCTGGTACGTGGCGCGCAAGGATGTGGACAACAACACCCTCTATATCGTCCAGGGACATGAGCATCCCTGGCTGCTCTCGCCGACGCTGTCGGCCGGACAGATCAGCTGGGTGGCAGGCCACGCGCCGCAACTGCCGGCACTGTCGGCCAAGACGCGCTACCGCCAGGCTGACGTACCCTGTGGCTTTGCCGATGCCGGCAGCAGCTTCTCGCTGGCCTTCGACACGCCGCAATGGGCGGTCACCCCGGGACAGTCGGCAGTACTGTACGACGGCGACGTCTGTCTGGGTGGCGGCATCATCGAAAGCGCTGCCCTGCCGGACTGATCTTTCATCAAGGCAATTCTTGAACGCCCCGTGCGCGAACTTCGCGGCGGGGCGTTTTCTTTTGGGCAAGCTTGACAGCCTTGTTAGCCTTGAAGTGTTTCCCGCAAGACCCTAAGTGATAAAAATTATCAATCAGGGCGATAAAAGGACTTGCAATCCCGCCGCAAATCGCAAATAATCTAAATAAGAATTGTTCGCATTTAATAGGAGGTGATTGTAATGAGCCAACTGAACGACAACAGCATGGACCGTCGCAACAAGCCGGGCACGACCGCCAACGGGACTCCGATCACACGCATCAAGAGCACGGACCTGTTCCGTCAGATGCGCGAACTGGAGATCGATCATGGCGGCCGCATCTACAAGCTGCGGCTGACGCAGTTGAACAAGCTGATCCTGACGGCGTAAGCCGGCAGCATCAAGACCAGGTGGATCCATAAACAGGCCAGCCAGTGTCGTCCGTCATGACGCACCGCCAGCCAAGCTAGCCCAGCGAGGAGAGTTTGATGGTCAACGAGAACATGACGTCCACATTCGTGGAACCGAGCAACGCACCGGCCCAGCCTGAACTTCTGGTGTCCGCCGTGCTGCATCTGATGTCGCACTACACCGCCAACAACAGCCAGGAAACGCAGAGCTGCGTGAAGCTGGCTTCGGTGATCGAAAGACACCTGAAGGCGCTGGCGGATTTGCCCAATCTGGCACCGGTGCTGCGGGCGACCTGCCAGCAGTTGTCGGAACAGTGGGCGCATGTGGTGGAACGGACGATGCCGCCGCAGGAAAAATTCAACTTCTTCTCGCGCATGGTTGCAGGAGCGAGATCCTAGCCATCGTCAAGACAAGAGCCTGATGAAGCAGGCAGCAAGGCGTAAAATGATCGTATGTGTTTGTAACAACATCTCTGAAGGCAAGATCCATCAGGCGGTCGACGCAGGCATGACCTCCATGGCCGAGCTGCGCAAGCAGCTTGGCGTGGGGACTTGCTGCGGCAAATGCCATTCCTGCGCCAAGAACGTCCTGCGCGAATGCCTCAGCAGTTCCCGTCAAACACAGCAAGGTGCGCGTCCGATGGTGTTCCATCCCTCGCTGGTCGCCGCCTGATTAAGATCAATGAACGCCATTTCACCGTCTCTCATGAGTATCAGCCCACCCAGCGCCCTGATGCGCCAGGCACGCAAGATCGGCCCCCTGGGCCTGATCATCCTGTTGCACATCGCCTTTTTCTGGGCGCTGCAAAGCGGCCTGGTCCACCAGGTTGCCAGCGCCGTTCCCAAGGAAGTGATCGCCACCTTCATCGTCCCCGAGAAGGCGCCCGAACCCGCGCCGCCCAAGGCCGAGCCGGCCCCTCCCAAACCGGTGAAGATCGTCAAGAAGGTCGTGACCCCGCCCAAACCGATCCCGGTGACCGAAACCCCGGCCCCGACCGCCATCACCGCACCGCCCCAGCCGCCGCAACCGGCTGCGCCCGCGCCGCAGGTGGCCGCCGAACCGACCCCGGCCCCGGCCGCCCCACCCGGCCCGGTACTGCCCAAGCAGATCACCTCCGGCATCGAATACATCGAGAAGCCCAACCCGACCTATCCCAGCGTCTCGCGCCGCATGGGTGAAGAAGGCGTGGTGGAGTTCCGCGTGACGGTCAACACCAGCGGTCGTGCCGAAAAGGTCGAGATCACCAAGTCTTCCGGTTATTCGCGCCTGGATGATGCTGCCCGCAACGCCATCATGCGTGCCGTCTTCAAGCCGTACATCGAAAACGGCCGTGCGATCACCGTCAGCACGGTCGGCAGCCTGGCCTTCCGCCTGAACTGAGCAAAGCATCTGGCCTGGCCGGGGTTTTCCCGGCCATGCAGTCATTTCGTTTCATCATTCCCCATCTGATAGCCAAAAATAGAAGGAAACATCATGGAAGTTAGTCCGTACGGATTGGAAAGCCTCTGGGCCCAAGGCGATTTCGTTACCAAGGGCGTCGCCGTCCTGTTGCTGGCCATGTCGATTGCGTCCTGGTACGTGATCTTCACCAAGGCCTTCCAGCTGCTGCGTTTCCGCAAGGCCTCGGCCGCTGCCGGTCACCAGTTCTGGGATACCACCAGCCTGCCGGAAGGCGTAGCCACCTTGGGTCATGACAATCCCTTCGCCGAAGTGGCCAAGGCCGGTGTTACCGCCATGAGCCACCACACCGCCCACAAGGGTCACCTGCATGACCAGCTGTCAGTGAGCGACTGGGTCACCCTGTCGCTGCGCCAGGCCATCGACGAAGCCTCCGGCAAGCTGCAGACCGGCATGGCCGTGCTGGCCTCGGTCGGCTCGACCGCACCCTTCGTTGGCCTGTTCGGTACCGTCTGGGGCATCTACCACGCGCTGGTGTCCATCGGCACCACCGGCCAGGCCAGCATCGACAAGGTCGCCGGTCCCGTGGGCGAAGCCCTGATCATGACCGCCCTGGGTCTGGCCGTGGCCATTCCCGCCACCTTCGGCTACAACGCTCTGGTGCGCGGCAACAAGACCACCATCGCCAAGCTCAACAAGTTCGGCTTCGACCTGCATGCCCTGTTCGTCACCGGTGCCCGCGCGGCCGGTGAAGATGGCCAGCCCAATGGCGGCAAGGCCAAGCTGACCGCCGTCGGGAGGGCATGATGGGCATGGGTTCCCTGTCCGATTCGGACGACGATTTCAATCCCGAGATCAACACCACGCCGCTGGTGGATGTGATGCTGGTCTTGCTGATCATCTTCATCATCACCATCCCGGTGATGAACCATGCGGTCAAGATCGATCTGCCCAAGGCCAGCAGCCAGCCGGACCAGGTCAAGCCGGAAAGCATCAATCTTTCCATCGACGCGGCCGGCAACGTGTTCTGGAATGAGGAAAAGATCGACAGCAGCGCATTGAGCGTGCGCATCGCCACAGCGGCACAAAAGCAGCCGCAACCCGAAATCCACCTGCGCGCCGAGCGCACCACCCAGTATGAAAAGGTGGCGCAGGTGATGTCGGCCGTGCAATCCGGGGGACTCACCAAGATCGGTTTCGTGACCGATCCTGACAAGAAGTAATCCCCCGTCGCAAGCCCACCAGGGACTGCTGCCCGGCAAGGCGCATCCCCGCATGCGCCTGCCAGGCGGGCCTGCTCCCGGAAAACCTCCCTCGCGTCGCGAGGGAGGTTTTTTTTGATTTTCAGTCAACGAGACAATCAAGGTAAGAATGATTACTGCTAATTCTTGATGAACAATCAAACCAACTCGACTATCATCCGACCGTCCGCGGTCCGGCAGCTATACGTCACCCATAATTAACGCGGTTTTCCTCTCACATCATTTTTAAAGGTAATCCCCATGAAAGGCGATCCCGCAGTCATCAAGTTGCTCAATGCTCAACTGACCAATGAGCTCACCGCCATCAACCAGTACTTCCTGCATGCGCGCATGTACAAGCACTGGGGCCTGGACAAGATCGGCGCCAAGGAATACGCCGAATCCATCGGCGAAATGAAGCACGCTGACAAACTGATCGACCGTATCCTGATGCTCGATGGCCTGCCCAATCTGCAAGCGCTGCACAAGCTGATGATCGGCGAAAACACCCAGGAAATGCTGCAATGCGACCTGAAGCTGGAACAGGCGGCCCACAAGACCGTCAAGGAAGGCATCGCCACCTGCGAGCAGCATGGCGATTACGTCTCGCGCGAACTGTTCCAGATGATCCTGGACGACACCGAAGAACACATCGACTGGCTGGAAACCCAACTGGATCTGATCGACAAGGTCGGCATCCAGAATTACCTGCAAAGCCAGATGTCCCCGGCCAGCGAGTAATCGCCAGCCCCGGGCAAACAAAAAGCGCGCTCATCCGGGCGCGCTTTTTTCATGGGTCCATCACCAGGACGGCAATGTTGCATTGCCTCACAGATGCGGCACGGTTTCCTTGAAGCTGGCCCGTTCCGACACCTTGTCAAACAGGCGTGCCAGCTGGGGATGATCCTCGCGCCACGCCAGGTCCGGGAAACGGAATGCCAGCCAGCCCAGTGCACAACCCACGGCCACGTCGGCCAGGGTGTAGTGGTTGCCCACGCAGAAGGGCTTTTCCCCCAGGCCGTCGGCCATCGCCTTCAACGACGCCTCGACCTTGCTCCATTGGCGCTTGATCCATTCCGGACTCTGCTGCTTGGTTGGACGCAAGGTCTTTTCCAGACGTACCAGCACGGCCGCATCCAGCGCGCCGTCGGCCAGCGCTTCCCAACACTTGATCTCGGCGCGTTCGCGACCGTTCGGCGGCAGCAGCTTGCCTACCGGCGTGAGAGTATCGAGGTATTCGACGATCACCCGCGAATCGAACATGGCACCGCCATCATCCATCAACAGGCAGGGCACCTTGCCCAGCGGATTGCTTTCCTGGATGGTGGTCGATGCACTCCAGACATCTTCCAGGAGGAATTCGTAATCGATCTTTTTTTCGGCCATCACGACGCGCACCTTGCGCACGAACGGACTGGCATTGGAGCCGATGAGTTTTAGCATAGCGTGTGGAGTAATGATCTCGTTCGATTATAACATTCGCATTTCCTGACAAATTTATGAAGAATCAAGCCAGGAACGGAAAGCAACGGTCCCTGCGGACCGCGCCGGACGGGAAAATTGGGCCGTCCGGCGTGCCGATGGTAAAATGCTTGGCTCGGGCGGTTCGGGTTTTGGCACAAAAGCCTGCCAAAACTCGCCAATCTTCAGTCAACGCATCTCATCCGTTTTCATCTTTTCCATCATGTCCCTCTCTGCTCTCTCGGCCCTGTCCCCGCTGGATGGCCGCTACGCCTCCAAGACCGATCAACTGCGTCCGCTGCTGTCTGAAGCGGGCTTCATGCACCATCGCGTGAAGGTCGAGATTGCCTGGCTGCAAGCGCTGTCCGAAGCCGGTTTTGCCGAGATCAAGCCGTTCTCGGCCCAGGCGCGCGCGCTGCTGGACAAGCTGGCCGCCGACTTCACCGAAGCCGACGCCGCCCGCATCAAGGAAATCGAAGCCGTCACCAACCACGACGTGAAGGCGGTCGAATATTGGCTCAAGGAAAAAGTGAAGGATGTGCCCGAACTGGTGGCCGCTTCCGAATTCATCCACTTCGCCTGCACCTCCGAAGACATCAACAACACCTCGCACGGCATGATGTTGAAGGCCGCGCGTGACACCGTGCTGCTGCCCTCGCTGCAAGCCGTCATCGCCAAGCTCACCGCGCTGGCCCACGAACACGCCGCCGTGCCGATGCTCTCGCGTACCCACGGCCAGCCGGCCAGCCCGACCACCCTGGGCAAGGAAGTGGCCAACGTCGTGGCGCGCCTGCAACGCGCAGCCAAGCGCATCGCCGCCGTCGAGATCCTGGGCAAGATGAACGGTGCCGTGGGCAACTACAACGCCCACCTGTCGGCCTACCCGCAGACCGACTGGGCCGCCTTCTCCAAGGATGTCGTGGAAAAGCGCCTGGGCCTGACCTTCAACCCCTACACCATCCAGATCGAGCCGCACGACTACATGGCCGAGCTGTTCGATGCCGTGGCCCGCACCAACACCATCCTCTTGGACCTGAACCGCGACATCTGGGGCTACATCTCCCTGGGCTACTTCAAGCAGCGCACCAAGGCCGGCGAAATCGGCTCCTCGACCATGCCGCACAAGGTCAATCCGATCGACTTCGAAAACTCCGAAGGCAACCTGGGCATGGCCAATGCGGTCCTGAAGCACCTGGCCGAAAAGCTGCCGGTCTCGCGCTGGCAGCGTGACCTGACCGATTCCACCGTGCTGCGCAACATCGGCGTGGGCTTCGGCTACACCCTGCTGGCCTACGACAGCTGCCTGCGCGGCCTGAACAAGCTGGAAGTGAATCCGCAGCGCCTGGCCGACGACCTCGACGCCACCTGGGAAGTGCTGGCCGAGCCGGTGCAGACCGTCATGCGCCGCTATGGCATCGAGAATCCGTATGAGCAACTCAAGGAGCTGACCCGCGGCAAAGGCATCTCCAAGGACGCCCTGCGCGACTTCATCAATGGCCTGGCCATCCCGCAAGAGGCCAAGGATCATCTGCTGGCCATGACCCCGGCCAATTACATCGGCACCGCCGTGGAACTGGCCAAGCAAATCTGATCGTTCCTCTTCAAGATCCACAAACTGAACGAATGGCGCACAGCAATGTGCGCCATTTTTCATTTATGCCATCAAAATCGTGAAGCATTCTGAGGATTACTCGCAAAACCGGACGGCTGAAGTGCCATTTCAGCGAGTAATGCGAGCAGCCAAAGCTCTTTATACTCGGCAAGGTCAAAAAAAGTGGCATGATCGCTTGCCGCCAGGAATCTTTCGGGATTTCTCGACGCCAGCCCGGCCCGCCCGCCTGCAGAACCATTGCAGAGCCAGCCGCTCCAACTGCCACCTACGCTCGCCACATCCTATGGAACGCTATACCAAACCCGCCGTGCTGCTGCACTGGCTGATTGCCTTGTTGATCATCTCCGCCTTCGGTCTGGGACTGACCATGGTCAACATTCCCGGCCTGACGCCGACCAAGCTGAAGTATTTTTCCTGGCACAAGTGGCTGGGCGTGACCGTGCTGGCCCTGGTCTGCGTGCGACTGCTGTGGCGTCTCACGCACAAGGCTCCGGCCTATCCGGCCAACATGCCGGGCTGGCAGCAATCGGCCGCGCATGGTCTGCACCTGGGGCTGTATGTGCTGATGTTCGCCATTCCGGTCTCGGGCTATTTCTACAGCCTCTCTGCGGGCGTTCCGGTGGTGTATCTCGGTGTGTTGCCGCTGCCGGTGCTCATGGCCCCCAGCCCTGAGCTCAAGCCGCTGCTCAAGGAGCTGCACTACTGGCTCAACATGACCCTGCTGGCCGCCTTTGCCCTGCACGTGCTGGCTGCGCTGAAGCATCAGTTCATCGATCGCGACAATATCTTCAAGCGCATGCTGCCCTGATGCCCTGCAAGCCGCTTGTTACGCAAGAACATTCATATTGCTCGTTTTTTTTTACGGAACCCGCCATGACCACCTCCCGCTTCTTCAAACCCACCCTGCTGGCCCTCGCCACGGCCTGCCTCACCCTCTCCGCCCAGGCGGCCCCGCTCAAGGTGGATGCCGCCAAGAGCACCGTCGTCGCCACCTTCAAGCAACTGAACGTGCCGGTCGATGCCAAGTTCAAGAAGATCAACGCCGCCATCGACTTCGACGCCGCCAAGCCGGAACAGGGCAAGGCCTCGGTGGACATCGACGTCTCCAGCTTCGACCTGGGTGAAGCCGAGTACAACAAGGAAGTGCAGAAGAAGGAATGGTTCAACGCCGCCCAGTTCCCCAAGGCCAGCTTCGTGAGCAGCAGCATCAAGGCCGCCGGGGCAGGCAAGTATGACGTGGCCGGCAAGCTGACCATCAAGGGCAAGACCACCGATGTCAGCTTCCCGCTGACCGTCAAGAAGGACGGTGCTGCGCAAGTCTTCGACGGTGTGCTCCCCATCAAGCGCCTGACCTACAACATCGGCGAAGGTGAATGGAAGGATACCGGCATGGTGGCCGATGAGGTGAGCATCAAGTTCCACATCGTCGCCCAGTAATTCGACCCGACAACATCACAAGAAGTCGTTCCGCGCCATGACGCACCGCCCTGCAAGGGGCGGGCTCCCCAGCGGTTTTTCTCACTCAAGGAATCAATACACATGAAACTGAATCACCTCCTGCTCGCTCTGCTCACGGCCACTGCCGCCGTCTCCGCCAACGCGGCTGACACCTACAGCATCGACCCCAGCCACACCTATCCCAGCTTTGAAGCGGACCACATGGGCGTGTCCATCTGGCGCGGCAAGTTCGACAAGACCAGCGGTACCGTCACGCTGGATCGCGCCGCCAAGACCGGCACCGTGGACATCATTGTCGACACCGCCTCGATCGACTTCGGCATGGCCAAGATGAACGATCACGCCAAGAGCGCCGACATGTTCGACGTCGCCAAGTACCCCACCGCCGAATACAAGGGCACGATCAAGTTCAACGGCGACAAGCCGGCCACGGTCGAAGGCAAGCTGACCCTGCACGGCGTGACCAAGCCGGTCACCCTGACCCTGAACAAGTTCACCTGCATCCAGCATCCCATGCTCAAGCGCGAAGTCTGTGGCGGCGATGCCTCGGCATCCTTCAACCGCGCCGACTTCGGTATCGACTACGGTGCCAAATATGGCTTCTCGATGGAGACCAAGCTGGCCATCCAGGTCGAAGCCATCAAGACCAACTGATCTTTCCCGGTACGGGCGGGACCTGGTTCCGCCCAGGCCAGGCGTGAAAGCCGATGCGATAATGCATCGGCTTTTTTATTGGCGCGCCTTGCTTGCGATCATGGAGCAATCGGCTGCCAGGCCGCACAATGGCTCGCATTCGCCGTTTTGCTGCTCTGCAAAACATTTTGAAACGCGCTAATCTAGCGCTACTCCCCAAGGAGCAAGAAGCATGTCGTTAGCAGACCTACGTAAAGACTACAGCCGCGCCAGCCTGTCCGAAGTCGACACGGCCGCCGACCCGATTGACCAGTTTGCCGTCTGGTTCGAGGAAGCGACCAAGGCCCAGGTCCCCGAGCCCAACGCCATGAGCGTGGCCACCGTCGGGGCCGATGGGCGGCCTTCTTCGCGCATCGTGCTGATCAAGCAGTTCGATGCGCAGGGCTTTACCTGGTTTACCAACTACGACAGCCGCAAGGGCGTCGATGTAGCGGAAAATCCCTACGTGGCGCTGCTGTTCCACTGGGTAGAACTTGAACGCCAGGTCCGCATCGAAGGAAAGATCGAGCGCGTGAGCATGGAAGAAAGCGACGCGTACTTCTACAGTCGCCCGCTGGCCAGCCAGCTCGGCGCGATCGCCTCGCAGCAGAGCCGGACCGTGGCCAGCCGCGAGGCACTGGAGCAGCAATACGAAACGACCAAGCAACAGTTCGGGGAGCATCCGACCCGTCCGCAGCACTGGGGCGGTTACCGCGTGATTCCCGATCGCATTGAATTCTGGCAAGGCCGCCCCTCCCGCATGCACGACCGCGTGCTCTATACGCGTTCCGATGCGGGCCAGTGGCAACGGCAGCGCCTGCAGCCCTGACGACATCCCCATGCCAGGCAGGGCCGTACAGCATTCATCACTGACGCGGAGGACATCGTGTTTTGGGAAAAGAAGCTAGACGCCTGGGTAGAAAACATTCGCAACGTGTCGGCCCTGCCACTGCGGCTGGAGCTATGGAACGGACAGCATTACGACTTCAGCAGCGGCACGCCCGAAGTCACGCTCAAGGTTCCGCATGCCTCAGCCATCACTTCACTGCTCACGCCCTCGCTGGCCAACCTGGGCGAGGCCTACGTCGAGGGCAAGATCGAGGTCGAGGGCAAGGTCAAGAGCATCATTCAGGTCGCCAACGGCCTGGCTTCCAACACCCTCAAGGCCGAGGGCCGGCTGGGCCGCATGGTGCGCAACGTGACGCACACCAAGAAGCGCGACGCCGAAGCCATCCAGTATCACTACGATGTCTCCAACGACTTCTACAAGCTGTTCCTGGATGAGAACATGGTGTATTCCTGCGCCTACTTCGAGAACGGCGACGAGGACCTCGCCACGGCCCAGCTCAAGAAGATCGACCACATCCTGCAGAAGATCCAGTTGAAGCCCGGCCAGACCCTGCTCGACATCGGTTGCGGCTGGGGCGCACTGGTATTGCGGGCGGCGCAGAAATTTGGCGCGCGCTGCGTGGGGGTGACGCTCTCCAGGAACCAGTACGCCCTGGCACGTGAGCGGGTGGAAGCGGCCGGTCTCAGCGACCGCATCGAAATCCGCCTGCAGGACTACCGCGACGTCACCGGCACCTTCGACCGCATCACCTCCGTGGGCATGTTCGAGCATGTGGGCATCAAGAATTTGCCGACGTATTTTGCCCAGATCAGGAAGCTGCTGGCCGATGGCGGCATGGCCATGAACCACGGCATCACCAGCACCGACATCGAGAATGGCGAGTCGCCCTATGGCGCCGGTGAGTTCATCGACAAGTACGTCTTCCCCGCCGGCGAACTGCCGCACATCAGCACGGTACTACGGACCATGCAGGAAGGCGGACTGGAAGCCTTTGACGTGGAAAACCTGCGGCGCCACTATGCCCGCACCTGCGGTATCTGGGCCGACAATTTCGAAGCCAATGCCGAGGCCATCCATCGCGTGACCGACGAGAAGCGCTACCGCATCTGGCGCGTCTACCTGGCCGGCAGTGCTTACGGTTTCGAACGTGACTGGATTTCGCTGTATCAGGTCATCTGCACCAAGGCCGGCCGCAGCGCACAGCAGCTGCCCTGGTCGCGCAAGTACATCTACGCACAACAATAAGCATTCGCCAGCTCCATAAAGCAACGGGCCTGCCCTCTTCCGGGGGCAGGCCCGTTGTACGTCATACGTGGTAAGTAGTGATGCGCAGCGAGGCTTTATTCAGGCTTGCTCTTCTCGGCAAACACCTCCCGCAGCTTGGCCACCTTGGGCGCCACCACGAAGGCGCAGTAGCCCTGGAAGGGATGCTGCACGAAGTAGTTCTGATGGTAGTCCTCGGCACGGTAATAGGTTTGCGGCGGCGAGAGTTCGGTCACGATGGGGGCGTCCCATACCAGCGCCATCTCGGCGATGATGTGTCTGGCCGTGTCGTGCTGGATGTCGTCCTGATAGTAAATAACTGAACGATATTGCGTGCCCACGTCATTGCCCTGTCTGTTGAGCGTGGTCGGATCATGGATGGTGAAGAAAATTTCCAGAATCTCGCGGAAGCTGATCTGCTGCGGATCGAAGGCCAGCTTGACCACTTCCGCATGCCCGGTCTGACCGCCACACACCTGTTCATAACTGGGATTGGCGACGCTGCCGCCGGTATAGCCGGACTCCACCGACTGCACGCCCTTGACCTGCTGGTAGACCGCTTCCAGGCACCAGAAGCAGCCGCCGCCGAGTACTGCAATTTCCGTGGCCATGATGTTCTCCCGTTAAGTTGCTTGTTGCCAAACTTTACCCCAATTCAGTGCTTCAGGTACGGTCGATGTGAAGCAGTGTCAAGCTGCCAGGCAACCGTGACCGGCCGGCACGGCAAGACTGCGCGCGATCCGCTATCATGTGCATCTCTGCGCATTGACCGGCTGTCCGCAAGGCAAATACCGGGCGCTTCGACCTCCAACCAGACTCCCGATGCACACACGTTTCCCCCGCGCCGAAGCGCGTCAGTTCGACGCGGCGCACTTTCGCCAGGCCCTGTCGCAGTTCGCCACGGGCGTCACCGTCATCACCACCCGGCTGGCCGATGGCAGCCTGCTGGGACTGACCGCCAGCTCCTTCAACTCGGTCTCGCTGGACCCGCCTCTCGTGCTGTGGAGCCTGGGTACGCGCGCCAACAGCCTGCCGGTGTTCTCCGGCAATTCGCATTACGTCATCAACATCCTCGGCGCCGACCAGGCACATCTGGCGCAGCAGTTCGCCAGCAAGATGGAAAACCGCTTCGAAGGCGTGCCCTACTCCCTCTCGCGCACCGGACAGCCCGTGCTGGATGGCGCCTCGGCCTGGTTCGAATGCCACAACCGCAGCCAGTATCCGGAAGGCGACCACGTCATCTTCGTCGGTGAAGTCGAACACTGCGAAGTCGATCCGAAGGCTGCCCTGGTCTTCCACAATGGCCGCTTCGTCAAGACCGAAACATTCTGAACACCAGGGCCGGCGCTGTTGCCGGTCGCATCAATGAAAATGGCGCCCGGATTGCTCCGGGCGCCATTTTTTCAGCCGTGTTGCCGACTTAGAACTTGTAGCCGATCGACAGGAAGGTCACGATCGGATCCAGCGTGATGGTTGTCTTGTAACGCTGTGCACCCAGTGCCGCCAGGGAGCCCGCCGGTTGGGCGGTGATGTCCGCGTCGGTCTTGAGCGGGATGTAGGAAACCGACAGGCTGGCAGACCAGCGATCGTTGAAGGCATAGGTCGCACCACCCGTGAGCACCGGCGCCCACGAGGAGCTCAGGCTGGCCGTGGCCGTGCCGCCGCTGTTGAGCGAAGCGGAATTCTGGAAGCTGCGCGACAGCGACACATCCGAATACCACACATAGGTCACACCCGCGCCCACGAAGGGACGGAAGGCATCATTGGCACCACCGAAGTAGTACTTGGCGACGATCGCCGGGCTCCACTGCTTGGCCTTGCCCAGTTCACCCAGCGCTTGCAGGTCGCCTGTGCCCTTGAGCTTGAATTCCGGGGGAATCCCCAGGTCTGCGGTCAAGGCAAAGTTGTCGGTGAAGAAGTGCGTGAAGGCGATGCCGACCGTATCGGCATCGCTGACCGAAGAGGTGCGGTTCGGGAAGCTGCCGGCGCTGGGGCCATTGAGCTTGGTCAGGCCACCACTGGAATCCTGCGGCGCCAGATGGAACCAGCCCAGGTTGACGATATTGCTGCCCGCCGTCTGCGCCATGGCCGGTACAGCGCACGCCGCCATCACGGACAGGGCGGCGATTTTGGGCAGGAAGGAAAATTGTTTTTGCATTGCTGTCTCCAAGAGTTGCGGGCAGTGCCCGGATTTTTTATTCCCGACGTCTGGCGTCTGACGGGATTGGGTTCACGGCTGGTTACCGTTTTTTCATTATTCTGCGTAAGTTCACGTAACTGATGGATACGCGTTTTTACGCTGACGAAACAAAAAGAACGCACGTGCTATTTCGTGGAGATACTATGCCAGCTTTGTCACAGTTTGTATAGAAGATGTGAAGAGCACGACCGTGCTTGTCTTCTTTTGGCAACCGAGTACTGACCCGAAAGTCAGTACCAGAGCGGCAGACCGGGATAGGGCCGGACAAGGGAGGGACGGCAGCGACCAGACCGGAGGCTTTGCAAGCACGACTTGAGCGCCGTTGCGCCAGTGGCGCGCAATGGCGTGTGCGCTGCTGTGGTGTTGAGGTTCAGCGCTCCAGCAGGCGCGCCAGCACACCCTGCGAATCAAAAGCGGCGCGCCGCAGGCGGTCATTGACGCCCTGCCATTCTGCAGCCAGCGGCAAGGACTCCACCACGATCAGGTCAGCCCCGGCATGATCCATGTCACGCAGCGCGGCGTAGAGGTCATGGGCATAGGCATCGGCGCTCTGGGGCATGGTACGGGTGGCCATCACTGCGGGCAGCTCTTCGCCACGGAATTGGCGTTGAATCAGGGCGAGCTTCTGGCCGATGCCAGCCAGCCTGTGCAACAGTTCAGGGAGCTCGCTCACCGCCGTCTGCACCACCGGCGTATGCGGCGCGTAATGAGCATCGAGCGTCCCCGAAGCACGCGGTGCAGTGGCATCGGGCGTGGCCAGGGGAACGCCCAGTACCGCAGCGATACGGTCGGCGCTGATCTGGCCAGGACGCAGCAGCACCGGACCATGCGTGTCGATGCGGGACAGATCGACGATGGTGGACTCGATGCCCACTTCACTCTGCCCACCATCGAGCACGTAATCCACCAGGCTGTGGGCATCGTTGCCGAATTCCTCGCGCACATGCTCGGCGGTAGTCGGGCTGACATGTCCGAACTTGTTGGCCGAGGGGCCGGCGATACCGCCCTTGCCGCCGCGGAATTCCCGCAGCAGCGCCTGCGCCACCGGATGCGAAGGGCAACGCAGCCCCACCGAATCCTGGCCACCGGCCACGGCATCGGGAATGTGCGCCGCACGCTTGAGAATGAGCGTGAGCGGACCCGGCCAGAACGAGGCAATCAGTCGACGCGCTTCCACCGGTACCGAGGCGGCCCAGTAAGCGATATCAGCTTCGGGCGACACGTGCACGATCACCGGATGATTGGCCGGTCGTCCCTTGGCCGCATAGATGGCGGCAATCGCGGCCGGGTTCTCGGCATCGCCACCGAGGCCGTAGACGGTCTCGGTCGGGAACGCCACCAGGCCACCCTGCTCCAGCTTGCGGGCGGCATACATGATGGCTGCCGCATCGATGGCCGGTGTGGAAGAAGCGCGCTTGTCGTTCATCACCCGCCTCGCTTACAACGTGATGCCAAGGATGGCGCAGGCTGCCGCCAGCTGGCGCTGCGCATCAGCCAAGGTAGCAGCGGTGAAGGTGACATGGCCCATCTTGCGGCCACGGCGCGCTTCGGCCTTGCCGTACAGGTGCAGGTGCGCACCGGGCAGCGCCAGCACCTGATCCCAGGCAGGCTCGCGCTGCTGATCGCCCTCGCCTTCGTACCAGACATCACCCAGGATGTTGAGCATCACCGAAGGCGAATGCTGGCGCGTATCGCCCAGCGGCAGGCGCGCCATGGCGCGGGCCTGTTGTTCGAACTGGCTGGTGACGCAGGCATCGATGGTGTAATGACCGCTGTTGTGCGGACGCGGGGCCATCTCGTTGACCACCAGCGCGCCGTCTTCCAGCACGAAGAATTCGATGCACAGCACGCCCACGTACTGCATCGCACCGATGATCTGCAAAGCCGCCTGCTGCGCACGCTCGGCGGCATCGGCCTTGATGTTGGGGCCGGGTACGGTGGTGGTGAAGAGGATGCCATCGCGATGTACGTTCTCGGCAATCGGATAGACCACGGCCTGACCATCATGCCCGCGCGCCACCAGCACCGAAACTTCATAGGCCAGCGGCAGCATCTTCTCCAGCACGCAGGTCACGCCCTTCATGGCGGCGAAGGCGCTGCGCACTTCCTCCACCGAACGCACGCGCACCTGGCCCTTGCCGTCGTAACCCATGCGGGCCGTCTTGAGGATGCCCGGCAGCAGGTTGGCATCGAGGCCATCGATGTCGGCCTCGCTGTTGATCACCAGGTGCGGTGCCGGCAGCACGCCGGACTGCGATCCGCATTCGGTGAAGAAAGCCTTCTCGGCCGTGCGGTCCTGCGCAATCGACACACCAGACGCAGCCGGTGCCACGAAGGTCTGCGCCGCCAGCGTGGCCAGGCTCCTGGCCGAGACATTTTCAAACTCGGTCGTCACCGCTGCACACAGCGCACCCAACTCCGCCAGCGCCGCACCATCGTCGTAGGCGGCGTTGATGAGGCGGTCCGCCACCTGCCCGGCCGGGCAGTCGGCATCGGCTTCCAGCACGGCGACCTTGAAGCCCATGCTCTGCGCCGCGTGGGCGAACATGCGGCCGAGCTGGCCACCGCCCATCACGCCCAGCCAGGTGGCCGGGGTGGTCGAGGGAACGGCGGGACGAAGGGTGGAGGCGGACTGCTGGGTCATACAGGCAACTTCATGTCGAGGGCGACTTGCGTCTGGGTCTTGCGGAAGGCTTCCAGCTTTTCAGCCAGGGCCGCGTCGGTGGTAGCCAGCATGGCGATGGCGGAGAGCGCCGCATTGGCGGCACCGGCTTCACCGATGGCATAGGTGGCCACCGGAATGCCCTTGGGCATCTGCACGATGGACAGCAGCGAATCCTCGCCACGCAGGTACTTGGAGGGCACGGGCACACCCAGCACCGGTACGATGGTCTTGGCGGCGATCATGCCAGGCAGGTGCGCAGCACCGCCGGCACCGGCGATGATGGCGCGCAGCCCGCGCGCGCGGGCGCTCTCGGCGTAGGCGAACATCTGGTCCGGCATGCGGTGCGCAGAAATCACCTGGGCTTCGAAGGGCACGCCGAAGTCCTTCAGGATGGCGACCGCATTCTGCATCACCTCCCAGTCGGAGGACGAGCCCATGACCACGCCGATCAGCGGTTTGACAGTATCGTTCATGTCCGGTCCTCGTCAGTCCTTGAGCTTCTCGCCGGTCAGGCGTTCCAGCGCCTCGCGGTACTTGGCGCCGGTCTTTTCGATCACATCGGCCGGAAGCGCCGGTGCAGGCGGGGTCTTCTGCCAGCCGTCGACGGTTTCCAGGTAATCGCGCACGAATTGCTTGTCGAAGGACGGCGGCGAGATGCCGACCTGGTAGCTGTCTGCCGGCCAGAAACGCGAAGAGTCCGCAGTCAGCACTTCATCCATCAGGTGCAGCACGCCGTTGTCGTCCAGGCCGAATTCGAACTTGGTGTCGGCGATGATGATGCCACGCGTGGCCGCATAGTCAGCGGCTTCCTTGTAGAGCTGGATGGCGACGTCGCGGATCTTGTGGGCCAGCTCGGAGCCGATGCGCTTTTCGGTTTCTTCAAAGCTGATGTTCTCGTCGTGTTCGCCCAGGTCCGCCTTGGCGGCCGGGGTGAAGATCGGCTGCTCCAGCTTGGAAGCCTGTTGCAGACCGGCCGGCAGCTCGATGCCGCAGATCGCACCGGTGGCCTGGTAATCCTTCCAACCGGAACCGATGATGTAGCCGCGCACCACGGCTTCCACCAGGATGGGCTTCAAGCGCTTGGCCACCACCGCGCGTCCGCGCACTTGCTCCACTTCGGCCGGGCTCACCACGGACTCGGGATCGACGCCGGTCAGGTGATTGGGCACGATATGGCCCAGCTTGTCGAACCAGAAATCGCTCATCTGGTTCAGGACCTTGCCCTTGCCGGGGATCGGTTCATTCATGATGACGTCGAAGGCCGACAGGCGATCGGTAGTCACGATCAACAGCTTGTCGTCGCCGACGGCATAGTTTTCGCGGACCTTGCCTGTGCCCAACAGCGGCAGGGAAGTGATCGAGGATTTGTAGAGACTGCTCATGGTGGTCTTCTCGTAAAGTCAAAAACCGGAATCGCCATTTTCAGGGCGATTCCGGTCGGTGGGGCCTTGCGTCCGGCGTAGGCCGATGAACGCTTGTGCGCTTACTGGACGATCTGTGCCAGTTCGCCGCTCTTGTACTTCTCGGCGATCTTTTCCAGCGAGACCGGCTTGATCTTGCCAGCCTGGCCTTCGCAACCGAAGGACAGGAAACGCGCCTTGCAGACCAGCTTGGCGGCTTCGCGGGCGGGCTTGAGGTAGTCGCGCGGGTCGAACTTGGACGGGTTCTCGAACAGGTAGCGGCGGATCGCACCGGTCATGGCCAGACGGATGTCGGTGTCGATGTTGATCTTGCGCACGCCGTGCTTGATACCTTCCTGGATTTCTTCGACGGGCACGCCGTAGGTTTCCTTCATGTCACCGCCGAATTCGCGGATCTCGGCCAGCAGTTCCTGCGGCACCGAAGACGAACCGTGCATCACCAGGTGGGTGTTGGGGATGCGGGCGTGGATTTCCTTGATGCGATCAATCGCCAGGATGTCGCCGGTGGGCTTGCGCGAGAACTTGTAGGCACCGTGCGAAGTACCGATGGCAATGGCCAGCGCATCGCACTGGGTGGCCTTGACGAAGTCGGCAGCCTGGTTCACGTCGGTGAGCAGCTGTTCGCGGGTCATGGTGCCGTCGGCGCCGTGACCGTCTTCCTTGTCACCCTTCATGGTTTCCAGCGAACCCAGCACGCCCAGTTCGGCTTCCACGGTCACGCCGATGGCGTGCGAGAACTCCACCACCTTGCGCGAGACTTCGACGTTGTACTCGTAGCTGGCCACGGTCTTGCCGTCGGCTTCCAGCGAACCATCCATCATGACCGAAGAGAAACCGGACTTGATGGCGGCCATGCAGACTGCCGGTGACTGGCCGTGATCCTGGTGCATCACCACGGGGATGTGCGGATAGGCTTCCACGGCCGCCGAGATCAGGTGGCGCAGGAAGGCTTCACCGGCATATTTGCGGGCACCGGCGGAGGCCTGCATGATCACGGGCGCGCCGACTTCGTTGGCGGCTTCCATGATGGCGGTGACCTGCTCCAGGTTGTTGACGTTGAAAGCCGGCAGGCCATAACCGTTTTCAGCGGCGTGGTCCAGCAATTGACGCATGGATACGAGAGGCATGATGAAACTCCAGAACGATGAAAAAATCAGTACTCGCCAACGCGCAGGATCTTCAGCGCATTGGTGCCGCCGACCTGACCGATGGGCTCGCCCCAGGTCACGACGATGAGATCACCCTTCTGCACCACGCCTTGGGCCAGCAGCAGATCCTGGGCGCCCTTCAACATGGCTTCGGTGTCGGGCGCCTGGGCCAGCTCCAGCGTGTGCACGTTGCGGAACAGGGCCGCCTTGCGGCGCGTGGCGACATTGGGGGTGATCGCGAAGATCGGGATATCGATGTTGTGACGGCTCATCCACAGCGCCGTCGAACCGGATTCGGTGAGCGCGGCAATCGCCTTCACGCGCAGGTGGTGCGCGGTGAACAGCGCGCCGTAGGCAATGGACTGGTCCACGCGGGTAAAGCGCAGGTTCAGGAAGTCCGCATCCAGCTGCACATTCTCGGAGCGCTCGGCTTCCAGGCAGATGGCCGACATGGCTTCCACGGTTTCTACCGGATACTTGCCGGAGGCGGTCTCGGCCGAGGTCATGACGGCATCGGTGCCATCGAGCACGGCGTTGGCCACGTCGGAGACTTCGGCGCGGGTCGGCACGGCGTTGACGATCATGGACTCCATCATCTGGGTCGCGGTGATGGTCAGCTTGTTGGAGGCGCGCGCCATCTTGATCATGCGCTTCTGCAAGCCCGGCACGGCGGCATTGCCCACTTCCACGGCCAGGTCGCCACGGGCCACCATGATGCCGTCGGAGGCATCCAGGATTTCCTGCAGCAGGGGGATGGCTTCGGCGCGCTCGATCTTGGCGATCATCATCGGCTTGTGGCCGAAGGGCTCACCGGCCACGTTGGAGAGCTGACGCGCCATTTCCATGTCGGTGGCGTTCTTGGGGAAGGACACGGCCACGTAATCAGCCTGGAAGCTCATGGCGGTCTTGATGTCGTCCATGTCCTTGGCCGTCAGCGCCGGTGCGGACAGGCCGCCACCCTGGCGGTTGATGCCCTTGTTGTTGGACAGCTCGCCGCCGATCTTGACCACGGTGTGAATCTCGTTGCCGATCACGCGCTCGACCTTGAGCACGATCAGGCCATCGTTCAACAGCAGGATGTCGTTGCCCTTCAGGTCACGCGGCAGAGCCTTGTAGTCCAGGCCCACGCGTTCCTGATTGCCCATCTGGCAATCGGAATCGAGGATGAACTTGTCGCCGTTGGCCAGCATGATCTTGCCATTCTCGAACTTGCCCACGCGGATCTTGGGACCTTGCAGGTCGGCCATGATGGCGACCTTCTTGCCGCATTCGTCGGCCACTTCGCGCACCAGGGTAGCGCGGTCGATGTGGTCCTGCGGCTTGCCGTGCGAGAAATTGAGGCGCACGACGTCAACGCCGGCGCGGATCATGCGGGTCAGGGTCTCACGGTCGCTGGATGCGGGACCGATGGTGGCGACGATTTTTGTTGCTCTGGACATGAATACCTTCTGGTTGCGACTTGGTGATAGAAGCCCGCTGCCCGGCCCGATGCAGGGCCGATCAGGCGGAGAGCTTCCGCCCCGAACGCGCGTCTCGGACGCGTTCATCATTGGTGGTGCTACAGACTCAGAATCCGGATGGAACAGCCGGGCGCCGCGCCCGGCAACAGGGCGCAGCGCCGGTCATGCTTACTGCGCGCGTTGCAGCAGGATCTCGACAGCCGGCAGGGTCTTGCCTTCCAGGAATTCCAGGAAAGCGCCACCACCGGTGGAGATGTAGCCGACCTTGTCGGCGATGTCGTACTTGGCAATGGCGGCCAGGGTGTCGCCACCACCGGCAATCGAGAAGCCCGGGGAAGCCGCGATGGCGCGGGCCAGGGTCTCGGTGCCACGGCCGAACTGGTCAAACTCGAACACGCCCACCGGACCGTTCCAGACGATGGTACCGGCGCGTCCCAGCTGCTCGGCCAGGGCGGCCGCAGTTTCGGGGCCGATGTCGAAGATCATGTCGTCGTCGGCCACGTCGGCAGCCGCCTTCACGGTGGCCGCTGCGGTCGGAGAGAATTCCTTGCCCACCACGACGTCGGTGGGGATGGGCACCGAAGCGCCGCGCTTGGCCATCAACTCGATGATGGCCTTGGCGTCATCCACCAGGTCAGGCTCGGCCAGCGACTTGCCGATCTTCAAACCGGCAGCCAGCATGAAGGTGTTGGCGATGCCGCCACCGACGATGAGGTTGTCGACCTTCTCGGCCAGGGTCTTCAGGATGGTCAGCTTGGTGGAGACCTTGGAACCGGCCACGATGGCCACCAGCGGACGGGCCGGCTGATTCAGTGCCTGGCCCAGGGCATCGAGCTCGGCGGCCAGCAGCGGGCCGGCGCAGGCGATGGGGGCAAACCTGGCTACACCATAGGTGGTGGCTTCGGCACGGTGTGCGGTACCGAAAGCATCGTTGACGTAGATATCGCAGAGCTTGGCGATCTTTTGTGCCAGCTCGTCGCTGTTCTTCTTTTCGCCCTTGTTCAGGCGGCAATTTTCCAGCAACACGACCTGGCCCGGCTGCACATCCACGCCATCAACCCAGTTGGCGATCAGCTTGACTTCACTGCCCAGCAGTTCGGAGAGACGCCGGGCCACCGGGGCCAGCGAATCCTCGGGCTTGAACTCGCCTTCGGTGGGACGGCCCAGGTGGGAGGTCACCATCACTGCAGCACCTGCCTGCTGGGCCTCGCGAATGGCCGGGACCGACGCGCGGATACGCGTATCTTCGGTGATATTGCCGGCATCATCCTGCGGGACGTTCAGATCAGCACGGATGAAGACGCGTTTGCCTTGCAATTGGCCAGCGGAAATCAGATCGCTCAGTCGGTTGAATTTCATAGGTAGGAATTCGAAGAAGGGGGCGAAAAACGTCGTATTTTACTCCAGCCTGACCCGCTCCTGACGGCTTTTTGGCAGCCTGAACAACATCCGGAGCGGCGCCTGCGGGTCGCGCAAAACTTCACAAGAACCAGCGCAGCAGTGTAAAGAGTGACATTCCTGCCACAATAGTTCCCAAAAGATGACGTGTTGCCAAAAAGAAAGCGCCGGCACCGATGCCGGCCAGCAACTTGGGATTGGCCAGGCTGATCTCGACGGCACCGCCCGTGGTCACCAGATCGGGGAAGATGATGGCCGCCATGGCGGCCGCCGGCGCATAGCTCAGCGCATGCTTGAGCCGAGGTGGCAGCTTGACCGCATGGCCGAACAGGAAGAAACCGCTGCGGGTGATGACGGTGGAAACGGTCATCAGCACGATGGCACCCCAGACATACCACTCATTCATGCTGCCGCCTCCACATCGCCATCATTACCGGGAAGCAATTTGTCGACCAGCATTGCCGTGGCCATGCCCAGCACCATGGCCAGCAACAGGCCCAGTCGGTAGGGCAGCCCCAGCGCCAGCACCGCCACCGTGCCCGACACCACCACGCCGGCCAGGGCCGGCAGACTGCTGGTCATCGGAATCATCACCGCAATCAGGGCCAGGGTGCCGGCAAAGCCGATGTTCCAGCTTTCCGGAATCTGGCTGCCCAGCAGGATGCCGATGGTCGCCCCCAATTGCCAGGCAAGCCAGCCGGGGTAACAGATCGCCGCAAAATAACCGACTTTGCCAGCGGGTTGATGAAACGTAGACGGAGGATAGCGCTGCGGAAAGAAGGCCATCGAGATATCGCCATTGAAGAAGCCGTACCAGACCCGGCGATACCAGGGCAGATGCTCGAAGTGCGGCGCCACCGCAGCCGAGAAGATCACGAAGCGCAGGTTGACGATCATGGCCGTGAAGAACACCACCAAGAGCGGCACCCCGGCCGCCAGCAGCGGCAGCGCGGCAAACTGGGCCGAACCGGCGTAGACCAGGAGGCTCATGCCCAGCGACTGGTAGATCGTCAGTCCCGACTTGACCATGGCCATGCCCGAGACCATGCCCCAGGCCAGCACGGCCGGAATGGTCGAGGCACTGGCGCGCCAGCCTTCCTGGAAAGCTTCCTTCTCGATGCGGCGGGCGGCTTCGGAATCGGGCGCGTGGGTGCGCGGCGCTGCTCCTGAATCGTCCTCGCCTGTCTCCTTCTGCATGCTTGTTCCGTGACGGGATGGATGACGCGACCGGCGTCGGGGCGCGCGGTGATGTGTGCATTTTCGCTCAGTACTTTCATTCTACAGATGAAAGTTTTTACTCGCGTGAATCCGCTAGAATGGAGCTCTTTGCTCAGTTCTTCATGACCGAACTGAGGTCCATTTCAGGAAATCTGCAATCACTGCACAGAGGGAGACCACCATGTCCATGGCTGACCGCGACGGCAAGATCTGGAAGGATGGCGCGCTGATCGACTGGCGAGACGCCACCATCCACGTACTGACCCACACCCTGCACTACGGCATGGGTGTCTTCGAGGGCGTGCGCGCCTACAAGACCCCGGAAGGCACGGCCATCTTCCGCCTCAAGGAGCATACCCAGCGCCTGTTCAACTCGGCCAAGATCTTCCAGATGGAAGTTCCGTTCGACCAGGCCACCCTGGCCGAGGCGCAATGCCAGGTGGTGCGCGAGAACAAGCTGGAATCCTGCTACATCCGCCCCTTGATCTGGATCGGCTCGGAAAAGCTGGGCGTGTCCGCCAAGGGCAACCAGATCCACGTGGCCATCGCCGCCTGGCCGTGGGGCGCCTACCTGGGCGAGGATGGCATCAACAAGGGCATCCGCGTGAAGACCTCTTCCTTCACCCGCCATCATGTCAATGTCTCGCTGGTGCGCGCCAAGGCCAGCGGCTACTACATCAATTCCATCCTGGCCAACCAGGAAGCGCTGGCCGACGGCTACGATGAAGCCCTGCTGCTGGATACCGACGGCTATGTCTCGGAAGGTTCGGGTGAAAATGTCTTCATCGTCAAGAACGGCAAGATCTATACTCCCGACCTGGCCTCCTGCCTGGATGGCATCACCCGCGACGCCGTGCTGACCATGGCGCGCGACCTGGGCATCGAGGTCATCGAGAAACGCATCACCCGCGACGAAATGTATTGCGCCGATGAAGCTTTCTTCACCGGCACCGCCGCCGAGGTCACGCCGATCCGCGAACTGGATCGCCGCGTCATCGGCAATGGCGCCCGCGGCCCCATCACCGAGAAGCTGCAGACCCTGTTCTTCGACGTGGTCTCGGGCCGGGCACCGCAGTACAAGCACTGGCTCACGCTGGTGTAAGCGCGGCCGATCAGCGCGGGTTTTCACGTATCAACTTCAGTCAATTGCAAGCAACGGAGAACAACATGAGCCAAGCTCAAGCATCGCAGGGCGTGATCCTGCTCGAAGGCAAGGACCTCCCGGCCCATTGCCCCAACCCCAGCATGTCGGCCTGGAACTCGCACCCGCGCGTGTTCCTGGAACTGGACGCGCACGGCGCGGCCAAATGTCCTTACTGCGGAACCCAGTACCAGCTCAAACCGGGCACCGTGGTCAAAGGCCATTAAGATTCAGGTTTCGCACCAGACACGAGAGGGCCCACAAGGCCCTCTTTTCATCTGATCCGGAGATTCTCATGTCCCGCAACAAACTGATCCATGGTTCGCCCGATGAAATCGAAGCTGCCTACTACGACGCCCTGGCCCGCGCCGATCTGGACGCGCTGATGGACCTGTGGGCCGATGATGAGGAAATCGTCTGCATCCATCCCGGCGCACAACGCCTGGTCGGCCATGCGGACATCCGCGCCGTGTGGGAAGACATCCTCTCCAACGGCGGCCTGCATATCCGCCCGCGCCAGCTGCACGCCACCCAGAACATGATGACCGCCGTGCACAGCGTGGTGGAAGACATCGACCACGGCGGCGAGCCGCAACCCGACGTGCACGTCATCGCCACCAATGTCTACCTCAAGACTGCCCTGGGCTGGCGCCTGGTGATGCACCACGCGTCGGTAGCCCCCGGTGCGGCACCGGTGGAGCCGGTGATCAGCGGGGCCATGCTGCATTGACGGCGGCCTGATTTATCCACAGGCGCTTGCGCCATCCGATTCCGAGCAAGGCTGCATCATGCTTTACGTCCCGCCCCGCTGGCTTCCCGGCGGCCATCTCCAGACCATCTATCCGTCCACCTTCCTGCCCAAGCCGCAGGTGGCCTACCGGCGCGAGCGCTGGGAAGCCCCGGATGGCGACTTCATCGACATCGATTTCGTCGATGGTCAGCCGGGACGACCGCTGCTGCTGCTGTTCCACGGGCTGGAAGGCTCGTCCGACAGCCACTACAGCCGCGCACTCATGGCAGAGGTAGAGCGGCGTGGCTGGCATGGGGCAATTCCGCATTTTCGCGGTTGCTCGGGTGAAATCAACCTGGCACCGCGCTTCTATCACTCGGGCGATAGCGCCGAGCTGGACTGGATCATCCGTCGCCTCAAGCTGCGCCAGCAAGACCTGGCCGCCACCCACCTGTACGCCTGCGGTGTGTCGCTCGGTGCCAATGCGCTGCTGCGCTGGCTGGGCGAATCGCAGCACGAGGCCGAGATCGTCGATGCCGCCTGCGCGGTATCGGCCCCGCTGGATCTGGCCGGTGGCGGCGCGGCCCTGGCCAGCGGCTTCAACCGGCTCTATACCTGGGTCTTCCTGCGCACCATGCGGCCCAAGTGCCTGGCCAAGCTGGAGCAGTTCCCGGGCCTGTTCGACCGCGATGCCCTGCTGTCGGCGCGCGATCTGTATGCCTTCGACAACGCGGTCACCGCGCCCCTGCACGGCTATCGCAATACCGACGATTACTGGGACCGCGCCAGCGCCAAGCACATCCTGCACGACATCAGCGTGCCCACGCTGGTATTGAATGCGCAGAACGATCCCTTCCTGCCGGCCCGCCATCTGCCACGCTCGGCGGCGCCGGAAGTGGTGCTGGAATATCCCGAACAGGGCGGACATGTCGGCTTTGCCGCAGGGGGGCCGCCGGGCAGCCTGGCGTGGCTGCCGCAGCGACTACTTCATTTCCTCGAAGGCCGGGCCGAGAGTGCCTTCGACGTCCGCCCGGAGCTGGCCCATGGATGAGATCGTCCACCAGGCCATGGCCCGCTGGCCCAACGTACCGCACTGCTTCGGCTGGCTGCGGCTGGACGCGCGCGGCCAGTGGCGCATGCGCGATGAACGGGCACAGCAACTGAAGCTGGCCGGCGATCCGATTCGCCACCCTGCCCTGCTGGCCTTCATCGAACGCAACTATGCCGCCGACGACACGGGACGCTGGTATTTCCAGAACGGGCCGCAGCGGGTCTATGTCGATCTGGAATGGATGCCGCATCTGCTGCGCACCCAGCCCGGCGCGGACCAGAATGCCCCCGCCCTGCTGCTGCATACGCAGGGCGCGGTGGAGCAGGTCGATGCCGCCTGGATGGATGAGCGCGGACGGCTCTATCTGCGCAGTGACCAGATCGTTGCCGGGGTCGATGACCGTGACCTGGCGAGCTTGCTGCCCTGTCTGCATCCGGCCGATCATGCCGACGAAGACGCCCTGCTGCGGTGGCTGGAGGGCAGCGACGATTTGACACTTTCCTTCATCTGGAAGGGACAGGAACTGGCCCTGCAACGCATCGCCAGCGACCACCTGGAAGAAACCTTCAGATTCGTCGCCAACCCCCGCCAGTACTGACTTTCCGGCCGGTGCTCAGCCGCGCTCTTTCAGATCTTTCTGCTCATCCTTCCAGCGCGCCTTCCATTCGCGCTCGAGGGCGTCGACCTGCGACTGGTCGTAGAAGGTCGCATCCGGTGCCTTGCGTGCAATTCCCAGCTGATCGATGGCGGCCAGCAGGCTGCCGTTGAGTGCATAGGATTGCGCCAGTGCCAGGTGCTGCAAGGCCTGCTTCCCCTGGGCGGCGTAGACCTTGGCCAGCAACTCCTGCACCTGGGCGTCCGAGCGATACAGCTGTGCCTGGTCGCGCAGGTAAGCCACGGCCTGGTCATAGCGCCTGGCGGCGATCAGGGCATCGGCATACTGGCGCGCGATAGCGCGCGAGATGGGAAACTGCTGGCGCAAGGTCTCCGCCACCTGCAGAGCCTGCTGGGTCTGCTTGCGGGCGATCTTGATATCGATGTCCAGACTGCCGAAGAAGATGCCGGTCTTCATCGGAACGGCTGCCTCCTGCGCCTCCTTCAAGGCCGTCTCGGCCTGCTCGAAACGGTTCTGGCGATAGTAGGCGTAGGCCAGTCCGTACTTGGCGGCGGCCGTCATGAGCTTGGTATTGCCTTTGGCCTGGTCGGTGAACTTGGCGACGTTGTCGCGCAATCCCTGTACGCCGTCATTCTGCAAGACCTGGGTACGGGCGCGCGCCAGCTGGAATTCAGGGCTGTCCACCCGCTGCTTGTAGCGCTGCTCGCGGATGCGGGCCTGGATGTCGGCGATGCGTTCGGTGGTCAGCGGGTGCGTCATCAGGTAGGGCGGCACGGCATCGCTGTAGTTGCGCGAGGCCGCTTGCAGTCGACCGAAGAAGGTCACCATGCCGGACGGATCAAAACCGCCGTCGCGCATGATCTGCAGGCCGATGCGATCGGCTTCGCGTTCGGCGTCGCGGCTGAAGTTGAGCTGGCGCTGCACGGCCAGCCCGGTGCCCCCCATCATGGTCGCCATGGCGGCATCGCCCCCGGCCTTGGACACGCCGGCCAGTGCGCCCAGCACGATGGCGGCCAGCTGGATCATCGAATTCTGCTTCTGCTGGCCCAGCATGCGGGCGATGTGGCGTTGGGCCACGTGGCCGATTTCGTGCGACATCACACCGGCCAGTTCGGACTCCGACTGCGCCGCCAGCAGCAGCCCGCTGTTGACGCCGATGAAGCCGCCCGGCAGCGCGAAGGCGTTGAGCATGGGATCACGCACCATGAAGAACTGGAAGTCGAACCCCGCCTCGCCACGCACTTCAGGATGAATCGAGACCAGGTGCTGGCCGAAATTGTTGAGGTATTCCGAGACCGGACCATCGTCGACGTAATCACGATCGGTGCGGATGTCGCGCATGATCTCTTCGCCCAGCTTGCGCTCCATCAGTGGCGAGAGCCCTTCCCGTTCGGTATCGCCCAGCGTCGGCAAACCCTGGGCCACGCCGGGATGCGGCAGCAGCGTCAACGGGGCAGCGGGCAGCAAGAAACAGGCGGCACTCACGGCAGGCATGAGCAGGCGACGCAAGGGTCGGCGGGAAGGATCAGTCACGGTTCGCTGCATGGACCAGTCATCAATGTCGGACAGGAAAAAGGAGAGGCAGCGTGCGCTGCGGGCTGCCTGCTATGATACCCGCTCCTTTCCCTTCATTTCATCTTCAGTACATCACCATGAGCACATCCGGCGAACCCGCGCCCAACGGCGGCCTCACTCACTTCGACCAGGGCGGACAAGCGCACATGGTCGATGTCGGCGGCAAGAACGAGACTCACCGCGTGGCCCTGGCCACGGGCGTGATCCGCATGCAGCCGGCCACGCTGGCCATCATCGAAGCCGGCACCGCCAAGAAGGGAGACGTCCTGGGCATCGCCCGCATCGCCGCCATCATGGCGGCCAAGCGTACCGGTGAACTGATCCCGCTGTGCCATCCGCTGGCGTTGACGCATGTGTCGGTGGAGTTCGAGACTGATGCGGCCAGCTCATCGGTGCGCTGTACCGCGCGCGTGGAAACCTTCGGCAAGACCGGGGTGGAGATGGAAGCGCTGACGGCCGTCCAGGTAGGACTGTTGACGGTCTATGACATGAGCAAGGCGGTCGACAAGAGCATGGTCATGACCGATATCTGCGTGACCGAAAAGCGCGGCGGCAAGAGTGACATCAGCATGGCGCGGCCCTGAGCCAGGGCTGCGGTCCGATGCTCCCGTGGATAAGACAAACGCGCCCGAGGGCGCGTTTTTTTCTTGCCGGAATCCGCAGCGTGCACCTGCGAATCAACCTCGGCAGTTGGCCGGTGCAAATTTGGCCGGCAGGGTACCGGCGACGAAACCGGTGTTGGGCGTGGCGCCTTCCGGAGTGGGGGCTTGCTTGACATCCTTGGCTGCGCATTGCCACTGAATCGTGCCGGAGGTGATGGTGGGCGTCAGCGTCAGGGTGCCGCCGTCACCCACGCGCGGGCCGTAGGTGATGGTGATGACGCCGCCCACGCCACGCTTTTCCATGGGAGAGACCTCGATCTTGCTGACGTTGTCGGTCGCCGTGAAGGCCGGCAGGCCCAGTTGCGCCACGGTGAAGACACCATTGTTGGAGCTGATCTGCTCGGTCACGGCCAGCTTGTAGGGCTCGGCCAGGTTGAAGCCTTCCGAAACGCGCGCACGGGCGATGTAGTCCTGATATTGCGAGGCGCCCAGCATCGCAAGAATGCCGATGATGGCCAGCGTGACCATCAGTTCGAGCAAAGTAAAGCCTTGTTGGGGGCGACGGGTGACGACGGGTTTCATGGGATCCTCGTAAAAAAGAAAAGGGCGTTGCCAGTATCGGCAGCGCCGGTCATGCGCACTAGCGAAAAAATTGCAAAGCTATCAGGTTTGTGGGGCCATGGCGCTGATATGGCTCAAGCAGGGAGAGCGGGCTTGGGCGGATCAGAGGGCAGGCCCCTGCCGCTCCTGCTTCCTGCGCTTGAGCGTGAAGCCGGTCAGCACCACCCCCAGCGCGCCGACCAGGCCCGGCAGACTCAGGTGGACGGCTGCCCCCGGCAGCACGAATTCGGTGTCGGCGATGAGGCCCTTGAGCCAGCCCTGCACGGCCACGTCGCTGAAGATCATGCCACCTGCGATGTAGCCCAGCAAGGCCGCGCCGAGGGTGACGATGACCGGGAATTTCTCCATCAGCTTCAATACCAGGGTGCTGCCCCAGACGATGATGGGGATACTGACCACAATGCCGAACACCACCAGCAGCAACTGGTGCTCGCCCGCCGCTTGCTCGGCTGCACTGGCGATGGCAATCACGTTGTCCAGGCTCATCACCAGGTCCGCCACGATCACCGTCTTGACCGCACCCCACAGGCGGTCACTGCCGTTGATGTCGGCGTGATCGTCGTCTTCATTGAGCAGCTTGATGCCGATCCACAGCAACAGGACGCCGCCGACCAGCTTCAGGAAAGGCAATTGCAGCATCGTCACGGCAAAGGCGATGAGCGCAATGCGGATGCCGATGGCGCCCACGGTACCCCAGACGATCCCCTTCATGCGCAGCTGGTCGGGCAGGTTGCGACAGGCCAGCGCAATGACGATGGCATTGTCGCCGCCGAGCAGGATGTCGATCAGGATGATCTGCGCCACTGCCACCCAGTTCAGGTTGGTCAGGAATTCCATGTATGTCCTCTTGGAAAAACAGCGCCTCGGATCGGGCACATGGCTGGATGACCGCGCCGTGCGCGATGAGTGCCCGCCCTTTAGGGCAGCTCTCCAAAAATGACATGGGGAGCCGGAGCTCCCCATGCTGGTCTTGCGGGTACTGATCTTGCTGCTGTGGCTGGTTCAGCCAGACGCCGATTACAGCACGGACTTCAGCAGACGGCCCATTTCGGACGGGTTGCGGGTGACCTTGATGCCGCACTCTTCCATGATGGCCAGCTTGGCTTCGGCGGTGTCGGCACCACCGGAGATCAGGGCACCTGCGTGGCCCATGCGCTTGCCCGGGGGCGCGGTCACGCCGGCGATGAAGCCAACCACCGGCTTCTTCATGTTGTCCTTGATCCAACGCGCAGCGTTGGCTTCGTCAGGACCACCGATTTCACCGATCATGATGACGGCATCGGTGTCCGGATCGTCGTTGAAGGCCTTCATGACGTCGATGTGCTTCAGACCGTTGATCGGGTCGCCACCGATACCGACGGCGGAGGACTGGCCCAGACCCAGGGCGGTCAGCTGACCCACGGCTTCATAGGTCAGGGTGCCCGAGCGGGAAACCACGCCGATGCGGCCCTTCTTGTGGATGTGGCCGGGCATGATGCCGATCTTGATTTCGTCCGGGGTGATCAGGCCGGGGCAGTTCGGGCCCAGCAGCAGGGTCTTGGAACCGGCCTTGGCCATGCGGTCCTTCAGGGCCAGCATGTCGCGCACGGGGATGCCTTCGGTGATACAGATGGCCAGGTCCAGCTCGGCTTCAACGGCTTCCCAGATGGCAGCAGCAGCGCCGGCGGGCGGCACGTAGATCACGGAAACGGTTGCGCCGGTGGCGTTCTTGGCTTCGGTGACGTTGGCATAGATGGGGATGCCTTCGAAGTCTTCACCGGCCTTCTTCGGGTTCACGCCTGCGACGAAGGCATTCTTGCCGTTCGCGTAGTCGCGGCACATGCGGGTGTGGAACTGGCCGGTCTTGCCGGTGATACCTTGGGTGATGACCTTGGTGTCTTTGTTGATGAGGATCGACATTTCTCTTCCTTGACTGTGATGCCTGCGCCGCGGGCGGCGCCTGGGCTGCAATGGCTTGCAGCCGGCGGCTCGCGCCGCGCAGGCTGGCGTGTTGGGTTACTTACTTGGCAGCTGCCACGACCTTTTGGGCGGCTTCTTCCATGGAATCGGCCGAGATGATCGGCAGACCGGAATCGGCCAACAGCTTCTTGCCCAGGTCTTCGTTGGTGCCCTTCATGCGGACCACCAGGGGCACCTTCAGCGAAACGGCCTTGGAAGCCGCGATCACGCCTTCGGCGATCACGTCACAGCGCATGATGCCGCCGAAGATGTTGACCAGGATGGCCTTCAGTTCGGGGTTCTTCAGCATGATCTTGAAGGCTTCGGTGACCTTCTCGGTGGTGGCACCGCCGCCCACGTCCAGGAAGTTGGCCGGCTCGCCGCCGAACAGCTTGATGGTATCCATGGTGGCCATGGCCAGGCCGGCGCCGTTGACCAGGCAGCCGATGTTGCCGTCCAGGGAGATGTAGGCCAGATCGAACTTGGAGGCTTCGACTTCAGCCGGATCTTCTTCGTCCAGGTCGCGGTAGGCGACGATTTCCGGGTGGCGGAACAGGGCGTTGGAGTCGAAGTTGAACTTGGCGTCCAGGGCGATGACCTTGCCGTCGCCGGTCAGGATCAGGGGGTTGATTTCAGCCAGGGAAGCGTCGGTTTCCCAGTAGGCCTTGTACAGACCTTGCAGGTTCTGGCGGGCAGCCGGGATCGATTCGGCAGGCACGCCGATCTTGGCGGCCACGTCGTCGGCTTGCGCGTCGGTGAGGCCATCGATCGGATCGATGATGACGTTGTGGATCTTTTCCGGGTTGCTGTGGGCGACTTCTTCAATGTCCATGCCGCCTTCGCTGGAGGCCATCAGCACGACCTTTTGCGAAACGCGGTCGGTCACCAGGGAAACGTACAGTTCCTTCTTGATGTCAGCGCCTTCTTCGATCAGCAGGCGACGGACCTTCTGGCCTTCAGGGCCAGTCTGGTGGGTGATCAGCTGCATGCCCATGATCTGGTTGGCGTATTCCTTGACCTGCTCGATGGACTTGGCCACCTTCACGCCACCGCCCTTGCCGCGACCGCCTGCATGGATCTGGGCCTTGACGACCCACACCGGGCCGCCGAGCTTCTGGGCTGCCGCTTCGACTTCGTCGACCGACATGCAAGGAATGCCGCGCGGCACGGTTACGCCGAACTGGCGCAGGATTTCTTTACCCTGATACTCATGGATTTTCATGGGAGCTTCCCTTTAGACACTGAATGAATGAAACTTGCCGGATTGAAATTCGGTAGCCGGCATCGAGCCGGCCGACCAGAAAGCAGACTGCAACCCGCAGGCGGGTGTCGCATCCGTTGCCGGATGGAGTCGGGCGCAGGCGTGAGCTGCGCGGGTTGCGAGTGAATTCGTAGAATTGGGCATGTTCATGCCGTCTGCTTTAGTTGGTCTGATATTCGAAACACGCCAGCTTGCGCCGAAGCGTTCGCATTATCCATTCCTGCTCCTGACGTGGGCCTTGCACCGTTGCGCCGTTTTAACGAACCGGCAACATGCAGTATCTCCTCAGGCTTGCGCGCCGCAGCAAAAACTTCCGAATTCTAGCACACGCCACGCAGCCTGTTGGCTGGTAGCGCTATCAGCAACTGCAAAGCCGCTGGATTACCATGTGACGGGATCAGGACGGGCTGTCCTGGCGGATTTTGTGAGAACAACGGGAAAGCTGTACCGAGCAGGTCTATCCTGCTATTGGAGCTGTCAGAGGGCGTCTTCATCATCCGCCCAGGCCTTCTGGAAGGCTTCGCGGATGCTGCGATGGGAAAAGCCGCGCTGCTGCAAGAAACGCATCTGTTTCGCCCGGGTTTCGGCATCCGCTGGGGGGGCGTCATACTTGCGGCGCAACACCTGCGCGGCACGCTCGCCCTCGCCTGCCGCCAGATCAGCCTTCAATTCGGCAATGGCTTCACCTTCGATGCCGTGACCATGAAGCTCGGAAAAGATGCGCTGATTGCCGTAACGCGCCGAGCGACGATGCACCAGCGATTCGGAAAAACGTTCCTGGGAGAGAAAACGGGATTGCTCCAGCCATTGCAGGAGGGCTTCGATGTCATCGCCCTCTTGCGCGTAAGGGGCAAGCTTACGCGCAAGTTCCAGGCGACTATGCTCACGTGAAGAGAGATATTTGAGCGCCCGTGCTTTCAGGCTGATCGGGGGTCTTGGCATGTTGCGAACTTGCAGTACTGCGGTATTGCCTCTCTCCGAGACCGCCAACACGGCGCGGCACAGAGAGATCAACAAGCACCATCACGGCCTCCAAGGCTCAGGCAAACCCTGTCGCCGCGATAGCGCTTGAATCCTTTAGGCGGGGACTCAGGAAGCCTTGGCTTCCGCTTCGCCACCGGCCAGTTCCGGCACGCCCAGGGCGACGCGGACCTTGTTCTCGATCTCGCGGGCCAGTTCCGGATGTTCCTTGAGATAGTTGCGGGCGTTGTCCTTGCCCTGGCCGATACGTTCGCCGTTATAGCTGTACCAGGCGCCGGACTTCTCGACTACCTTGTGCTCGGAACCCAGGTCCAGAATTTCGCCTTCGCGGGAAGTGCCTTCGCCATACAGGATGTCGAAGTGGGCTTCGCGGAACGGCGGCGCGACCTTGTTCTTGACGACCTTGACCTTGGTTTCGCTGCCGATGACTTCGTCACCCGACTTGATCGACCCGGTGCGGCGGATATCCAGGCGCACGGAGGCGTAGAACTTCAGCGCATTGCCGCCGGTGGTGGTTTCCGGGTTGCCGAACATGACGCCAATCTTCATGCGGATCTGGTTGATGAAGATGACAGTGGTGTTGGTACGGTTGATGCTACCGGTCAGCTTGCGCAGCGCCTGCGACATCAGGCGGGCCTGCAGGCCGGGCAGGGAATCGCCCATGTCGCCTTCGATTTCAGCCTTGGGGGTCAGCGCGGCCACGGAGTCGACCACGATCAGATCCACGGCACCCGAACGCACCAGGGCGTCGCAGATTTCCAGGGCCTGTTCGCCGGTATCTGGCTGCGAAATCAGCAGGTCGTTCAGGTTCACGCCCAGCTTCTGGGCGTAGGTGACGTCGAGGGCGTGCTCGGCGTCGATGAAGGCGCAGGTACCGCCCAGCTTCTGCATCTCGGCGATCGACTGCAGGGTCAGGGTGGTCTTGCCGGAGGATTCCGGACCGTAGATCTCGATGACCCGGCCACGCGGCAGGCCACCGATGCCCAGGGCGATGTCCAGGCCCAGGGAGCCGGTGGAAACGGCCTGGATTTCCTCGGCGATGACGCCGTCTTCCATGCGCATCACCGAGCCCTTGCCAAACTGCTTTTCAATCTGTGCCAACGCGGCGGCCAGCGCCTTGCTCTTTTCAGAGTTGTTCGCAGCTTTTTTGTCGTCCATAAATCTCTCTCGGCAAAATGTCGTGAAGACGGGTGTCAGGGGGAGGTCTTGCTGATAGGTCTTGCTGATGTTGCTCGGCGGCAGTGGATGACCGCCCCGATAGAGCGATACTGTATAAAAAAACAGTGCCCGGTGCAAGCCTTTTTCTCGGCTCTCGATTCATCCCGAGGCGAAAACCACAATTATACGAGAGCCCGCCCAGCCAAAAACTTCATAAATCGCAGAGGAATGATGCGTGGAAGGAAAAAAAGCGGCACACTCGCGCATTGGTAGGAATAATTGGTCAGCCGAGGTCAACTGGCATGCAATCGTCGTCATCGTGCACGATATTGCGCTGCGGCAATCATGCTGCCCCGGCTTTCCGCAATCCCGAACAGATCGTCTCACAGATCGCTTTACAGAACGTTCTCATGAGTTTAGTGCCTTTCAGCCATATCAGCGCCCTGCGCTGCCTGGTCATCGACGACATGCCGACGATGCGCCAGAACATCCGCATGCACCTCGGGCAGCTTGGCGTGACCAAGGTCGACCAGGCCGCCACGCCCGACGAAGCGATCCGCTTCGTGCAATCCGGTACCTATGACCTGATCATCTGCGACTACAACCTCAACAAGGAAAGCAACGGCCAGCAGTTGCTGGAGTTCTTCCGTACGCAGAACATGCTCTCGCCGACCTGCATGTTCATCATGGTGACCGCCGAGAGCGGCTACAACCTGGTAGCCAGCGCAGCCGAGTTCCAGCCCGACGCCTACATGTTGAAGCCGCTGACGGCCAGCCGCATCGCCGAGCGCGTGGACCGCCTGCTGGAAAAGCAGCACGCCATGCTGCCGGTGACCGAGAAGATGAAGCGCAAGGACTTCGCCGGTGCCATCCTCGAATGCGACAGCGTGCTCAAGGCTGCGCCCAAGTGGATCGTGGAAATCATGAAGACCAAGGGCACGCTCTTGATCGAGCAGCGCCGCATCGACGAGGCGCGCGAGGTCTACAAGCAGGCCCTGGCCATGCGCGACGACCTGGTGTGGGCCAAGATCGGACTGGCCCGCTGCAATATCGTGGCCGGCCAGATGGATGATGCGCGCGTGATCGTGGAGGACGTGCTGGCGCAGAACAAGCAGTTCATCGCCGCCTACGACCTGCTGGCGCAGATCGACGAAGCCCAGGGCAACCAGGAAGGCGCGCTGGAGGCGCTGACCAAGTCCTCCGAGATCATTCCCTCGGCGCGCCGCAGTCGGCTGGTAGGCGACGTGGCCTACCGCAGCGGCCACCTGGATCAGGCGCGCGAAGCCTATGACCGCGTCCTCAAGCACACCAAGGGTTCGCTCACGGCACAGCCGACCGACCTGCTCTCGCTGGCCCAGGTCCACATCGACAGCGGCGATCCCGATGCCGCCCTGCGTCTGCTGGAAAGCGCGCCACGTCGCTACGAGGAATCCAACATCTTCGTCTCCGCCCAGGCCGCAGTGCAAGCCCAGGCCTACGTTCAGTTGGGGGATACCATTTCGGCCCAGCAGGCCTTCGAGACGGCCCGCCAGGCCGCCGGCAAGGAAGCCTCGGATACCGCCACCCTGGCCCTGGCCAAGGCCGCCTTCTCGATGGGCAAGGACGAGGAAGGCGCCAAGCTGATCGCCGAGGCAGTCAAGTCCGACCACGAGAACAAGACCCTGCAGATGCTGGCGCGCAAGGTGCTGGCCGATACCGGTCGCGCCAACCTGGCCGAGGAACTCATCGACGGTGCCGTCAAGCAGTGCATGAGCATCATCGCCGAAGCCAATGCCTTGATGCGCAGCGCCAAGCCCGACGAGTCGCTGGCCAAGCTGGAGGAAGCGCTGGCCAGCATGCCCGAGAACACCGGCGTGCTGCTGGCCTCGGCCCAGTTGCACCTGCTCTGGATGAGCCAGCGCGGCTGGAACGAAGACTATGTCAAGCGCGTGCGCCGCTACCTGGCCACCCTGGACCGTCTGATTCCCGGCAACGATAGAGTCGCCAAGATGCACAAGTTCCTGCGCGACACCCTGACCAAAGTAGCCCCGAAGAGCTGACCATGGATCCCAAGCTTGCCGCGATCATCATTCACGACATCAAAAACTCCCTGGGCGTGCTGGAGGGGGAATTGCGCCGCCTGTCCGACGACGTGCCGCGCGTCCAGCAGGCCCATGTCACCTGTCTGGCCCTGCAGGAAAAGCTGATCGCCTTCCTGACCCTCTACAAGGCCGACTCCCAGGGCCTGCGCGCGCAGGTCGAGGCGGTCTCGCCGCTGGACTTCCTCGATGCGCTGGTGCGCGAGCACGGCGTGGCCCGCAGCAGTGACATCCTGCTGCAGGTGGACGAAACCGACATGCCGCTCATCGGCTTCTTCGATGAACACCTGGTGGCACTGGCGCTGGAAGCGGCACTCCAGAATGCCAGCCGCTTTGCGCGTTCGCAGATCGCGCTGGGCTGCCGCAAGCATCCGGAGGGTGGGGTGATCTTCACGGTACGCGACGACGGCCCCGGCATCGGCACCCAGGAAAAGAAGCCCTCCACCGGACTGGGCATGGACTTGTGCAATGCGATTGCCACCGCCCACAACAAGGAGACCCGGCACGGGGAAGCGCGGCTATCCAATCATCCCGAGGGCGGTGCGCTGTTCGAGTTGTGCCTGCCGTAAGTCCATGGGAAGTCCCCGGGCACCAGCACCACAAGCACCGCCAAGGCGGTGCTTTTTTATTGGCGAGCAGCAACAGGAAGGAAAAGGACGGGAGCGCAGAGGAAAGCCGCGCCATCTGGGCGGTTCCGGGCCGAAATGAAGAGAAATTCAGGCGCGCAATGACAAACGAAGTGAACAAAAAAAACCGCCGGCAAAAGCCGGCGGTAAAACGGACTGGCGACGCTCATCCACTAACCGCCGCCTTCCGCGCCAAACAAATACGTACTACGTGAACGTTCTTGCCAATTCTTGCAGGCTACTGGCCCAGAGCTCAGGCCTGGACTGCATCGAGCTGCTGGATACCTGCCAGCACCCAGCCGCCCTGACCGGCAGCCGGCTTGGACAGGTTCCAGATCTCGGCGAACTGGACTGGCGAGGCGGTCGGGTCTTCCTTGATGAAGCCGAAGAACTTCACGCTGGCAAGGTAATCATTGCCCACCGTTTCCACGCCCAGCACTTCCGCATCCAGCGAGACCACATCGGTCTGATTGGCGACCGCACCGCGTTCCTGGATCTGCAGGCGCAGCTCGGCAAACATCTCGGGGGTGGTGAATTCGCGGATGTCGTTGATGTCAGCCTTGTCCCATGCCGCTTGCAGGCGGATGAAGTAGGTCTTGGCATTGCGCACGAAGCCCACGGTGTCGAAACCGGCCGGGATGCCGTAGGCAGGGGCTGCCTCGGCGTTGCCGAAACCGCCACCAAAACCGCTCTGGGTGGTCGCTGCGGCGGACTGGTCGGTCTTGAGCATGGAGCCGATCTGCGGCGTGGCCGATTGGGTATCAGCTGCTTGCGGTGCGGCGCTGGCCCAGGCCGGTGCCGGTTGCGAGGCTTGTGCCGACTCCGACTTGCGGCGGAACATGCGGATGACGAACATGATTGCCAGGGCGATCAGGGCCACGGTCAGGATGGTGCTGATCATGCTGGCCAGTGCGCCACCCAGGCCGAAGTGCGACAGCAGCGCGCCCAGACCCAGGCCCAGCAGGGCGCCACCCAGCAGGCCCTTCCACATGCTCGGTTTGGCGGCTGCGGCAGCCGGAGCCGCAGCAGGAGCGGCCGGCTTGGCAGCGGCGGCCTGGTTCTGCTGCATCGGGGCAGGGCTCTGCGCCTGACGGCTGGCGCTGGAAGACTGTTTGCCGATCGAACCGCCACCGCCAAGACGCTTGGCTTCGACGGCCGACATGCCAACAGACAGCGTCATGACCGCCACTATCAGCGCGACAAATGCTTTTTTCATGCTATCTCCTAGAGGATTCTGATGATGTGATGCGGTCACATCGGCCGTGATTCTGGAATGTCTGGAACAGGTGTGCCCGGCGGGATCAGCAGCGGCGCGGGCAGGCCGGCGCTGGTCGCACACGCGCAGGATCCTGCTGTCGCACGACGCGAAGCCTCAGGCAATCAGGGGCAGTTCAGCGGGCGCAGCAAGTCCTGTCGCGCGTGGCGACGGGATCAGGCCCGGGGGGGACGTCCTGCGCGCGGCAGGAACGGGGGTTGCAGGGCGGCATCGCTACGCAGAGCGGGCGCCAGGCGGGAGGTTTGCGGCACCATGGCCAGGGATTGCATCAGCACGGGCTCGTCACCGATGCCGGCGTGCGTGGAGAAGTCTTCACCGTTGTCGGCATAGCCGGTGCTGTCGTCGTCGTTGCCAGCCACGTCGGAGAGCGCGGCATGGGACTGGTCCTCACCCACGGCGGGGGCCTGGTCGGACAGGGAAACGGTCTTGAAAACCAGATGCTGGGTCGCCACGGCGGCTTGCACCGGGGCCGGTACCGAGAAGTCGGTGGCGGCCATCGAGCTGGCGTACGTCAGCACCGCTGCAAAAACTTGCACCGGTAACAGACAGATCAGCAGGAGGACCCACAAACGTTTCATCAGATTTTTCCAGCAATGGATGCGAGAAATTATATCAACAAAAATTGCGCCGTCAGCAAGTAAATCTTGCTGACGCTCACTACTATAAGGCCTAAGCGCCCAACTTCAATGACCCGCCTTCAATTGTTACACTTAAAGGCAACAAGATGACCTCCGTCAAGGACAGGCTGCCTCAGGATATCCCTGATTTGCATTGAGATTGCAATTAGTGGAATATGAATGAAAAGCCAGCACAATAATTCAACCATCCGAGACATTTCAGCCGGGCCGCCCCGCTGACCGATTCCTATGCGCATCCTCCTTGCTGAAGACGACAGCGTACTGGCCGACGGCCTGACCCGTTCCCTGCGCCATTCCGGCTATGCAGCCGACTGTGTCAAGAACGGGGTGGAAGCTGATTCGGCCCTGTCCACCCAGGATTTCGACCTGCTGATCCTGGACCTGGGCCTGCCCAAGATGTCCGGTCTGGAAGTACTGCGCCGCCTGCGCGCGCGCAATTCGCGCCTGCCGGTGCTGATCCTGACGGCGGCGGACTCGGTCGAACAGCGCGTCCAGGGACTCGATCTCGGTGCCGATGATTACATGGCCAAGCCCTTCGCCCTCTCCGAACTGGAAGCGCGGGTGCGCGCCCTGACCCGGCGCGGTGCCGGTGGTGGTCCGACCGTCATCCGGCATGGACCGCTGTCCTTCGACCAGGTCGGCCGCATCGCCTACATCGGCGAGCAGATGCTGGAGCTGTCGGCACGGGAACTGGGCCTGCTGGAAGTATTATTGCAACGTACGGGTCGCCTGGTCTCCAAGGAACAGCTGGTGGACCACCTGTGCGAATGGGGAGAGGAAGTCAGCAACAATGCCATCGAGGTCTATGTCCATCGTCTGCGCAAGAAAATCGAGGTCGGCGGCGTACGTATCGCCACCGTGCGCGGACTCGGCTATTGCCTGGAAAAGCTGCCCGAGACCGGTGCCGCACCGCTGGCAGTCTCCAGCGGCGCGGCTTGACGGCGCGCCCTCCGCGGCACTGGCCCCGACAGCCGCGCGCTGAGAACCGATGACCGCGCGCGATCCCTCCCCTGCGGCTGCCTCACCTGCCGAGCCGGCACAGGAGGCGCCTGCCGCCCCAGCCCCCCGCAAGAAACGCCGCGCCGCCCTGGCCACGCAGCCGGTCGAACGCATCCAGCGTTCGCTCTTCGGCGAGATCCTCGACTGGATGCTGGCGCCGCTGCTGCTGCTGTGGCCGATGAGCATCGCCATCACCTATCTGATTGCACAGTCGATCGCCAACCAGCCCTTCGACCGCGCCCTGGAAGACAGCGTGACCGTGCTCGCGCAGCAGGTCTCGGAAGTCAATGGCAAGGTGGTGGCGAGATTGCCGGTGTCGGCGCGCGACCTGCTGCGGGCCGATGACATCGACAACATCTACTACAAGGTCACCGGCCCCAACGGCGAATATGTGGAGGGCGACGTCGACATGCCCCAGCCACCTGGAGAAGATGAGCGCGCCACGCTGGGCACGGTGCAGTTCCGCAATGACATCCTGCACGGCAGCGACGTGCGCATCGCCACCCTGCAAGTAGACCTGCGCCGCAGCCCGGCCCAGCGCGCTGCCCAGCACGAGCCGCGCCTGGCCACGGTGCAGGTCGGCGAGACGCTGGAAAAGCGCGCCCAGCTGGCCAATGAAATCATCAAGGGCGTGATCCTGCCGCAGTTCGTGATCCTGCCGGTGGCGCTGGCGCTGGTGTGGTTCGCGCTCTCGCGCGGGCTGTCTCCGCTGTCGGAATTGCAGCAACGCATCCGCGCACGCCGCCCCGATGATCTCTCGCCCATCGATTCCGGCCAGGTACCCGAAGAAATCTCGCCCCTGGTGCGCTCACTCAACGACATGCTGGCGCGGCTGTCGCAGACCATCGCCATCCAGAAGCGCTTCATCGCCGATGCTGCGCACCAGATGAAAACCCCACTGGCCGGTATGCGCATGCAGTCCGAACTGGCGCTGCGCCAGGAGGACCAGGACGACGTGCGCCGCTCGCTGGAGCAACTGGCCAAGAGTTCGGAAACCGCCACCCGCCTGGTCAATCAGTTGCTCTCCCTGGCACGTGCCGAAAACCAGCAATCACAATCCGGTGGCATGTTGCCGCTGGAACTCAACGAACTGGCGCGCAGCGTGGTGCAGGACTGGGTGCCGATGTCCTTCACCCAGCGCATCGATCTGGGTTTCGAGCAGCCCGATCACCCCATCCTCATCACCGGCAATGCGGTGATGCTGCGCGAACTATTGTCCAACCTGCTGGACAATGCCCTGCATTACACACCGCACGATGGCAATGGCCGGGTCACGGTGCGCGCCCGTACCGACGAGGGCGGTGGCCTGGCCATCCTCGAAGTGGAAGACAACGGTCCCGGCATCCCGGCCGCCGAACGCACCAACGTCTTCGAGCGCTTCTATCGCATCCTCGGCACACCCAGCACCGGCAGCGGCCTGGGTCTGGCCATCGTGCGCGAGATTGCGCAGCAGCACGAGGCCGCAGTCGAGGTCACGCACAATCCGCGCAGTACCGATCCTCGCTACCCGGGCAGCCTGTTTCGCGTGAGCTTTCGCATGATGCCGCACACGCCCTTCTTCGACGACATCACCTGACATGGACCACGGCGCCCCTCCCCACGACCCCGGCAACCAATGGCACCGCACTCGCCGCATGACGGCCTGGCTGCTGGCACTGTGGTTCCTGGCCACGTTCTTCTTCATCTATTTCGCGCGCGAGCTGGATCAGGTACACCTGTTCGGCTGGCCGATCTCCTTCTACATGGCCGCGCAGGGCATGATGCTGGTCTACCTGGCCATCGTGGTGATCTACCTGCGCCGCATGCGCCGCATCGAACAACTGGTCAGACGTGAACAAGGTGAGCCCTGGCATGGAGAGTAACAAGGATTTCTTCCGGCGCCTGTGCCGTTACTACGGCCTCTACACGCTGGGCTTCATCATCTTCCTGTGCGTACTGGCCATCCTGGAGCACGAAGGCATGCCGCGCTCATGGATCGGCTATCTGTTCCTGTTCGTCACCATCGGCCTGTATGCCGGCATCGGTGTGGTCTGCCGCACCTCCGACGTGCCCGAATACTATGTCGCCGGACGACGCGTGCCGCCGCTGTTCAACGGCATGGCCACCGCCGCCGACTGGATCTCGGCGGCGACCTTCATCAGCCTGGCCGGCGGCCTCTACCTGCAGGGCTTCGACGGCCTGGCCTACATCATCGGCTGGACCGGCGGCTACTGCCTGGTGGCCTTGCTGATCGCACCCTACCTGCGCAAGTTCGGGCAATACACCATCGCCGATTTCCTCGCCGCGCGCTATCCGGGCAAACCCGGCAGCCACGGTGTGAACGTGATCCGCATCCTGGCGGTGGCAGCAACCATCCTGATCTCCTTCACCTATGTGGTCGCGCAGATCTATGGCGTGGGCCTGATCACCTCGCGCTTTACCGGCATCGACTTTTCCATCGGCATCTTCCTCGGACTGGCCAGCATCCTGGTGTGCTCCTTCCTCGGTGGCATGCGCGCCATCACCTGGACCCAGGTGGCGCAATACATCATCATCCTGTTGGCCTACCTGATCCCGGTAATCTGGCTGTCGGCCAAGCATGCCACCGTACCGGTACCGCCGGTGGCCTATGGCGCGGTGCTGCCCAAGCTCTCGGCGCTGGAACACCGGCTGGAGAGTGATCCCAAGGAACAGGAAGTGCGTCAGATCTTCCAGGCGCAGGCCGATGACTACGACCGCCGCCTGAAGCACCTGCCGCAGTCCTGGCTTGACGGCCGCGTGGAAGCGCAGAACCACGTCGACCAGGTGCGTCGCAATACGCACGCCTCGCTGGCCGACATCAAGGCCGCCAGCCGGGCGCTGTCGGCCTATCCCAAGTCGCCCGAGGAAGCCGAACGCAAATGGACCGAGGCGCGTGCGGCCAATCTGGCGCGAGCGCAACCACCGGTGTCGCAGACCGAACCCTTCCCCGGGCGCGACCAGCAAAGCTCGGACATCAAGCGCAACAACTTCCTGGCGCTGGTGTTCTGCCTGATGCTGGGCACCGCCGCCTTGCCGCACATCCTCATGCGCTACTACACCACGCCCACCGTGGCGGGGGCGCGCAGTTCGGTATTCTGGACGCTGTTCTTCATCATGCTGATCTACCTCACCGTGCCGGCGCTGACGGTACTGGTGAAATACGACATCTACACCTCGCTGGTGGGCAGCAGCTACAGCCATTTGCCGGACTGGGTGTATTACTGGGCCAACATGGACAAGCTCAATCCGCTGGTCTCCATCCATGATCTCAACCACGACGGACTGGTGCAGCTGGGCGAGATTTCCATGGATGGCGACATCATCGTACTGGCCATGCCGGAGATCGCCGGGCTGCCGTATTTCGTTTCCGGACTGGTGGCCGCAGGTGGCCTGGCCGCGGCGCTGTCGACGGCGGACGGACTGCTGCTGACCATCTCCAATGCCCTCTCGCACGACGTCTATTACAAGGTGGTCGACCCGAGCGCCTCCACACAGAAGCGCGTGACCATCTCCAAGCTGCTCTTGCTGGTGGTGGCCTTGCTGGCGGCCTATGCGGCCTCGCTCAAACCGGGCGACATCCTCTCCATGGTCGGCGCAGCCTTTTCGCTGGCAGCCTCCACGCTGTTCCCGGCACTGGTGCTGGGGGTCTTCTGGAAACGCGCCAACCAGCCCGGAGCGATTGCCGGCATCGTCTGCGGCTTCCTCATGTGCGTGTATTACATGCTGCATACCAATCCCTCCTTCGGCGGCAGCGTGGCCGGGCAGTGGTTCCATATCGCACCGATCTCGGCAGGCATCTTCGGCGTGCCGGTCGGCATCGCCGCCATGGTCATCGTCAGCCTGCTCACACCGCCGCCGGATGAAGCCACCATCGCGCTGATCGATCATATCCGCACGCCCTGAGCAGAACCGGCTGAGGCCGGCGCGCATGCTGCGCTCCGGTTTTGGACAATTTCCTTCATCCAAGCTTCTCCCCCTGCCTGCCGCGGTCCGGCCGACGGGGGCCTTTGTGCTTTCCTTCACAAAACACGATTTTGTTCGCCTACCGCACAGATGCGCAATGACCGAACACATTCGTTCGGCATTGTTTTATACTTTTCGCACAAAAAAACAAAACAGCCGTACCCCCCAACAATCAGAAGAGAGAGACATGAGACCGCAAACCCCTGCCCTGGACGTCCAGGCTTTCATCAACCGCGAGCCCTTCTCGCGTTATCAATGGCTGATCTTTGCGCTGTGCTTCTTCGTCGTCCTGCTGGACGGCTTCGACACGGCTGCCATCGGCTTCATCGCCCCGTCGCTGCTCAAGGACTGGGGCATCGCCAAGCCGGACCTGGCGCCGGTACTCAGTGCCGCCCTGTTCGGTCTGGCCGCCGGTGCGCTGACCTCAGGTCCCTTGGCCGACCGCTATGGCCGTCGCAAGATCTTGCTGCTGTCGGTACTGGTGATGGGCACCGCCTGCATGGGCTCGGCCTTCGCCGGCAACCTGCAGGAGCTGACCATCCTGCGCTTCCTGACCGGCCTCGGCCTGGGCGCGGCCATGCCCAATGCCGTCACGCTCACCAGTGAGTACAGCCCGGCGGCCCGCCGCGCCATGCTGACCAATGCCATGTTCTGCGGCTTCCCGCTGGGAGCGGCGCTGGGCGGCTTCCTGGCCGCGTGGATGATCCCGCTATGGGGCTGGCGCAGCGTGTTGATGCTGGGTGGTGCCGCTCCCCTGCTGCTGTTGCTGGTGATGCTGCCCAGCCTGCCGGAGTCGGTGCGCCACATGGTGGCCAAGGGTTACCCGGCCGGGCGCATCGCTGCGGTCCTGCGTCGCATCTCCTCCTCGGCGGCCAATGTCAGTCGTTTCACCCTGACCGAGACCGGCCCGCAGGGCGACGTCGCCAATGGCAAGAGCGGCATCGCCATGCTGTTCGAACCGCGTTACCTGATCGGCACCTGCATGCTGTGGCTGGCTTACTTCATGGGGCTGGTGATCTTCTATGCGCTGGTGAACTGGATGCCGGTGCTGTTCAAGGATGCCGGCCTGGCACCCAGGACGGCCACGCTCATTGCTGCACTGTTCCCGCTGGGCGGCGTGGGGGCCATCCTGGCCGGCTGGCTGATGGACCGCTACAACGCCAACCGGGTCATCGCCATCGGCTTTGCCGCCACCGCCGTGGCCGTGTTTGCCATCGGCCAGGCGGCGGGCAATGTGGGTGTACTGACGGTGGTAGTCTTCGTCGCCGGCAGTCTGATGAATACCGCGCAATCGTCCCTGCCGGCGCTGGCCGCCGCTTACTACCCGACCCGTGGTCGTGCCACCGGCGTGGCGTGGATGCTGGGCGTGGGCCGCTTTGGCGGCATCGCCGGTTCCTTCCTGGTGGCCGAACTGACGCGCCGTCAACTGGGCTTTGGCGAAGTGTTCGCGGTGGTGGCCACGGCTGCATTGGTCTCGACCGTGGCGCTGCTGGTCAAGCAGGCTTCGGACCGCAACCGTCCTGACGGCGGCAAGCCGCTGATGGTCGCCGATGCCGGAGCGCACTGAACTGCCAGCCTGAAATGAAATGGCCACTGATCTCGCGATCAGTGGCCATTCTTTTTGCGTACTCATGTGACACCATAACCGTTCTACCGCGGGCTGGCACCAAGAGGAGGAAGTCATCCTGGCGGTGAATATTGCGATGATGTCAGGCTGGAAGAAGAGCGTTTCTGCGTGCCGAGCATAGCCCACACGTAACTTGCCTGCTATTGACTTGCCTGGCTCATGCGCGGCATTTGCATCGTATCCTGCATCTGTTTGATGCGAGCGGCATTGGCATCGTCTTGCTTGCGGGTTTCATCTTCTTCCTTGGCATCGGTCACGCCGAAGGCATCGGTCGCACGCGTCTGGAAATAAAGCGTCGAAGACAGCAAGTGATCGTGCCAACTGGTCAACATCGTGTCGTGCACCAGCAGATCGAACAGCGCCATGACATCGTCCGGCAGTGTTGTCTTGCCGCTGGAGGCTGCGATCCAGGCGTCACCCAATAGGAACTCTTCGGGGCTCATCAGGGGGCGGGCGGGGCGGTAAGTCGGCGGCATTCCAGGCGGACTCATTCCCTTTGCCCGCCAGGGGGCTTCACGTTCATCCATCAATTTTTGCCATTGGCTCTTGCGGCGTGGCTCATCATCGATCCGCTTTTGCTCTTGTGCGCGCATCTCGACGATTTTTTTGGACTCGGAATCAAGCCGTTCCCACACGCTGACGAAAGGACGATGCGCTTCATAAATCGTCTTTTGCATCGTACTCTGATCGTCCTGTTGCGCCTTGAATAAGGCACCTGTGGCTCGCCCGTAGCGCTCCTGATCGAATGGCTTTGCGGCTCGTGCTGCCTCGAACTCCGCCTGCGCGATCTCGACGCGTTTCTGTTTGGCGCGTTGCGCCGCCTTCACTTCATCGGCGTGACTGGTCACCGAAGCGCGAAACTCCGGCGATTGATATCGCACCGCCAGCCATTGAATAAACACCTTCATGTGCGCGGCAAAATCAAGACCTTGCGTACGCGGAACGATCTTCCGGTACGCGGCTATCAGGTCCATCATCTGGTAATTGGATTTGCCGTCGTTGATGGGGGCCGCCAGCGAAAACTTCAAGAAAGTTTCTCGTTTATATTTCACAAGATCTTCCATCCTGTCGAGCATCACGCCCGCCATCAGTGCTTCGTTGAGCATATCGCGCAAAGCTACCCGCTGCAGTTCTGCGCGAAATCCCATCGAGCCATCAGGCGCACCACCCGTGATGTCTTCGCTGGTACCCGGATAGAGAAACTGCTCGCCACGGGTTTTCTCGAGACTGTCGAGCCGCTGATAAAAACGCAGTTCATGGGCGGCGGCAAAATGCACACATTTCTTGACGGCTGGCGGCACGCCTAGCGGACGGTCGCCGAAATTTTGCTTGACCATGCCCACCAAGGGCAGAAAACCGATCAGCTTGTTTTCTTGGATCAGTGACGATACAGCATCGAACATACCGAGAAACTTGATGTCGATGGCGTCGCCCTCGATGGCCAGATCTTCTGCATTGGCGCGCTTGTATTTGCGCGCCAGTTCATTGACGAACGCGCGTGCGATGACTGCGCCGCGATCCGCCCCAAATACGGAAACCTGAATCCGTTGCACCTTTGGGATCTGCGCCTTGGCATCCTTCCAGGCAGCCTCGAACTGATCAAGTGCGGCAGTCAGCCTGGCATCCACCCCTGTTCCAAACACGGTTGAGGCGGCTCTGCTGTCTCTCACCAAGGGAATGGAGTCCACGATCAGATCGGAAAAGACCGTTTTTGCCGCAGCCCAGCCTGCCTTCAACGGATTTTTCCTGGCGTCATACAGCAGGCCGCGCACCGATGCCTTGCCGCGCGTCACCCACTCGTTTCCCTCGGCCAGGCGCAAGACATTGCGAATGTTTTCGGGTGCTTCCTTGATATCCTTGATGATGTCCTTGTAGGCTTTTACGACAGGCCTGAACGACATTTCCGACAATGAATCCTTCAAGGCCTTGGTTCCGATCTTGGTCGGAGAAGCCAGCTTTGCGACACCATCCAGCTTGTCTACGCCTGTTGCCTCCTTGGCGGTCGACTTTGCTTTGTCCATCACCGCCTTGCCGGCGTTTGTCGCGACCTTCAATGCGCCGGAGATAATGGCGTTGCTTGCGGCGTCATCATTGAGGGGCGTACCTAACCCGGAGTAGTAAAACGGATACCAGAATTCATTCGGCGTGTCTTTTCTTCGATCATCCTTGTTATCACGATAAGCCTCCCATAAGCGGCAAATGTTGGAGTAGCGGGAGCTGGCCGGATCATCCAAATCTCTGGAGCGCCCGAAACCGTCAAAGAAAAAACCTATGTGTATGTCACACTGGCATGCAAGCTTTTCCGCATTTTTTGTTGCAGCAATATGGCTGGCCATTCCAAGAACGACATTGGGCGGCGTCTTATCCGCAGGACTCAAGGCTGAAGCATTTGCAGTGTTTGCGTTAGCCATTGCTTGCCTCGGTTTTTACATGTTCAAACTTGCCAGCCTTTATTTCGCTTCGCGTCGCCTCAGGGAGGGCTTTTAGTTCTCGTGCGAATTCACCGGGTTTTCCTCTCGTGGAGCTAATGATTTTTTTTACCAAAGGATGTTGATCAAAATCCTTGTTTACCAACAAGGTGTAATAGACATATTGTTCAAGATCATCCGAATTTTCTAAGTGATACTTCACCCAACCCTCGGCTGCTATTTTTGCGACTCTCCGAAAATCGGTCCACCGTCCCTCTTCGCCGCCTGGATTGATCTGACTAGGATATTTCTTTTTCAGTCGATAATTTACTTCTGAGAAATCAATACGAGAACCTCTCAAGTCCGTTCGAAACTCAAATTCGATGTGATCGTCCGGATAAAAATGCAGACCTAGTATTCTGGTGCCAGGTCCTCCTTTGACTTCAGTGGGAGGTAGATGCACCTCTGTTCTTTTCTCTATGTATTTAATCGGAGCATATACACTCTCACCCTCATCGACGTCATACACCCGCCAGTCAACGGTAAATTCTGTTCCTTTCAACGAGTAACAACAGCTAAGACGGCCCTCTCCGGAACCGGGCGGCAAATCTCCACCGCCGCTGGCCCTGTTGCCGTATTTGTCCGTGACGACAAAACGGCTCAAGTTATATGGCGTGTAATTAAACCCCTCAACACTCAAGCCCTTATAGGTCGGTTCCGATGAAAAGGCATCACAGCCGGCCAATGAGACCAGCAGCGCGAGACACAGCGAGACGAGACCTGCTTTTTTCATGCTTTTTCCTTGAAACCAAGTTGGTGTGCCGTTCAGCTCGTGCCGCCGACGGCGATCCCTGGAGGACGTATATTTTTTCTGATGTTGCCCGAGATTGAACATGTCGATGCGCCTTGACGGGCGTTTTGACGATGCGTGATGCGGATTGTTCCCGCAGTGCAGGAATTCATGGTGCGCGGCATGAAGGCTGCGCGAGGCGCGCAAGGCTGGCTTGAGAGCGGGAACGCGAGAGAATCTAATGAAGTGCAAGGCCTGCGGCAAATGCGATACCGTCTCCCCCAGAAGAGCAGAGAGGTATTCCACGGAAATCCGTGACGGGCCATTTTTCTTGGGTTCGAAAAGAACGACGCGGCTCAGATCGACAGCTGCAAACCCTGCGCTTCCTCCCCCGGCAACACCGTCACGGCCACCTGCATGCTCTGCTGCCCCCCACCGATGAGCACGCCGCGCAAGGGCGAGATGTCGAGGAAATCGCGTCCCCAGCCCAGCGTGATGTGACTGGTATCGGGGAAGACGCCATTGGTCGGGTCGGCATCGATCCACGTCCCTTCGCCACCGTCCGCACCGGGGCAATACACCGAGACCCACGCATGCGAGGCATCGGCACCGATCAGGCGCGGCTGCCCGGGCGGCGGTTCGGTCAGCAGATAACCGCTGACGTAGCGCGCGGCCAGTCCCATGGAACGCAGGCAGGACAGCATCAGATGCGCAAAATCCTGGCACACGCCACGGCGATTGACGAAGACTTCGGTCACCGGTGTGGAGACGGTGGTCGCTGCCGGATCGAAAGCGAATTCCTCATGGATGCGCATCATCAATGCGCGCACCCCCTCCACCACCGACAGGCCGGGACTGAAGCACTCGGCCGCATAGCGGATGAACTCGCGCTTGATGCGCACGTGCGAGGATTCGAACAGGAAATTGGAAGCCTCCAGCATGCCCGGCGCCATCAGGCGCCCGCCGTGATAGGCCATCACCGTGACGGCTTCTTCCCACGGCATACCCGGCTGCGGCTGGGCACGCGGCGTGAGCGCAACCCAGGAATCGGCCTGCACATCCAGGCTGGTGTGATCGGTATCGAGCGAGAAAGCCTTGATGACATTGCCGAAATTGTCCTCGTAGCTGCGCACCAGTTGCGGCCCCGGCAGGATGTTGACGGTGTGCGAGAGACACTGCTGCCACGGCAGTTCGCGCGGCGTCAGGTGCAGTACCTGATGCGACAGCCGCACCGGCAGCGAATACTGGTAAGTGGTCTGGTGATGGATGCGGTAGACGTAGCGTTGGTGCCGGGCAGTCATCTCATACCCCCTGGCTGACCGGTGCGGTCAGCGGCGTGAAGTAATGGCGCGAGAGATCGTCGGAGAGCATGTAGCCACCGCTGACGGCATCGCGCATCAATTGCGTCAGGCGTGCATTGGCCTGCGCGACATGGGGATGATCGTGCGCAAACTCGTTGAGGTTCATCGCTTCGAGCTGGGTGGACAGATGCGAGGGAATGGTCATGCTCAGCAAACCCAGCTGCTGCGCAATCTCGCGCATGTATTGCTGCAGCATGCGGAACTGGTAGGCCATGCCATGCGGATTGCTCGCGTCGAACACCAGCAGGTGCAGCACCGGCAGCCACTCCGGCGTGCGCCGATAACGCACGCGATAGGTGACGATGCTGCTGGCCGCCTCCAGCAACCACGAGAGCGCGGCGGTCTGGCGCTGCGGCGGCAGGCGCAGGAAGTTGTCCAACAGCGCAGCCATGTTGGCCATGCGTTCGATGTGACGGCCCACCATCAGGAACTGCCAGCCGGCATCGCGCGTCATGTCGTCCAGCGCATGACCGGCCAGGCCCGAGCAGGCATCGATCACGTTGCCCAGCACGTGCTGCGCCGCGGCGGGCGTATTGATGCGTTCCTGCACCATGGCCGGCATCTTGGTCAGCGCGTGCCAGTTGTCCAGAGAAAGATGTTCGCGCACCTGATAGGCGGCATTGGCTAGCTGGCGCAATTGCGTGGCCACGCTCACCGGTGCGGACGGATCGACCACCGCAGCCTGCAGACTCTGCTGCAAGCCGGTGATGGTCGGGCGCGGTTCGGATTTGGGCATCTGCACACCCAACTGACTGCAGATCCACGACACGCTGCCTAGCATGCCGCGACTCTCGGTCTGGCCATCCATCGTGTATTGCAGCGTGGTGCGCAAGAGGCGCGAGAGATTCTTCACGCGCTCCGAATAGCGCCCCATCCAGAACAGGTTCTCGCCCGAGTGTGAGGAGACGTCGACCGTGCCCCTGATGACCGTGACGTTTTCTGCACCATGACGCTCATCGGCCATGGAGGCGTCGGGCCGCTCCTCTTCGCGCAGTACCCACACATCCTTGCTGGTGCCGCCCTGCTGCATCGAGACCACATCGCGCCGCTGGCGCGGGGCCACGCGCGTGAGACCGCCCGGCATGACCTGATACCCCCCCTGACCATCGGCTACCGCAAAGACGCGCAGACTGATGGTGCGGTTCATCAGGCGATAGTCACCACTGCGCGACATCACCGGTGCCTGCGACAGCCGTACCCATTCCTGGGCGGCATAGGCATGAGGCTGCAATTGCAGGCTTTCGATCAGACGACGACGCGCCGCCCCCGTGACGGTATGCCCGAAGACCGGCTGCATGCGCATCGAAGAAAATGCCGGCACGATCACCAGCTCATCGAGATGCGCCAGTGTGTAATCGAGCGCCGGTTTCTCGCCACACCACCACGACGCCACCGAGGGCAACAGCAGCGATTCGCCATACAGGCGTTCGTTGATGGCCGGCAGGAAGCCGTGCAGTGCCGTCGACTCCAGCACGCCACTGCCCAGCGAATTGGCGATGACCACATTGCCCAGCCGTGCGGCCTGCGTCAGGCCCGGCACACCGAGAGCGGAATCGGCGCGCAGTTCCAGCGGATCACAATAGTCATCGTCCATGCGGCGCAGGATGGCGTGCACACGGCGCAAACCGTTGAGCGTCTTCAGGAACACCTGGTCGCTGCGCACCGTCAGGTCCACCCCTTCCACCAGCGGAAAGCCCAGCGTATGGGCCAGGAAGGCGTGTTCGGAATAGGTTTCGTTGTAGGGGCCCGGCGTGAGCAGCACGATCAGCGGCACCTCGCCCTGGGCCGGTGCCAGGCGCGTCAACATCGCGCGCAGGGTATGGAAGTAGCGGTGCGGCGACTCCACGTGCATGTCGCGCAGCGCCTCGGGCATGGCGCGCGCCATGATCTGGCGGTTCTGCAGCGCATAGCCGGTACCGGACGGACCCTGCGTGCGGTCCGACACTACCCACCAAGTACCATCGGCCGACCGTGCCAGGTCGATCGCATAGGCATGCAGATGCACGCCGCCCGGTGGCTGCCAGCCGTGGCAGGGCATCAGGTAGCCGTGCTGGCCGAACACCAGCGCGGGCGGCAACAGACCTTCGGCGATCAGGGTCTGGGGGCCGTAGATGTCGGCGAGCAGGCCATTCATCAGACGCGCCCGCTGGGCCACGGCGCGCTCCAGGAAATCCCATTCCTCGGAGGACACCAGGTGCGGCAGCAGATCCAGCTCCCAGGGGCGGTTGGCGCCCTTGGGGTCGGCATAGACGTTGTAGGTCACGCCATCGGAGGCGATGGCGTCGCGCACCTCGTTGGCGCGCCGGCGCAGCATCTCCGGCGAGAGGTTTTCAAGCTGGTCGATCAGCGTTCGCCAGTGCGGGCGCAGGCGGCCGTCGGCGGCCAGCATCTCGTCGTAACGATCGCTGGCGACCGGATAGCTTTCCAGTAGACGCTGGGGCATAAGTCAGTGAGTGGCCGGGCTGCGCGCCGCGCCTGCAACGGCGCCCGGCTCAGTTTTAGAAGTAGCGTAAGTCTAACGTAAAAGGAAACTCGATAGACGCCCGCGCCGGGGTGAGCTGCCATTTTCCCGGGGTATGGTTCATGCGGAAATAGCGCGCCAGGCGGCGGCTTTCCGCCTCGAAGGCATTGACCGGGAAGGTTTCGTAATTGCGGCCGCCCGGATGCACCACATGATATTGACAACCGCCCAGGCTGCGGCCATTCCACGTATCGATCAGGTCGAAGGTCAGCGGCGAATCCACCGGGATGGTCGGATGCAGCGCCGACGGCGGCTGCCAGGCCCGATAACGTACACCGGAGACGAACTGCCCGACGGTACCGGTCGGCTGCAGCGGCACCGCAACGCCGTTGCAGGTCAGCACGTAACGGTCGGAGGCCATGCCGGTGATCTTGACCTGCAGGCGTTCCAGCGAGGAATCCACATAGCGCGCCGTGCCGCCGCCACTGTTTTCCTCGCCCAGCACGTGCCAGGGTTCGAGCGCAGTGCGCAATTCGACCTGCATGCCCTTGACGGCATAGTCGCCGATCTTGGGGCAGCGGAATTCCATGTGCGGCGCGAACCATTCGGCCCGCATGGGATAGCCGGCCTCGTTCATGTCGGCCATCACGTCGGCAAAATCCTGCTCGATGAAGTGCGGCAGCAGGAAGCGGTCATGCAGTTCCGTGCCCCAGCGCACCAGGCGCGCCGGCTTGTAGGGCTCTTTCCAGAAGCGCGCCACCAGACCACGCAGCAGCAGTTGCTGGGTCAGGCTCATGCGCGCATGCGGCGGCATTTCGAAGGCGCGCAGTTCCAGGAGGCCCAGGCGGCCGGTGGCGCTGTCGGGGGAATACATCTTGTCGATGCAGAACTCGGCGCGGTGGGTGTTGCCGGTCACGTCGATCAAGAGATTGCGCAGCAGGCGGTCCACCAGCCAGGGCGGGCATTCCCCTTTGGCGACCTGCTTGTCCATCTCGCTGAAGGCCAGTTCGATTTCCACCGTCGAATCGTTGCGCGCCTCATCGATGCGCGGCGCCTGCGAGGTCGGACCGATGAACATGCCCGAGAACAGGTAGGACAACGAAGGATGATTGTGCCAGTAGGAGATCAGGCTGCGCAGCAGATCGGGGCGTCGCAGGAAAGGTGAATCACTGGTCGTGATGCCGCCCAGGACCATGTGATTGCCGCCCCCGGTGCCGGAATGATGGCCATCGAGCATGAACTTTTCTGTCGTCAGGCGCGAGGCCCGTGCGGCCTCATACAGGTGGGTGGTCTGCTCGACCAGTTCGCTCCAGTTGTTGGCCGGCTGGATGTTGACCTCGATCACGCCCGGGTCGGGCGTGACGCTGAACTTGCGCAGACGCGGATCGTGCGGCGGCTCGTAGCCTTCCAGCAGGACCGGCTGCTTGAGCTCCTCGGCCACGGCCTCGATGGCGGCCACCAGTTCCAGATAATGCTCCAGCTGCGCCAGCGGCGGCATGAACAGGTAGAACACGCCATTGCGTACCTCGGCACACAGCGCGGTGCGGGTCAGCCAGTTGGCTGATTCGAAGGGGGCGGGCACGGTCTGGGTAGCGGTGCTGGCCGCCGTAGTGGCTGCACTCCTGCGGCCTTCGCCAGTGATGGCAGCGGCCGCGCTGGCAGCCTTGTCCGGGCGCGCCGCCGGTTCCTGCGGACTGCCCAGCTGGCGGCGGATCTCGGCGCTGCTGGGCAAGGGGCGGAAGTTCTGGGTGGGATCGGCCGGATGGACGGCGGGATACTCGCCCTCCTTGACCCAGGGCAGCGAATCCAGCGGCAGGCGATAACCCAGGGGAGAGTCGCCCGGATACAGGTAGCAGCGCTCACTGCGCAGGAACCACGCACCGCTCTGCCAGCCGAGTCCATCGTCGCGACGCGCCAGCGGCAGCACATGGCCGACCGCACTTTGCAGGCCCTGCGTGAAGACCTTCATCAGGCGCTCGCGCTCCTGCTTGTCATCCACGCGCGAATCGAATGGATCGACGTTGCCCGGCAGGCGGCGCTCGCGCCACATGTAGTAGAACACGTCTTCATAAGCCGGGAAGACGTTCTTGCCATCCACCTGCAAACGCTGCGCCACGCGATGCAGGAAATGGCTGGTGACGATCTTGTCGATCACGTTCGGCCGGGTCTCGTCGCCGATCAGGGCGGGATTGAGCCAGATCGGTTCACCGTCGCGGCGCCAGTAGCAATTGAGCGCCCAGCGCGGCAACTGCTCGCCCGGATACCACTTGCCCTGGCCGAAATGCGGCAGACCCTGCGCGGCGTACTTGTTGCGCATGCGGTGATACAGCTCGGCCGCCAGCGGCTTCTTGGTCGGGCCCATGGCGGCGGTGTTCCACTCCGGCTCGTCCGGGTGGTCCAGCGAGACGAAGGTCGGTTCGCCGCCCATGGTCAGGCGCACGTCATTGGCCTTCAGGTCAGCATCGATGGCATGGCCCAGTTTCTCGATGGCGGCCCATTGTTCTTCGGTGTAGGGCTTGGTCACGCGCGGCGCTTCCCAGATGCGCCTGACCGACATCAGGTGCTCGAACTCCACCTCACAGGGATCGACCAGGCCGCTGACCGGCGCAGCCGAGGCCGGCTCGGGCGTGCAGGACAAGGGGATGTGGCCTTCCCCGGCGAACAGGCCCGAAGTCGGGTCCAGCCCGACCCAGCCGGCACCGGGCAGATAGACCTCGCACCAGGCGTGCAGGTCGGTGAAGTCGGCCTCGGGACCGGAGGGACCATCCAGCGATTTCTGGTCGGCGGTCAGCTGGATCAGGTAGCCGGAGACGAAGCGCGCGGCCAGGCCCAGGTGGCGCAGCAACTGCACCAGCAACCAGGAGGAATCACGGCAGGAGCCGGACTTCAGGGTCAGCGTTTCTTCCGGCGTCTGCACGCCGGGTTCCATGCGGATGGTGTAGCCGATGTGATTGGCCAGCTTCTGGTTCAAGGCCACCAGGAAATTTGCGCTGCCCACCTTCTCGCGTGGAACGCTCTTGAGGAATTGCTCGAACAACGGCGACAACGGCAGTTTCTGGCGATAGGGCAACAGCTCGTTCTGCAGGTCCTCGGCATACTCGAAAGGGAACTGCTCGGCGTAAGGTTCTAGGAAGAAATCGAAGGGATTGATGACCGACATCTCGGCCACCAGATCCACCTCGATCTTGAATTCGGTGGTCTTCTCGGGGAACACCAGGCGTGCCAGGTAGTTCGATTCCGGGTCCTGCTGCCAGTTGATGAAATGCGGCTCGGGCAGCACGCGCAGCGAATAGCTCAGGATGCGGGTACGGCTGTGCGGGGCGGGACGCAAGCGGACGACTTGCGGACCCAGGTTGATGGCACGGTCGTACTTGTAAGAGGTGACATGGTTCAGGGCCACGTGGATCGACATGGAATTCCTTTACGACAAGCAAATGGTCAAGCGCGGGGCTTGGTTGTTGGCGATATGCGGAGCAGTTCTCCTGCATACCTTGTTTTTCTTACCGCCTGATTACTTTCCTGATGACTATCCTGTTGGAGCTACCTCGTTGTGAGTGTATGTGAGAGTGTTAGTGCCGGGCGAAGAAAAACTTAAACTTTCGATCCTGAAGACTAAGTTTTTCACTCGCGTCGGTGAGCACGCCGCAAGCTCACCGGTGATTCATGTTAATGAAATCCCGCAGCCGCGGATAGATCTCGTTGTCCCAACGTCGTCCGTTGAAGACACCGTAATGCCCCACCGCCGTCTGAACATGGTGCAGACGCCTGTAGGGCCGGATGCTGCTGCACATTTCCTGTGCGGCCACGGTCTGGCCGACCGCACAGATATCGTCCTTCTCGCCCTCGATGGTGAAGAGCGCGGTGCGACGGATGGCGCGCGGGTCGACCACGCGTTCGCGGTAGGTCAGCTTGCCCAGCGGCAGCGCATGTTCCTGGAACACCGTGCGAACCGTTTCCAGGTAGAACTCCGCCGGCAGGTCGGCCATGGCGAAATACTCTTCGTAGAAATCCCTGATCTGTGCCGCCTGCGCCTGCTCGCCCTCGACCAGATGATGATAGAGCTTGCGGAAAGCCTCGATGTGGCGGTTCAGGTTCATGTTCATGAAGGCGCCCAGCTGCACGAAGCCCGGATAGACACGCCGCCCGGCCCCGACATGGCGCGCCGGAACGGTGCTGATCATGTTCTTTTCGAACCAGCTGATCGGCTTGCTCTTGGCCAGCGCGTTGACCGCGGTCGGATTGACCCGGGTATCGAGCGGCCCGGCCATCAGGGTCAGGGTGCGCGGCTGCGCGGGGTGATTGTCCTCGGCCATGATCGAGGTGGCAGTCAGTGCGGCCACCGTGGGCTGGCACACGGCCAGCAGATGCGCGCCGGGACCGAGCACCGCGAGAAAATCGATGACATGGGAAACGTATTCATCCAGACCAAAGCGACCATACTCCAGGGCAACATCGCGCGCATTGCGCCAGTCGGTGATGTAGACATCATGGTCACGCAGGAGCGTCCTGACGGTCCCGCGCAGCAGCGTGGCGAAGTGGCCCGACATCGGCGCCACCACCAGCACCTTGGGTTGGGCATCCGAGGTTTCCTTGCGGAAACGCAGCAGGCCACAGAAGGGCGTGGCGCTGATTTCCTCCTCGTGCACCGCAATTGTGCGCCCACCATCGACCACCTCGACGATGTCGAAGGGCGGGCGTGCATGGGTCAACTGGGTGCGCGCAAAGACCTCGCAGGCCGAGGCCATCTTGCGCAGGGCCGGATTGACCGGCATGCCGGGCCAGGTCGCTCCCAGCAGGGGCGCCATCATGCGGGCACAGGCCCGCAGCGGATCGGTGGCGTCGGCGTAGTTCTGGTAGAGCTGATAGGTATTGATCATGAAGCGCCGCCCTCGGTTGTCTCTTTTTGGTGTCCGCTCGCCCCGCCATCGATGCAATTGTCGTGCCATTGATGGTGACGCAAGCCCCGCGCGGACGGCATTTGTGCAATGCCGGATGCGCCAGATGGCTGCGCACATCACCTCGCGCACGCTCGATCGACTTTTCCCGCGAGCTGGCACAAGCCTTGCAAGTAGCGGTAGGCGGTCCGCTCCGGCGGCCCGTGTCCGCCCCGAGCGCAGACGGTGCGGACGATGAAGATGATGAACAAGACACCGCCGCTCACGCGGCCGCGTGCCCAAAGTCAACCTGCACAAAACAGATAAGGGACTGACATGCCTAAGACGACTTTGCGCATCACCAGCAAGAACTACTCCTCGTGGTCCCTGCGCGGCTGGCTCATGGCCAGGTTCGCCGGGCTCTCTTTCGAGGAAGACATCGTACCGCCGGACGATCCGTCGGCACGGGCAGAGATCCTGCTGCTGTCTTCCTCCATCCTGGTACCCAGCCTGCACCATGGCGACGTACTGGTATGGGATACGCTGGCCATTGCCGAATATCTCAACGAAATCCGCCCCGGTGCAAAGCTGCTGCCGGCCGACCTCGCCGCCCGTGCGCATTGCCGCTCGGTATGCGGTGAAATGCACTCGGGCTTCTCGGCCCTGCGCGCAGCGCTGCCGATGAATCTCAAGGGCCACTTCCCCAACTTCAAGGTGTGGTCCCGCGCCGAAGCCGACATCGTGCGCATCACCACCATCTGGAAGGAATGCCTGGCCAAGTATGGCGGCCCCTTCCTGTTCGGCGAACAGCGCACCATGGCCGATGCCATGTACGCGCCCGTGGTGACGCGCTTCATGACCTATGACGTCAAGCTCGATCCGATCTGCACCGCCTATGCCAAGCGCATCATGGCCATGCCGGAGATGCAGGAATGGATCGCGGCAGCCAAAAAGGAACCGGAGGATATCGACGAACTGGACGTGGAATTCTAGGGCGCAGAAGCATCAGCACCAATGAGCAAAGGCAGCAAAGTCGCGCCCGTTTTTTGTCGCAGGCCCATGGCGGGAGACCGCAGAAAGGATGGATGTGATGAATACCGCAGCTGATCCAAGCGTACTGGCGCAAAACACCTTCTCGCATGTGAGCGAGGGCGACACGCCCTATGAAACCGGCGGTCTGCGCGACTTCTTCCTGTATCGCGACCTGGGCATTGCCGCCGCTACCGGCGGCCAGGTGGTGGCCCAGCTGGTCAAGGCCAACATGGCGCCCCAGACGGGTACCGGGTGGCACCGACACGAAGCCAACTTCCATATCGTCATCATGTTGAAAGGCTGGGCGCGCTTCATGTATGAAACCGAGGTCACGCTGGTCAAGGCGGGCGATTGCGTGCACCAGCGACCGGGCATCGTGCACTTCCTGTTCGACTATTCGCCCGACATGGAATATCTCGAAATCGTTAGTCCGGCCGACTTCAAGACCATCGATATGCCGGCCCCCTGTGCGGTTCCCGCAGCCACGCCGTGGAATAACTGAAGCCGCTGCGGGTCTGCGTTTGATGGCAGCAGCCCCGCGCCTTCGAGGAGCAAAAGCATGCAATTTTCCTCTGTCAAAAATTTCAAGCCTCTGTTAGTCTTTCTTCATGCACGCTGGCTCTGGCGTGCAGGTGCAGTTCCCTAGCGCCATCGCTTCATGCCGTACCCACGCTGTAGTTTTGCCGTACCCACCGCCTCTGTTTTCGTTACAACCCACTTAGAAAGATTCCCGCTCCCCACGGGAACACGAAGCAAATCTATGGCACATTTTTTTGATGAGATGTATTCAGGAGGCGCCGGCAGCGAAGCAGGTCAAGTGCGTCAGCACTATGCAGAATTCGCCAGCTGGCTTTCCGCGCAATCGCCGGAAATCATCGCCCGCAAACGTGCCGAATCCGACCTGATCTTCCGCCGCGTCGGCATTACCTTTGCCGTCTATGGAAACGATGCCGGCACCGAGCGCCTGATCCCCTTCGACATCATCCCGCGCATCATCCACAAGGCCGAATGGGCCAAACTGGAAGCGGGACTGGTCCAGCGCGTCAAGGCGCTCAACATGTTCATCCACGACATCTACCACGAGCAGAAGATCGTCAAGGCCGGCATCATCCCGCCCGAGCAGATCTTCCAGAACGCCCAGTACCGGCGCGAGATGCAGGATGTGAACGTGGTCAACGACATCTACGCCCACATCGCGGGTGTCGATATCGTGCGCGCGGGCGAAGGTGAATTCTACGTCCTGGAAGACAATCTGCGCGTGCCGTCCGGGGTCTCCTACATGCTGGAGAACCGCAAGATGATGATGCGGCTCTTCCCCGACCTCTTCAAGCGCCACAAGATCGCGCCGGTCGATCACTATCCCGACCTGCTGCTGGACAACCTGCGTTCGGTGGCCCCGGCCGGGGTGACCGATCCGACCGTGGTGGTGATGACTCCCGGCATGTACAACTCGGCCTACTTCGAGCATGCCTTCCTGGCCCAGCAGATGGGGGTGGAACTGGTGGAGGGGCAGGATCTGTTCGTCAAGGACAACGTGGTCTACATGCGCACCACGCGCGGCCCCAAGCGGGTCGACGTGATCTATCGCCGCATCGACGACGACTTCCTCGATCCGCTGGCCTTCCGTCCCGATTCGGCCCTCGGTGTGCCGGGCCTGCTGCAGGCCTATCGCGCCGGCAAGGTGACGCTGACCAATGCCATCGGTACCGGCGTGGCCGACGACAAGTCGATCTATCCGTATGTGCCGGACATGGTGCGCTTCTATCTGACCGAAGAACCCATCCTCAACAACGTACCGACTTACCAGTGCCGCAAGAAGGAAGATCTCTCCTACACCCTGGCCAATCTGGAAAAGCTGGTGGTCAAGGAAGTGCACGGTGCTGGTGGCTACGGGATGCTGGTCGGCCCGGCCTCGACCAAACAGGAAATCGAGGATTTCCGCGCGCGCATCATCGCCAAACCCGATGGCTACATCGCCCAGCCCACGCTGGCCCTGTCGGTGTGCCCGACCTATGTGGAGTCCGGCATCGCGCCGCGCCACCTGGATCTGCGTCCCTTCGTCTTGTCGGGCAAGCAGATCACCATGGTCAAGGGCGGCTTGACGCGCGTGGCCTTGAAGGAAGGCTCGCTGGTGGTGAATTCGTCGCAAGGCGGCGGCACCAAGGACACCTGGATTCTGGAGAAATAAGATGCTCAGCCGTACCGCCGATCACCTCTTCTGGATGGCCCGCTACACCGAGCGCGCCGAGAACACCGCCCGCATGCTGGACGTGCACGTACAGACCGCGCTGCTGCCGCAATCGGTGGATGACGCCGAGCAGGGCTGGCGTGCCGTGCTGGGCATCTCGGAACTGCTCTATGGCTACAACCAGAAATACGACAAGCTCACGCAGAAGGATGTCATCGACTTCATGGTGCGTGACCCCAACAATCCGTCCTCGATCGCCTCCTGCCTGCGCCAGGCGCGCGAGAATGCGCGCGCCGTGCGCGGCGCGCTGACCACCGAAGCCTGGGAGATCCAGAACGCCACCTGGATCAAGATGCAGTCCTACCTGCAAACCAATGCGCTGGAACAGAACCCCAGCGACTTCTTCGAATGGGTCAAGCATCGTTCGCATCTCTCGCGCGGTGTCACCATCGGCACCATGCTGGAGGACGAGGCCTTCCACTTCATCCGCCTGGGCACCTTCCTGGAACGTGCCGACAATACGGCGCGCATCATCGATGTCAAGTTCCACGGCACCAAGGAAGCGCAGTCGCAGAAGCTCAATGGCCAGTCGCAGTCGCAAAGCCAGGCCGCCCGCGATGAAGCAGGACAGCTGGACTTCTACTACTGGGCGGCGATCCTGCGTTCGGTGTCGGGCTTCGAGATCTACCGCAAGGTCTACCGCGACGTCATCACGCCTGAACGGGTGGCCGAGCTGCTGATCCTGCGCGCGGACATGCCGCGTTCGCTCTTGGCCTGCATGGGCAACGTGATCTCCAACCTGCACCATGTGCGCAACGATGTCTCGGCCGATACCGAGCGCTTTGCCGGCAAGCTGCATGCCGACCTGAAGTTCGCCCGCATCGAGGAAATCCTGGAGGCCGGATTGCACGATACGCTCACCGAGTTCCTGGAGCGCATCTTCGAGCTGGGCAATCGCATCAGCCGCGATTTTCTTGTTCCTTTGGCAGCGTAAGCCGCTCCGGCTGTGCCTGGCGCGCAAGAAAGAAGCACAGCCGCTGTCATCTTTTCGGGAAACAGGCCGTTACTGTAGGTACGTCACGACAGATGCCCCCGGCGCGCACGCTCTGGCGCCGGGCCTTACGGTAAAATCCGGCTTTCCGTTTCCACGTATCACGTTGCCATCATGACCTACTGCGTAGCCATGCGCCTCAACAGCGGCCTGGTGTTCCTGTCCGATTCGCGCACCAATGCGGGAGTGGACCACATCGGGACCTTCCGCAAGATGAGTGTTTACGAAAATCCGGGCGACCGCGTGATGGTCTTGATGACCGCCGGCAACCTGTCGATTTCGCAATCCATCCGCCAGATGCTCACCGAGCGCACCAATGCCGAGGGACGCAGCATCTGGACCGCCACCACCATGTACGAAGCCGCGCAGATCCTGGGCGACGCCATTCGCGCCGTGCATGACCGCGAAGCCGCCGAGCTGAGCAAGTTCGGTATCGATTTCAACGTCAGCATCATCTTTGGCGGACAGATCCGTGGCGAGCGTTGCCGCCTGTTCCAGATGTATTCCGCAGGCAACTTCATCGAATCGCACGATGAGAACACCTACTTCCAGATCGGCGAATCCAAGTACGGCAAGCCCATCATCGACCGCGTAGTCACCCCCCAGACCTCGCTGGACGAGGCGGCCAAGTGTGCGCTCATCTCCATGGATTCGACCTTGAAGTCCAACATCTCGGTGGGCCTGCCGCTGGACCTGCTGGTCTATGAAAGCGAAGACCTGGCCGTGACCCGCTTCGTCACCATCGATGAGCAGAACCAGTATTTCCAGATGATCCGGCGCAGCTGGGGTTCGCAATTGAAGCGCGTCTTCGAGGCCATCGACGATCCGGTCTGGGATGCCCCACCGGAAGACACCCTCAATGTGCTCTCGACGGCCACCGACATCAGCGAGCCGGTGCGCGTGCCGCCGCCCAATGGCGTGGCGAGGGGACTGCAGGCGGTACCGCGGCAGATCCTGGCCGAACAGGATGGGGATGTCGGGCAGGCGAGCTGAACTGTTAGATTTTTCTTTTTGGAAACTTAGTTTTTGTTTTGATAAAACTAAGTTAAAACCAAGTTTTCATTTGGCGGGAAATGTTCTGCCGGAAATAAAAAAAGGCTGCATTCCGAAGAATGCAGCCTTTTAAACTTTGTAAATCCTTAAAAGGATTTACATGATTTGCATGGCTTTGCCTGTCCGGCTTAGCGCACGATGGTCTGTGCTTCGCCTTCGGCGCGGGCGCGGATGGTACCGATGCGGTAGACGGTTTCACCAGCGGCCTTCAAGTGAGCTTCAGCAGCGTCGGCGTTTTCCCGGGAGACGATCACGGTCATGCCGATGCCACAGTTGAAGACGCGGTGCATTTCCGCATCGGCCACGCCACCGTGCTGCTGCAGCCAGGTGAACAGCGGCGGCATGGTCCAGGACTTGGCATCCAGTTCAGCGGTCAGGTGATCCTGCAGCACGCGCGGGATGTTCTCGACCAGGCCGCCACCGGTGATGTGGACCATGCCCTTGACTTCCAGCTTCTCCATCAGCGACAGCAGCGGCTTGACGTAGATGCGGGTCGGGGCCATCAGTACATCGGCCAGCTTGCGGCCGTGGAAATCGGCGTCCAGGTCCGGCTTGGCCACCTCCAGGATCTTGCGCACCAGCGAATAACCGTTGGAATGCGCACCCGACGAGGCCAGGCCCAGCACCACGTCGCCCGGGGCAATCTTGGTGCCGTCGATGATCTTGGACTTTTCCACCGCGCCCACGGCAAATCCTGCCAGATCGTATTCACCATCGGGGTACATGCTGGGCATTTCAGCGGTTTCACCGCCGATCAGGGCGCAGCCGGCCTGTTCGCAACCGGCGGCGATGCCCTTGATGACATCGGTGGCCGAGGGCACGTCCAGCTTGCCGCAGGCAAAGTAATCCAGGAAGAACAGCGGCTCGGCGCCCTGCACCAGGATGTCGTTGACGCTCATGGCCACCAGGTCGATACCGACCGTATCGTGACGATTGAGGTGGAAGGCCAGCTTGAGCTTGGTGCCCACGCCGTCGGTACCGGAGACCAGCACCGGCTCCTTGTACTTCTTGCTGATCTCGAACAGGGCACCGAACCCGCCAATGCCGCCCAGCACGCCTTCGCGGGTAGTGCGCTTGGCGAACGGCTTGATCGCTTCGACCAGGGCGTCACCGGCATCGATATCGACGCCAGCGTCACGGTAGGAGAGGGAGACATTGGAAGGTGAAGTCATGATGAAATATTGCCAGTGAAGACGGTAAAATAGGGGATTCAGGGGCGAAGCCGCCCTGCCAAGCCGTGATTTTAACAAAACCGACACTCCCGAACTCCGAATCCATGCCTTTTTCTTTATCCGAAGAGCAAAAACAGAACCTGGCGTGGCTCATTGTCGGCATTTTGCTATTGACGCTGCTGGTGGCACTGGGGCCGATGCTGTCCCCCTTTGTTGCCGCCGGCATCATCGGTTATGCGCTCAACCCCGGCGTGGACTGGATCGCCAGCCGTCGCATCGGTCCGGTCCGCGTCCCGCGTTTCGTGGGCGTGACGATCATGGTGTTGCTGCTGATCCTGGCTGGCCTGGCCCTGGTGCTGATCGTGGTACCGCTGGTGCTGCGCCAGATCCCGCTGCTGCAGGCCCAGATACCGCCGCTGCTGGACAAGTTGAATGCCTTCCTCTCGCCGCGCCTGCACCAGCTGGGTATCGACGTGCGACTGGACCTGGCCGGCATCAAGGCCTTGCTCACGCAGCAGATCAGCACCAGCGGCGACGAGCTGTGGAGTTCGGTGCTGGCCTCGGCCAAGGTAGGCGGCACGGCGCTGCTGGCCTGGCTGGCCAATCTGCTGTTCGTGCCGATGGTGCTGTTTTACCTGCTGCAGGACTGGCATCCCTTCCAGAAACGCCTGCAAATCCTGATCCCGCGCCGCTGGGCCGGTCGCGTCAACACCATGGCGACCGAGGTCGACAGTCTGCTGGGACAGTACCTGCGTGGACAATTGCTGGTGATGCTGGTGCTGGCGGTCTATTATTCGGTTGCGCTCAGCGTCGCCGGATTCGACAGCGCCCTTCCCGTGGGCGTGTTGACGGGCCTGCTGGTGTTCATCCCCTACGTGGGTTTTGGTCTCGGGCTGGTGCTGGCGATACTGGCGGCCATCCTGCAATTCGATGGTGCCATCGGCCTGTTGTGGGTGGCCCTGATTTATGGCGTGGGACAGGTGCTGGAAAGCTTCATCCTCACGCCCAAGCTGGTGGGCGAGCGTATCGGCCTGCATCCGCTGGTGGTGATTTTCGCCTTGCTGGCCTTCGGCCAGTTGTTCGGATTCGTCGGCGTGCTGCTGGCGCTGCCGGCCTCGGCCATTGTCTCGGTGATCGCCATCCATGTGCGGCGCGAGTATCTGGCCAGCAATTTTTACAACCGTTGAAGAGTCTATGATTGATCACAGCCCCCCTGCCCTTGCAGGACGCTGCGCAGGCCCGGGCGCTTGGCGCCGTCCTGCATTAACTGGCTGCCATACCCTGACAGCCGCCGTAGCTGATACACGCCGATGAAACAGATTCCGCTCGATTTGAGCGCGGACCAGCCGCAAAGCTTCGACAGCTTCGTGACCGGCCGCAATGCAGAACTGCTGGAGCGCTTGAAGCTGCTGGCCACGGCCGGCGCGGAGCAATCCGCCCAGCGCGGCAGCGCCAGCACCGACCGCTTCATCTACCTCTGGGCCGAAGCCGGTGCCGGCAAGACCCACCTGCTGCATGCTCTGGCCACCAAAGCCGGACAGGAAGGCCAGCGCGCACGCCTGATCGGTGCCGACTCTCCCGACGCCGCCTTCGACTATCACCCGCAGACCAGCCACTACCTGCTCGACGATGTCGATCAGTTGTTCGAGGAACAGCAGATCGCTGCCTTCAACCTGTTCAACCAGATCCGCGAACAGGGCGGCTGCATGGTCTGCACCGGCACCCTGCCCCCGACCCGCCTGGAGTTGCGCGAAGACCTGCGCACCCGGCTCGGCTGGGGCCTGATCTACCAGGTGCATGACCTGTCGGACGACGAAAAGATCGCCGCCCTGCTGCAGATCACCCTGGACCGCGGCCTGGAGATCCCTCCCGCCGTGATGATGTACATGCTCACCCACTACCGGCGCGACATGCCCTCGCTGTCGCGCATGCTCGACGCGCTGGACCGCTACTCGCTGGCCACCAAGCGCGCCATCACCCTGCCCTTGCTACGCGAACTGTTACAACAGGAATCCGGAGAACAATGAACCTCGCCCTTTTCGATCTCGACCATACCCTGCTGCCGCTCGACTCCGACCACGAGTGGGGCGAATTCATGGCGCGCATCGGCGCCGTGGATGCCGACAGCTTCCGCAAGGCCAATGACGAATGGTTCGCCCATTACCAGAACGGCACGCTCGATCCGGTGGCTTACCTGGAGTTCGCGCTGGGCAACCTGTCGCGCTTCACGCGCACACAGCTCGACGAGATGCACCTGCAATTCATGGACGAAGTGGTCAAGCCCGCCATCCTGCCGCAAGCCGTAGCCCTGGTGAAGAAGCATCTCGACGCCGGTGACCTGGTGGCCATCGTCACCGCCACCAACCACTTCGTGACCAAGCCCATCGCCTCGCACTTCGGCGTGGAACACCTGATCGCCGCCCTGCCCATGCTCGATGAAAAGGGCAACCTCACCGGCAAGCTCGACGGTACGCCTACCTTCGGCCCGGGCAAGATCGTGCATACCGAAGCCTGGCTGGAACGCCTGGGCTTCAAGCTGGCCCAGTTCGAGCGCAGCTACTTCTACAGCGATTCGCAGAACGACATTCCGCTGCTCGAACGCGTGACCGATCCCATCGCCACCAACCCCAACGACAAGCTGCTGGCGCATGCCCAGGCGCGCGGCTGGCCGGTGCTGAACCTCTTCGCCGACGGCCACGCGCAATGATCAAGAAACTGATTCGCTCCATTCTGGGCCGGGGCAAGACCGCCGCTGCCGAGGGCACCGAGCCGCCCAAGAAATCGCGCGCCAAGGCGGGTGCCAACGGGGGGAAGATCGAGCCCGACGTGCTCGGCCCCAAGCAGCACGGCATCGATCCGGCACTGGTTTCGCCCAATGCGGTGCGCGTGACGCAGACCCTGCAGGAAGCCGGCTACAAGGCCTTCATCGTCGGCGGTGCGGTACGTGACCTGCTCCTGGGCATCAAGCCCAAGGACTTTGATGTGGCCACCAATGCCACGCCGGAACAGGTCAAGCAACTGTTTCGCCGCGCCTTCATCATCGGCCGCCGCTTCCAGATCGTGCATGTGATGTTCGGTCAGGAACTGATCGAAGTCACCACCTTCCGTGGTGCCTCGGCCGAAGCGGCGCCCAAGGATGAGCACGGCCGCGTACTGCGCGACAACACCTTCGGCGAGCAGCATGAGGATGCCACCCGGCGCGATTTCACCATCAACGCGATGTACTACGATCCGGCCAGCCAGGCGGTGCTGGATTATCACGGCGGCATCGCCGACATCCGCGACAAGAAACTGCGCATCATCGGCGAACCGGAAGCGCGCTACCGCGAAGACCCGGTGCGCATGTTGCGCGTGGTGCGCTTCGCGGCCAAGCTCAAGTTCACCATCGACCCGGCCAGCAGCGCGCCAATCCGCGTGATGGCCCCGCTGATCGACAACGTACCCGCAGCCCGTGTCTTCGATGAAATGTTGAAGCTGCTCATGAGCGGCCATGCCCTGGCCTGCCTGCAGCAGTTGCGCAAGGAGGGTCTGCATCACGGCCTGCTGCCGCTCTTGGATGTGGTTCTGGAACAGCCGCTGGGGGAGAAGTTCGTCAGCCTGGCGCTGGCCAATACCGATGCCCGCGTCAAGGAAGGCAAGGGGGTCTCGCCGGGCTTCCTGTTCGCTTCGCTGCTGTGGCATCAGGTGCTGGAGAAATGGCGTGCCTACCAGGCTGCCGGTGAGTATCCGATCCCCGCGCTGCATCTGGCCGCCGATGACGTGCTCGATGCGCAAACCGAGAAGCTGGCACTGCAACGCAAGATCGCCTCCGACATGCGCGACATCTGGGCCATGCAGCCGCGCTTTGAACGTCGCGTCGGCAAGGCGCCCTACAAGCTGTTGGAACATCTGCGCCTGCGCGCCGGTTTCGATTTCCTGCTGCTGCGCTGCCAGTCCGGTGAACTCGATGCCGAACTCGGCGAATGGTGGGAAGCCTTCATCGCCGGCAACGGTGCCGAGCGTGAAGAACTGATCGCCCGCAAGCCGGCCGATGCCGCCAGCGGCGGTGCCGGCCCCAAGAAGCGCAAGCGCCGAGGCGGACGTAGCCGCAGCAAGTCTGGCGCCGACATGGGCGGCAACGACAGCGGTATCGAGCAGGAGAGCACGCTGCCCGCAGAGACCCGCACACCCGCCCTCAAGGAAGCGGCCGAGAGCGCCGCTGAACCGGCCGACGCCGGGACCGCAGAAGCTCCCAAGCGCCGTCGCCGTCGTCGCAGCAGTAGTGGCGCTGGTGGTAGCGGCGCGGGTGGTGACAGTGCGCCTGCGGGCGACGACTGAGCCGCGTGGCATCCTCTTTCACGCGGGCCTGGATCGGTATCGGTGGCAACCTGGGCGATGCCCGCGCCACCGTCGAAGAGGCGCTCGCCCACCTGGCCCGGCTGCCGCAGTCGCAACTGCTGCGCAGCTCCTCGCTCTATCGCACCGCCCCCATCGATTCCAGCGGCGATGACTACGTCAACGCCGTGGCGTTGCTCAGTACCTCACTCACGGCGCTGGATCTGCTGCACGCCCTGCAGGCCATCGAACTGCAGCACGGACGCGAACGCCCCTATCGCAATGCCCCCCGCACGCTGGATCTGGATGTGTTGATGTACGGGGATGCACGCCTGCAGGAAGAGGCACTGATCGTCCCGCATCCGCGTATGACGCAGCGCGCCTTCGTGCTGGTGCCCATGCTGGAGATCGATGCGGACGTGGTGATCCCGGGACAGGGACCGGCCCGCGATTTTCTCGATGCGATCAAGAACCAGGCCATCAGCCGGCTATGACTTGCTTGCCGCGACAGGAAAATTTCATTCCTGCCCGATGGGCTCCCCTCCTGCGCTGACGTACAAGCAAGCCCAACAGGCCGGGAAAGCCTGGTCGTCATCGATTCACAATCGATAGGCATCTCATCAAAATCATCTTGCAGCTTCGCAATGAATTGATATTCGAAAGCGATCGAATTGCTTGAAACCTGGGTTCTTTAGTTTCCAGCAAATGAGACATTTCTGATTTTTAGCGCCGATACAAAAAAATAGACTGCTGCTCCGATCGTCTTGCCCTTTCGCAAGGCGGGTATCACGGAGGAGAGTCCTTTGAACCGGCTGCGCTACAAACTGATCTTCAACCGTCATCGCGGCATGGTGATGGCAGTGGCAGAAACCGCGTCTGTCATCAGTGCCAAGAGGAGAGGAACGGCCCGAGCCGCAATGGTGCCGCTCACGCTGCTGCCATGGCGCACCGCGCGCATTGCACTGTGCGTTGCCCTGGCATGGCAGAGCCTGTCGCATGCGCAGATCCTGGTCGACCGCAACGCCCCGCGCGAACAGCAGCCGTTGGTGGTCAGGGGCGCCAATGGCGTGCCGGTAGTCAACATCCGGCAGCCCAACGCAAGAGGACTCTCGGTCAACAGCTATCGGCGCTTCGATGTCGATGAGCGGGGCGCCATCCTCAACAACGCAGGCGGATCGAGCAAGACCGAACTGGGCGGCTACATCGCCGGCAATCCCTGGATTCCCCAGGGTGGCGCGCAGGTCATTCTCAACCAGATCAACTCATCGGACCCGAGCTACCTGCGTGGCTTCATCGAGGTCGCCGGCAACCGGGCGCAGGTGATCATTGCCAATCCCTCCGGCATCACCTGTGCCGGTTGCGGCTTCATCAATGCGCAGCGCGCCACCATGACCACGGGGACGCCGGTCATCCGACAGGGCAACCTGGAGAGCTATCGTGTTGGCGGCGGCGT
>NZ_JABXGG010000080.1:0-259 GCF_022627875.1 Herbaspirillum sp. C7C8
CTCCTATTTTGAGGAGTGGTACGTGGACCGGTTCCGGAAGCTGCGGACCACGGCGTTCGCGCAGCCGGAGTCCTACTTCCACCGGTACGCCAGCTTGTCCGATGACGTGGCGGAGAGCACCGCCTGGGACATCTGGAAGCGGATCAACGAGTCCAACCTGGAGGAGAACGTCCTACCCACCAGGGGGCGGGCGCAGCTGGTTCTCACCAAGGACGCCGACCACACCATCCGCCGGATGCTCGTGAGGAAGGTCTAGCAC
>NZ_JABXGG010000081.1:0-258 GCF_022627875.1 Herbaspirillum sp. C7C8
GTGAAGAGCCGTCCGCGGTGCCCAGGACCAGCACCAGGACCATCACGGTGAACAGGACGGTCCGGGCGAACATGACTCAGCCGGCCCGCCAGAACCCCGGTGCTTCGCCCGTGCTGATCCGGACCACTTCCGTCTGCGAGGCCAGCGACCCCAGGGACCGGCCGCCCGCGCAGCAGAACCCGTAGAGCCACGGTGCGATGAGCCAGGTGGCGGCAGCAGCGCCGGCGGCCTTGCCGGCGGTCCCGGTCAGGGATGTAC
>NZ_JABXGG010000082.1:0-257 GCF_022627875.1 Herbaspirillum sp. C7C8
CGGCGCTACCTCAACACCATCATGTCGCCTTGGGCCACCAAGCGCCTGCAGGAGTTTGGCGGTGACATCTCCAAGCTCAAGGTGGTGAAGCTGTACCCGTCGATTCTTAACCAGATCGCCATTGCCAAGACCGAACCCGGCGATGAAAACGGCCAGGACATCTCGGCCCTGGTCGGCAAGGTCGATATCCGCAAACTTGAGGAATACCCACAGAACGACGCCGATGCCTATAGCTACTCGGGCGCGCTGTGCCGGGC
>NZ_JABXGG010000083.1:0-255 GCF_022627875.1 Herbaspirillum sp. C7C8
TTTCCGAGTAGGTAACCGCTGCTGATAGGGTCTTTTCGCTCACCTTTGAAGCCCCATTCGTTTTTAGAGGGGCTGCTGAATCCAAAAGCGCTGTAGCGGTAAGACACAACTTGGTTTGGAGCGGTGGCGAGAAGTGGAGTGTTAAAAAGATCAACGCTCAGAAGTCGCTGGGTATTCTGCTGAACTTTAAGCGAGAGGTTGTATCTACCGTACCTGAAAAATGATTCGCTCGTGGAGGCATGCGCAATATGTGAC
>NZ_JABXGG010000084.1:0-254 GCF_022627875.1 Herbaspirillum sp. C7C8
CTGCTGCCCAGCGGCCTGACCCTGAAGTGGTACGTGGCGCTATGGAGCGAGCCGCGCTTCCTGGCCGCCTTCGGCCAGTCGCTGCTGGTGTGCATGGGCGCGCTGCTGCTGTCGGTGGTGCTGATACTGCCGCTGCTGTTCGTGGTGCACTACCACTTCCCGCGGCTCGACGCGCTAATGAACATCCTCATCCTGCTGCCGTTCGCGGTACCGCCGGTGGTGTCGTCGGTGGGGCTGCTGCAGCTGTATGGCAG
>NZ_JABXGG010000085.1:0-249 GCF_022627875.1 Herbaspirillum sp. C7C8
GGCCAGGCCGGCCTTGACGGCGGGAATGAACGGCACGGACAGGAGCGCATCAATCACGGGGTAGACCTTCTTCCACTGGCCCAGTGCACCCTGCAGGTCACCCCCGGCGATGCGACGGCTGACGTCGACGATCTCCCCCGGGACAACGTTGGCGGTGCCTGCCATGACGCCTGCTGCGCCTTCAACCAGGGCGCTGTAGAGGTAGACGTCCCAGCCGATGAAGGTGCCGATGACGTCGGAGTGGTGGTG
>NZ_JABXGG010000086.1:0-248 GCF_022627875.1 Herbaspirillum sp. C7C8
TCGCTCAAGTATGGCTTGCCTGGCCCATCATGCCGGTCGTCGGTCGGTTCGTTTGACATGCGCGAAGGGCTTACCTAGTGTCGCGCCTTTGTTTATGGAAGGCCCCATGACTGACGACGATCGCATCAAACTCGAACCCAGCTGGAAGGCCGCATTGCGTGGTGAATTCGACCAGCCATACATGCACCAGCTGCGCGAGTTCCTGCGTGGCGAGTACGCTGCCGGCAAGGAGATCTACCCGCCAGGGC
>NZ_JABXGG010000087.1:0-247 GCF_022627875.1 Herbaspirillum sp. C7C8
ACTCCACGGTAACCATCACCGGCCCGCTTTCCTTGTCCGTGTCATCGCTCAGCAACGGCACCGGCCAGTGCAGCGACGGTGTCAGCTCTTCGGCTTCGGTTTCTGGCAGGGTCACCTTGCTGGTCAGCAACGTACCCAGCGCCAGGCCACCTGCAGCCAGGAGCAGGCTCAGGGTGATCGATGCATGGCTGGCCAGCGTGCCCCACAGCAACCCGCCACAAGCCATGGCACCGAAGAAGATCAGGAT
>NZ_JABXGG010000088.1:0-246 GCF_022627875.1 Herbaspirillum sp. C7C8
GCCTTCGGGCACGCGAGACCTCTCGACGTACCAGGTCAACATCAGTACCTACCACTTGGGAGAGTTCACGCAGATAGCCGTCCACTAAGGACTGGTCGCGAATGCTGGTAACTAGAGGGGCTGCTGCCCTAATAGCGGCAACACGGCCGTCCGCACGGTCAAGGTCGAACTGGTTAACGGTGTTCTCCATGACATAGCGATACAGCGGGATTCGACGTGCTACGAGCTCTCGAACGGCTTCTGGTC
>NZ_JABXGG010000089.1:0-245 GCF_022627875.1 Herbaspirillum sp. C7C8
ATCGAGCGCACCCTGATCGAACAGTGCGACATCCCGGTGTTCCACGATGACCAGCACGGTACCGCCATCGTTACCGCGGCTGGCATGATCAACGCCCTGGAAATCGCCGGCAAGTAGCTCGAAGATGCCAAGATCGTCTGCCTGGGTGCCGGGGCTGCTGCCATCTCCTGCATGAAGCTGCTGGTGAGCATGGGTGGCAAGGTCGAAAACATCTACATGATCGACCGCAGCGGTGTCATCCACGC
>NZ_JABXGG010000008.1:0-202906 GCF_022627875.1 Herbaspirillum sp. C7C8
TACTCCCAAGAACCCTCGTTACGAAAGTAGCGAGGGTTTTTGCTTTGGGCAGCCGGTTTGTATTGATGCCCGTTGGCCCTGGCCGGATTCCTCATAAAACGGTCGAATACTTCATCTTTTCCACAGCCGCTCCTGTCGTGTCGCCCGATTATCGGGCTGTCTTGCATCCTTCTTTCATATCGCCCCTGAACCGCCCGCGCGCGGGCCTTGCCATCCCGGCAAGCGGCACAAGCTTGTGTTTTCCACAGGCCACATTCCCATTCCGACAAAATCGGGAAGATGATTTATCCACAGCTGTTCTTGCACCAAGCCGACCGACCGCCGCTTGATTCCCTATTCTTTCCTGCAGCGGGAAGTCACCGGCATCAACGTATCAAAGCATCATGCGGCAACTGCTCTGAAATGCACCAGCGCATTCAAGCCTTCAATCGATCCCCCTTTGTTGATCCGATTGCGCAAGCTGATGGTCGCCTGCATCGAATCGACAATCTCGCCGCAAATGGTCAGCCCCAATCCCCCCGCTGAAGAGACATTCGAGGAGAACGCCTTGAACACATTCTCCATCGCCTGATCATCAATTCCTTCGCCACTATCCCAGATCAGCAGCTCAGCCACGTCCTCACGTGCGCTGATGCGAATGCCGAGACGACCCTGTACCGGCGTGTGCCGGATCGCGTTATGCAGCAGGTTGGAAATCAACTCGCCAATCATCCACGGATGTCCCATCACCAGAATCTTTTCCCCCTCCAGTTCGAAGTCCAGATCCTTCTCCGCAATCAGCGGTGACAGGTCCACAGCCGTCTCGCGCGCCAGCATGCCAAGGTCGCAGACCTCCTGAGCTCCCCGACCGCGTATCTGTTCTACCTTCGCCAGCGACAGCAACTGATTGGCCAGCGTAGTGGCGCGTTCAACCGTGCCCGACATCTCCTGCCAGATCACCGGCGCCGGAGCATCGCCGCGCAAGCCTGATTGCAGCTGGGTCTTGAGCACGGCCAGCGGTGTACGCAACTGATGCGAGGCATTGGCCACGAAGCGTTGCTGATGATCGAGCAAACGTCGCAACCGAGTCATCAGCTGATTCAAGGCGTCGATGAACGGTTGCAATTCACGCGGCGCCATCGGTGGCGCCACCGGTGACAGATCATCGGCCGGGCGCTCATCGAGCTGCCGACGCAGTGCATCCACAGGTTGCAGCGCGCGCCGCACCACATACAGGGTCACCGAGACGATCACCACCAAGAGCGCCGCCTGGCGAATCAGCGTTTCCCAGAAAATCTTGCGTGCCAGCGCACTACGGTTCTCCATCGTCTCGGCCACCTGCACCAGGGCCGCCCCCCGCGGATCATTGGTCACCACCGGCTGAAACAGCGCTGCCACCCTGACCGGCACCCCGTTGTAGGTGTCTTCATAGATATGCGCCAGCGCCGGATAGATAGCCGCCTTGTCTGCTTTTCCCTTGTAGGACGGCAGATCCTGGTCGCCCTCGAAGAACTTGCCATCCAGCCCGTCGATGCGATAGATCATCCGGCTCGAATAATCGGCCTCGTAAATCTCCAGCGCCGCATAAGGCAGCGACGCCTTGAGCTCGCCATTCTCAATGCGCAACAGATCCCCAATCGAATGTACCGACGCAATGAGCATGCGGTCATACGCCGTATTCACCGACTCCAGCGTATTGCGATAGAGCGAAAAGGAATCAATGACGATGAACAGCGCAATCGGCGAGATGATCCACGCCAGCAGATAGGCGCGTACCGAGCGTCGCCGCGAAAACAGATGTGCCACCTCCTCAGCCCCCGCTACCCTGCTGCTGCCGATCCCGCAGCAGATAGCCCAGTCCGCGCAAGGTCATGATCTCCGCACCCGTTTCCATGAGTTTCTTGCGCACCCGATGCACCACCACCTCGATGGCTTCGAGCTGGGTATTTTCTTCCATCGGGAAGACCAGCCTGAACAATTTCTCCTTGGTCACCGCATGTCCCGGCTTGGCGATCAGCGCCTTCAACAGCGTATGCTCGCGCGGCGTCAGTTCAAGCGGTTCATCGTCGCAATAGAAAGCCCCCGAACCACGATCAAAGCGCAAGCGCCCGCACCGTTGCAGCCCGTCATCGGCATTGGAGCGTCGCCGCAGCAGCGCACGGATGCGCGCATCGAGCTCATCCAGATCAAAGGGCTTGGCGAGGTAATCATCCGCGCCGGCATTGAGTCCGACCACGCGATCGCCTACCGCGCCGCGCGCCGTCAACACGATCACCGGCGTGCCGATATCCTGCGAGCGTATGCGTTGCAACAGGTGCAGCCCGTCCAGTCCCGGAATATTGAGATCGAGCACCACCAGGTCGCCGATCCCATCCTTGATGTGCGAGAGCGCACTGATGCCATCGCCGCAATGCGTGACCTGGAAGCCGCGTCGCTCCAGTGCGCGCAGCAAGGCGCGCGACATGTCGATGTCATCCTCCACCAGCAGGATATGCATGATCTCCCGTGTCGTTATCGTTGTGCAGCCGCCTTTATACCGCCAAACCACGCCATGCGCGAGTCCCTTGCCGAGGTGCTTTGAAAGCAGATTGAAAGCCACTGGAAAGGCAGCTGCAAGGAAACCCCCTCCTTGGCCGCCGCGCCCGGTAGCAAAAGCCCTTCCCCTCGCCTACACTGCCGCACATCGCCAGACTCGCACCAGGCAACACCGCTGTGGCGACCGGCAACAAGACCAAAACCAACACCATCATCACCAGGAGACAGCATGACCCCACGTCTGATCAAGACTCTGTTGGCACTCGCCCTGGCCGCACCGGCCATCGCCTTTGCCCAGGACACCTGCAGCAATCGCGGCGACCTCGACCAGCAATACTGCGACGCCAATCACGACCTGACCGCCGATACCCCCACAGATCCAAAGAAGCTGAAGAATCCCAATACCCTGGTCTTCACCTTCACCCCCGTGGAAGATCCGGCCGTCTACGACAAGATCTTCAAGCCCTTCACCGACTACCTCTCGCAATGCACCGCCAAGAAAGTGGTGTTCTTCCAGGTACAGTCCAACGCCGCTGAAATCGAAGCCATGCGCTCGGGCCGTCTGCACGTCGGCGGCTTCTCGCCTGGGCCGACCAACTTCGCCGTCAACATCGCCGGCGCCGTGCCGTTTGCCGTCATCGGTGACGCCAAGGGTTATCAGGGTTATACCCTCAACGTGATCGTGCGCAAGGACAGCCCGATCCAGAAGATGACCGACCTCAAGGGCAAGAAGGTCGCCCACACCGCGCCCTCCTCCAACTCCGGCCACATGGCTCCGATGGCGCTGTTCCCCAAGCTGGGCGTGACGCCGGACAAGGACTACAAGATCATCTTCTCCGGCAAGCATGACCAGTCCATCCTGGGTGTGAACTCGGGCGACTATGATGCCGCCGCCATCGCTTCGGACGTTTTCGATCGCATGGTGGAACGTGGCGTCATCAAGGCCGAGAACTTCCGGGTCATCTGGCACAGCGAGAAATTCCCGACCCAGGACTTCGCCTATGCGCACGATCTGGAGCCGAACTTCCGCGACAAGATGCTCAAGTGCTTCTACGACTATCGCTTCACCGATGAACTGAAGAAGGCCTTCGCCGGTTCCGATCGCTTCTACCCGATCAACTACAAGAAGGACTTCGAGATGGTGCGCTTCGTCGCCCAGTCCGCTGGCGAATCCTTCAACCGCGCCGCCTACGACAAGCAAAGCGCCGGCAAGAAGTAAGTACCGCCGCATGGCATCCCTGATCGTTCAGGTCCGGATGCCGCAACCAGATCCAAGCACCAACATGCAGCACAGCCCCTGCTCCAGAGCAGGGGCTGCGGCCCGTCGCATCCTGCGCACTGCCGCAGCCGCAGAAAAATCCACAGAGAAAGCGCCTCCCATGTCACACGCCATCGAAATCCAGGGCCTGGTCAAGGAATACAAGCCCGGCCATCCCATCCTCAAAGGCATCGACCTGAAGATCGGCGACGCCGGCCTGATCGCCATCATCGGCCCCTCCGGCACCGGCAAGTCCACCCTGATCCGCTGCATCAATCGCCTGGTCGATCCCAGCCGTGGCGCGATCTGGTTTGAGGGGGAAGGCAAGCGCGTGAATCTGGCCGAGCTGCGTGGCCGCGCCCTCCGTGAGCAACGCCGTCACATCGGCATGGTGTTCCAGGAATACAACCTGGTGGAACGCCTTTCCGTGATGGAGAACCTGTTGTGCGGAAGATTGGGTTACGTCAATGCCTTCACTGCCTGGCGCCGCAATTTCGCCAAGGAAGACATCGCGCATGCCTTCGAACTGCTGGACACCGTGGGCCTGGGCAACTTCGCCAACCAGCGCGCCGATGCGCTCTCCGGCGGCCAGCGCCAGCGCGTGGGCATCGCCCGCGCCCTGATGCAGCGTCCGCGCCTGCTGCTGGCCGATGAGCCGACCTCATCGCTGGATCCCAAAACGTCCTTCGAGATCATCTCGCTGCTCAAGGAGCAGGGCCGTGCCCAGAAGATCCCGGTCATCGTCAACATCCACGATGTGGAACTGGCCAAGCGCTACGCCGACCGTATCATCGGCATGTCCGGTGGCCACGTGGTCTACGACGGCAATGCCGAGAACCTGTCCGACGATTTCCTCAAGCAGATCTACGGTGGCGAGGACTGGCTGGCATGACGACTTCCACGACTTCCTCCACGCCCCGCGTGAGCCTGGCCTTCAAGCCGCAGCTGGCTACCCGCGTGGTGATCTGGCTCATCGCCCTGTATGCGATCTATGCCGCCACGCAACTGGGTTTCTCCTGGGAGCGCTTCTCGTCCGGTCTCGGAAGCGGTGCCAAGTTCCTGGGCCGCATGTTCCCGCCCGACCTCTCCAAGGGCGACATCCTCTGGGGCGGCATCAAGGAAACCCTGCAGATCGCCGTGCTGGCATCGCTCTTCGGCATTCTGTTCTCGCTGCCCATCGGCCTCATGGGCGCGCGCAACCTGATGCCCTCGTGGGTTTCGTGGCCTGCGCGTGCGCTGGTGTCGGTGTGCCGTTCGCTGCATCCGGTGATCGTCGCCATCCTGTTCGTCAAGGCGGTCGGATTTGGCGCGCTCGCCGGTGTGCTGGCGCTGATCGTGGCCTCCATCGGTTTCATCGGCAAGCTCTTTGCCGAAGCCATTGAAGAGATCTCCATCAAGCAGGTCGAAGCCATCCGCGCCACCGGTGCGTCCTTCATGAACGTGATCCTGTTCGGTGTGCTGCCGCAGGTGATGTCGCGCTTCGTCGGCTTCTCCACCTACCAGCTTGACTCCAATCTGCGCAACTCGACCATGGTCGGCATCGTCGGTGCGGGCGGTGTGGGCGGCGTACTGTTCTCGGCCTTCCAGCGTTTCGATTACGACTTCGTGCTCACCATCCTGGTCACCATCATCACCATCATTGTCGTCGGCGAACTGCTGGCGAACTCGGTCAAGAAGGTCTTCAATGTCTGATACCGTCCTCTCCCGCCCCGCCGCGCTCAACCCGGCCGAGCGCGAATGGCAGCGCCACACGCCGCTGCAGCGCATCCTGCGCTTCACGGTGTGGCTGGTCATCGCGCTGGCCGTGGTGCAATCGCTGCGCTACATCGAGATCATCCCCGAGTTCCTCTACGATGCGCCCGAACAGATGAGCGACATGCTCGCCCGCATGTGGCCCATCGACTGGGCCTACTTCGGCAGCGACGTGAAGGCCGGGCTGATCGAAACCCTCCACATCGCGACCCTCGGTACCCTGCTCTCCATCGTGCTGGCCATCCCCTTCGGCCTGCTGGTGGCCCCCAACCTGACCCGCCATCGCGGCCTGAACCTGTTCGCCCGCATCGTGCTGGTGGCCAGCCGCTCGGTCAATTCGCTGGTGTGGGCACTGCTGTTCCTGGCCATCTTCGGGCCGGGTCCGCTGGCAGGTACCCTGGCCATCGCCTTCCGCTCCATCGGCTTCGTCGGCAAGATGGCCGGCGAGACCATCGAGCAGATGCCGCGCGGCCCCATCGAAGCGCTGCAGGCTTCCGGTGCGAGCAAGTTCTCCGAGATCTGGTATGGCTACTGGCCACAACTCAAGCCCGCCTTCATGTCCATCGTGCTGCTGCGCTGGGACATCAACGTGCGTGAATCGGCCGTGCTGGGCATCGTCGGCGCCGGTGGCGTGGGCATGGTGCTCGATACCGCGTTGAACCTGTTCCAGTGGCCGCGCGTGGCGACGGTGCTGGTCTCCATCTTCGCCATCGTGATCGTGACCGAAGTGGTGGTCACGCAGATCCGCAAGCGCATCCTCTGATCGGAGCCCGCATGAAAGCACATGGCACGCAAGGCATCACCTATCCCCCGCAGTACGATGTGCTGGTAGTCGGCGGCGGCATCAATGGCGCTGGCATCGCCCGTGACGCCGCCGGGCGCGGCCTGTCGGTGGCGCTGTGCGAGCAGCACGACCTGGCGCAGCATACGTCGTCGTCCTCCAGCAAGCTCATCCACGGTGGCCTGCGCTACCTGGAACATTATGAGTTCGGGCTGGTGCGCAAGGCCCTGATCGAACGCGAAGTGCTCTTGCGCAGCGCCCCGCACATCATGTGGCCGCTGCGCTTCGTGATGCCGCATGACCAAGGGCAGCGTCCGGCCTGGCTGATTCGACTCGGCATGTTCCTCTACGATCACCTGGCCCGACGCGAACTGCTGCCCGGCTCACGCGCACTGGACCTGCGCCGTCACGCCTCGGGTGCGCCACTGAAAGCACAGTTCACGCGTGGCTTCGTTTACTCCGATGGCTGGGTCGATGATGCGCGGCTGGTGGTGTTGAATGCGATGGATGCGGCAGAAAAAGGCGCGCACATCATGACCCGCACCCGCTGCGAATCGCTCACGCGTCAGGACAACGGCTGGCAAGCCGTGCTGCGCCAGGAAGATGGTCACGCCATGCAGGTGCGCGCACGTTGCGTGGTCAATGCGGCCGGCCCATGGGTGGCGCAATTCCTGGGCGATGCGGCGCATGTGCATTCGAGCAAGTCGGTGCGTCTGGTCAAGGGCAGCCACATCGTGGTGCCGCGCCTGTTCGAACACGATCACGCCTACATCTTCCAGAACCCGGATGGCCGCATCGTCTTCGCCATTCCTTACGAGCAGGACTTCACGCTCATTGGTACCACCGATATCGATTATCAGGGCCGGGTGGAAGACGTGGCCATCTCCGAGGGCGAGACGGCCTATCTCTGCCAGCTGGCCAACCGATATTTCGAACGGCCCATTACGCCCGCCGATGTCGTGTGGTCCTACTCGGGCGTGCGCCCGCTGCTGGAAGATGCCGCCGCCGATGCCTCCGCCGTCACGCGCGACTACCAGCTCGATCTCAATACGCAAGGCGCCCCGCTGCTCTCCGTCTTCGGCGGCAAGATCACCACCTTCCGCAAGCTGGCCGAGGAAGCCGTGGACATGATCGCGCCGGTGCTGGGCAAGCAGCGCGGTGCCTGGACAGAACATGGCTGCCTGCCGGGTGGCGACTTGTATGGTGCGCAGCCGTCCAACCGCTCGGTGCGCCAGTTCGATCAATACGTGCAAGGCTTGCAGCAGCAGTATCCGTGGCTGTCCGCTGCATTGTTGCAACGCTATGCGCGCGCCTATGGCAGCCGCACGCACACGCTGCTGGAAGGAAGAAAGAACTTGGAAGAGATGGGAGAAGAAATCCTCGGCGGACTCTATGCCGCCGAGGTGGACTACTTGCTGCGCCACGAATGGGCGACCAATGCCGCCGATATCTTGTGGCGCCGTTCCAAGCTTGGCCTGCATTTCCCCAAGGGCAGCGAGGCCGTACTGGACGCCTGGCTGGCCGCGCGGGGCGGCCAGTCTTCAGCTCAGGAACAACCCGCCGAAGCGGGCGAGTTGCTTCAGGCAGCCAGCAGGTAAGCACCCACGGCGGCAATACCGACGCCGCCGATGCGCACCACGCGGTCGGCCATCTGCTTGCCGGCGATCAGGCCGATGCCCAGACCGGCGGCATGCAGCAGTGCGGTGGCGGCGATGAAGCCAGCACCATACAGCGCGGCCGAGCTGCCGTGCGGCAGTTCAGCACCGTGCGCGTACCCATGGAACATCGCGAAGACCGACACCACCAGCGTGCTGCCCCACAGCGGCAGACGCACGGCAAAGGCAATCAGCAGGCCCAGTACGGCCACTGAGGCGGCGATACCGGTTTCCACGGCCGGCAGCTGCAGGCCGGCGAAGGCCAGCAGCGCACCTGCCACCATCATCAGCGGGAAGGCCAGCGGCAGCACCCACAGGGCGCGCTGCTTGCTCTGCGCGGCCCACAGGCCCACGGCCAGCATGGCCAGCAGATGGTCGATACCCGAGAACGGATGCGCGAAGCCGGCGGCCATGCTGGTCGAGGCATCCATGGTCGAACCCGGATGGCCGGGGTGCGCCATTGCAGTGCCGGCCGCCAGTGCGGCGACGGCCAGAAGGCCCAGGCGGGCGCGGGTCTTGGTCGAGAGGGTCAACATGTTTTCTCCTTGGGCTGATACGGCAGATTCTTGATCGGGGAAATGACGGGGTTCAGGTTCAGTTCTTCGGCTTCTCGTCCAGCAAGCCCTGCTTGCGGATGTATTCGATGACCTTTTCCACCCCGTCGCCACTGCGCAGGTTGGTGAACACGAAGGGGCGTTCACCGCGCATGCGCTTGGCATCGGCCGCCATGATATCCAGATTCGCGCCCACATAGGGAGCGAGGTCGGTCTTGTTGATGATCAGCAGATCCGAGCGCGTGATGCCGGGGCCACCCTTGCGCGGGATCTTCTCGCCACCGGCCACGTCGATCACGTAGATGGTCAGGTCCGACAGTTCCGGGCTGAAGGTGGCGGCCAGGTTGTCGCCGCCGGACTCCACCAGGATCAGGTCCAGGTCCGGAAAATCGGCGCTCATGCGGGCAATGGCTTCCAGATTGATCGAGGCATCCTCGCGGATGGCCGTGTGCGGACAGCCACCGGTCTCCACCCCCATCAGACGTTCTGCCGGCAGCGCATCGGCGCGCAGCAGGATTTCCATGTCTTCCTTGGTGTAGATGTCATTGGTGATGACGGCCATGTCGTAATGGTCGCGCATGCGCTTGCACAGCATTTCGCACAGTGCGGTCTTGCCGGAACCGACCGGGCCGCCGATGCCTACGCGCAGCGGATTGGAAGTTGCATTGCTCATGGTTGGTCTCTTGATCTCTTGGTCGCGTAAAAACGTAAATGGTATAAATAATTAAGAGCGATAGATGCGGCTATATTGCACCTCATGCTGCATCGACAGCAGCGACAGCCCCGGTGCCCAGTTGCACAGGTCTTCATCCTCCAGCGTGAGCGCAGTGGCCGCAGCCTTTTCCAGCTCCGGCTGCAACGACAGCAGGATGCGCTGCCCCGCGACCTGCCCCAGCGGAACGGTCTTCACACAGGCCAGCACCTGGTTCTCGGCCCAGGCAAACAGCATGCCCAGCACCGCCGCCTCGCGCGGCACCTGCAGGGCCACCGTGGCAAAGGCCAGCGAGGTTGGCAGCGGCAGTTCCGGCTGCGCCTGCAGGATGGCCAGCAAGGCTTCATCGCCCAGCTTCAGGTCGGTCGCCAGTTTGCCCAGCGAATAGCCCATCTGAATGGTTTCGGCACGAAACTCCGACGTGTCGCGGGCCGCGATGAAGCGTTCGGTCCACAACGTGACCTTTTCTGCATCACGGGCCTCGAAGGCCGCCACCAGCCGCGCAAAGATGGGAGCTTCGAAACGCGCCACCACCTCATGCAGTGCATGGCCGATCCAGGCGCGGGCCGTAGCTTCGCTGCCCACGCGCCCACACTCGATGGCCGCCTCCAGCCCTTGCGAATAGCTGTAGGCACCTATCGGCAAGGATGGGCTGCTCAGTTGCAGCAGATGCAGCAAGGCGGCAGCTTGCATGGGGTCAGCCCTCTTCCTTCTTGTCGCTCGGACGATGGATTTTCTGGCGCAGCGGAATCGGTGCCAGCGGATTGTGGTGATGGTCATCGCCATGATGGTGATGGCCGCCACCATAGGCGCCCGCTTCCGGCTCGAAAGCCGCCAGCTCTTCAGTCACGCGTGCTCCCAGCCCTTCCAGCATTTCCTTCAAGACCGGATCCTTGCGGATGCGCAGGAAACCGACGTTCCCTTCATGGCCCACATGCGCCTGGGTGTGACGGTTGCCGAGGTGGAAGGCGCAACGCAGCAGCAGGTGCGCATCGGCCGCATCGACGCGATAGGTCGCTTCGGCCTTGGCGATGATCTTGACCACGCGGCCATCATCGCCGCGCAGCAGGTCGCCATCCCGCAGCACCGTACCACGCACGGTGAACACTGCCACGTCCTCACCCGAACGCAGGGTGGCACGCAGGCGGCTCTTCTCGCGCTGGTCATAGGGCAGTTCCAGTTCGCCGTCGATCTGCTCGGCCTGGGCTATCTTGGTATTGAGAGTGAGCATGAGAAAATCTAAAGAAAATCAGAACAGGAAATAGCGTTGTGCCAGCGGCAGCGAGACCGCCGGTTCGCACACCAGCAGCTCGCCATCGGCGCGCACCTCATAGGTTTCGGAATCGACTTCCATCTTCGGCGTGGCACCGTTGTGGATCATGTCGCGCTTGCGCAGGTTGCGCATGTTCTTCACGGCCACCACCGGCTTGTTCAGTTTGAGTTGTTCACCGATGCCGGCATCGAAGGCCGCCTGCGAGACGAAGGTCATCGAGGTCTTCAGTCCACCGCCATAGGCACCGAACATCATCCGGTAATGCACCGGCTGCGGGGTCGGGATGGAGGCATTGGGGTCACCCATCTGGGCGGCCGCGATCATGCCGCTCTTCAGAATCATCGAGGGTTTGGCCCCGAAGAAGGCCGGCTTCCACAGCACGATGTCGGCGATCTTGCCCACTTCCAGCGAGCCGACCACGTGCGAGATGCCGTGGGTGATGGCCGGGTTGATGGTGTACTTGGCGATGTAGCGCTTGATGCGGAAGTTGTCGTTGCGCGAGCTATCTTCCTTGAGCGAACCGCGCTGCACCTTCATCTTGTGCGCGGTCTGCCAGGTGCGCATGATCACTTCACCCACGCGGCCCATGGCCTGCGAGTCAGACGACATCATCGAGATCGCACCGATGTCATGCAGGATGTCTTCGGCGGCAATGGTCTCACGGCGGATGCGCGATTCGGCAAAGGCGATGTCTTCGGCGATGGCCGGGTCCAGGTGATGGCAGACCATCAGCATGTCCAGGTGTTCGTCCAGCGTATTGACCGTGAAGGGACGCGTCGGATTGGTCGAGGACGGCAGCACGTTGCCCTCGCCCACCGCCGCGATAATGTCCGGTGCGTGACCACCACCCGCGCCTTCGGTGTGGAAGGTGTGAATGGTGCGGTCCTTGAAGGCCGCCAGCGTGTGCTCCAGGAAGCCGCCTTCGTTCAGGGTATCGGTGTGGATGGCCACCTGGATATCCATGCGATCGGCCACCGTCAGGCAGTTGTCGATGGCCGCCGGGGTAGAGCCCCAGTCCTCGTGCAACTTCAGGCCGATGGCTCCGGCGCGGATTTGCTCTTCCAGCGGCAGCGGCAGGCTGACGTTGCCCTTGCCGAGGAAACCGAGGTTCATCGGGAAGGCGTCCGCTGCGGCCAGCATGGAATGGATGTGCCAGGGGCCCGGCGTGCAGGTGGTGGCGGCCGTGCCGACGGCCGGACCGGTGCCGCCGCCCAGCATGGTGGTGACGCCGCTCATGAGGGCTTCCTCGATCTGCTGCGGACAGATGAAGTGGATGTGGCTGTCGATGCCGCCGGCGGTGACGATCATGCCTTCACCGGCGATGATTTCGGTCGCCCCGCCGATGGCCATGGTCACGCCGGGCTGGATGTCCGGGTTGCCGGCCTTGCCGATGCCGGCGATCTTGCCGGACTTGATGCCGATGTCGGCCTTGACGATGCCCCAGTGATCGACGATGAGCGCGTTGGTGATGACGGTATCCATCACCTCGGCATGGGTGCGCTGCGACTGGCCCATGCCGTCGCGGATCACCTTGCCGCCGCCGAATTTGACTTCCTCGCCATAGACCGTGTAATCCTTCTCCACTTCCAGGAACAGTTCGGTGTCGGCCAGGCGCACGCGGTCGCCGACGGTGGGGCCGAACATTTCGGCATAGGCCGAACGGGAGATCTTGCTCATTTGGTTTGCCCCTTCTTGTCGTTGCCATGCTGGGCCTTCAGCTTGCCCATCACCAGCGCATTGAAGCCGTAGACGCGGCGGTCCCCCGCCAGCGCCACCAGTTCCACCGTGCGTTCCTGACCGGGCTCGAAGCGCACTGCGGTCCCGGCTGCGATGTTCAAGCGCATGCCATAGGCCGCTTCACGTTCGAAGCGCAGTGCCGGATTGGTTTCGTAGAAATGGAAGTGGGAGCCGACCTGGATAGGACGGTCGCCGCTGTTGGCAACCGTCACCGTTACGGTGGGGCGGCCGACGTTGAGTTCGATGTCGCCGGGTTCGACCAGCATTTCGCCTGGAATCATGACGCGCTCCTCAAGGAATCGGATGGTGGACGGTGACCAGCTTGCTGCCGTCGGGGAAGGTGGCTTCGACCTGGATGTCGGGGATCATCTCGGGCACGCCTTCCATGACGTCGTCACGGGTCAGGATGGTGGTGCCCTCGGACATCAGCTCGGCCACGGTCTTGCCATCGCGCGCGCCTTCCATGATGGCGGCGGTGATCAGCGCCACCGCTTCCGGATAATTGAGCTTGAGGCCACGGGCCTTGCGGCGCTCGGCCAGCAAAGCGGCGGTGAAGATGAGCAGCTTGTCTTTTTCTCTGGGTGTCAGTTCCATGTGAGCTCCTGGCCGTTTGGTGGCCTTCAGTTTCTATAACGTAGGGCGAGGCTTGATTCAGTTTTCCTGATGCAGCTTGTTACGTCGTGTTCATGTATTCCAGATGCGTGGAATGGCGGCTTGCTTGCCGGTGACGGCCGGACGCAGCACATGCCAGGCCGCATGCAGCCACTGCCGCGCCACCAGGCTGGATGGCCCCATGTAGCGCGCGATGAGCACCTGCTTCATCAGCGTGGCACCGCTGCGTCCTTCCAGCTGCAGGGCAGCGATGCTCTCGCGCAGGCGGCCCAGCAGCGCGGTATCCATGCCGTCTCCCACCGCGATCAGGGTGCCGCAGATGGTTTGCCCATCCAGCGCCAGCGGGCCTTGCATGGCACCCGCCTCGGCTTGCAGGCGACCCTGCTCGAACCATACCAGCTTGCCGCCACGGCGGATGCTGGTGCGCTGGCTGACGGCACCGGTGTTGAAGGTTTCGCCCGAAGCGGTGCGGCCAAAGCAAAGGATTTCCGCACCCAGGTAAGCCGCGTCGGCGGCCAGGGTCACTTCATGTTCCATGCGCACGTCGGCCCCATCGAAGAAGATGGTTTCCTGCGGCAGCCATTCCAGCGTGGCCCCTGCTGCGGCGTCGAGCCGGACGGCCTGGCGTGATGACTGGCCATTGGCGCGATACCACTTGCCCGCACCGGGCGTGGTCAGAAGCGCATGGGCACGTTCGCCCGCCTCAGCGGTGATCGAAAGCTGGTCGCCACCGACGATGCCGCCTGGCGGGTGCACGATGATGGCATGGCAGATGGAGGGATCCTCGGGATAGAGCGGTTTCTGTACGCGCAGGGGGCCGAAGTGCTGGCGGCGCATGAGGCGCGTGGTGCCTTTGTCGTCGGCAAAGCCCAGCGCCAGGCGTGCCTGGTCCGGCGCATGCCGCAGGGGCGCGCCTGGTGTCGCGGGGGCCGGCATGCTGGCGGGTTCCGGATGGCCGGGGAGTCGTTTCATACCTGGTTCTTCATTGCGTGGAAGGCGGCGTGTGCAAGCGGACAGCCTGGCCGCGAACATGCGACTTTATAGCAGACCCGCTGCAAACGCGCAGCCTTCCTTTGCGACGGCCTCAGACCGCCAGATGCTTCTTCACGTCCTCGCCATCCATCTGGTCCTGGGTACCGGCCGCGACCACTTCGCCGCGCGACATCACCACGAAGGTATCGGCCAGTTCGCGGGCGAAGTCGAAATACTGCTCGCACAGCAGGATGCCGATGTCGCCGCGCTGGCGCAGCAGGCTGATGACGCGACCGATGTCCTTGATGATGGAAGGCTGGATGCCCTCCGTCGGTTCATCCAGGATGATCAGCTTGGGCTCGGCCAGCAGCGCCCGGGCAATGGCCAGCTGCTGCTGTTGGCCGCCGGAAAGGTCGCCGCCGCGCCGATGCAGCATTTCCTTCAACACCGGGAAGAGTTCATAGACCTCGCCCTTGATGGTGGAGGCACGGCGGCCCGAGAGCGTAGCCATGCCCATGAGCATGTTTTCTTCCACGGTCAGGCGCGCGAAGATCTCGCGTCCCTGCGGCACGTAGGCGATGCCCAGCTTGGCGCGCTGGTGCGGCTTGAGACGGGTGATGTCCTGGCCTTCGAAGCTGACGTTGCCCTTGGCCACCGGCAGCACGCCCATCAGGCATTTCAGGAGCGTGGTCTTGCCCACGCCGTTGCGGCCCAGCAGGGACAGGACTTTGCCCTTCTGCACATCGAGCGAGACGCCGCGCAGGGTATGCGCCGCGCCGTAGTACTGGTTCAGTTCATTGACTTGCAGCATGGATGATGGTCTCCGCTCTTATCGTCCCAGGTAGACTTCGATGACGCGTTCGTTGGATTGCACCTGGCGCATGTTGCCTTCGGCCAGCACCGATCCTTCGTGCAGCACGGTCACCTTGCCACCCTGGGCGATCTCCTCGACGAAGCCCATGTCGTGTTCCACCACCATGATGGAATGCTTGCCGCGCAGCTCGTTCAACAGCTCGGCGGTGCGTGCGGTCTCGGCGTCGGACATGCCGGCCACCGGTTCATCGAGCAACAGCAATTGCGGTTCCTGCATCAACAGCATGCCGATTTCCAGCCACTGCTTCTGCCCGTGCGAGAGCAGCCCGGCCACGCGATGCTCCTGGCCGTTCAGGCGGATCAGCTTGAGGATTTCCTCGATCTTGCCGATCTGCTCCGAAGACAGGCGCGCAAAGAGCGTGGTCTTGACGCGCTTGTCCATCTTCATCGCCAGCTCCAGGTTCTCGAACACGGTGTGCTGCTCGAACACCGTCGGACGCTGGAACTTGCGGCCGATGCCCGCATGCGCGATCTCGTATTCGGTCATCTTGGTCAGGTCAATGGTCTGGCCGAAGAAGGCGGTGCCGGCGGTAGGCCGGGTCTTGCCGGTGATGACGTCCATCATCGTGGTCTTGCCCGCGCCATTGGGACCGATGATGCAGCGCAGTTCACCGACCGAAATATCCAGGTTCAGGTTGTTGATGGCCTTGAAGCCATCGAAGGAGACCGTGATGTTTTCCAGATAGAGGATGGCACCGTGGGTGGTATCGACGCCCTCGGGTTTGATGCGTTCGTAGGATGCACCGTGGTCGGCGCGGGGCGTGTCGACATTGCCGCCCAGGCCGCCGATGCCTGCCGGGTTCTTGCCGGGTTCGACTGCGCTCATGCTGCCTCCTTGGATGCGCTGCCCTCAGCGGGCGCGGCATCGCGTTTCTTGAATTTCTGCGCCAGGCCCAGGATGCCCTGCGGCAGGAACAGCGTGACCAGAATGAAGATCAGCCCCAGCGCATACAGCCACAGGTCCGGGAAGGCGGCCGTGAACCAGCTCTTCAAACCATTGACGGTGAAGGCACCGATGATGGGGCCGATCAGCGTGCCCCGGCCACCGACGGCGGCCCAGATCACCATCTCGATGGAGTTGGCCGGCGACATTTCGGAGGGATTGATGATGCCCACCTGCGGCACGTACAGCGCACCGGCGATACCGCAGATCACGGCCGAGAGCGTCCACACGAAGAGCTTGAACCACAGCGGGTTGTAGCCGATGAACATGAGGCGCGATTCGGAATCACGCACGCCCTGCAGCACGCGGCCCAGCTTGGAGGTGACGATCATGCGACACAGCACCAGCGCACCGAACAGCAGCGCCAGCGTTACCAGGTACAGCACCGCCTTGGTGGCCGGTGCGGTGATGGTGAAGCCCAGGATACGCTTGAAGTCGGTGAAGCCGTTGTTGCCGCCAAAGCCGGTATCGTTGCGGAAGAACAGCAGCATGAAGGCGAAGGTCATGGCCTGCGTGATGATGGAGAAATACACGCCCTTGATACGCGAACGGAAAGCGAAGTAACCGAACACGAAGGCCAACAGACCCGGCACCAGCACCACCAGCAGCATGGAGAACCAGAAGTGATCCGTCATCCACCAGTACCAGGGATAGGCCTTCCAGTTCAGGAACACCATGAAGTCCGGCAGGTTGCTCTGGTACACGCCGTCACGGCCGATGGCGCGCATCAGGTACATCCCGTGGGCGTATCCGCCCAGTGCGAAGAAAACGCCATGCCCGAGAGAGAGGATGCCCGTATAGCCCCACACCAGGTCCAGTGCCAGCGCAGCCATGGCGTAGCACATGAACTTTCCTACCAAAGCGACGGTGTAGGAGGAGACGTGCAGGCTGCTTCCGGCGGGGAACAGCAGGTTGCAGACCGGCAGCAAGGCCAGCACGATGGTGCAGATGACGATGCCGGTCCAGGACGGGCGATTGAACAGCGAGGGGCGCATGATCATGGTGCTCATTCCACGCTCCTTCCCTTGAGTGCGAAGAGGCCTTGCGGACGCTTCTGGATGAATACGATGATGAAGACCAGGATGGCGATCTTGGCCAGCACGGCACCGGCCACCGGCTCCAGGAATTTGTTGACTTCGCCCAGGCCGAAGGCTGCGATGACGGTCCCGGCCAGCTGGCCCACGCCGCCCAGCACCACCACCATGAACGAGTCCACGATGTAACCCTGTCCCAGGTCGGGGCCGACGTTGCCCAGCTGCGAGAGCGCCACGCCACCGAGACCGGCGATGCCGCAACCGAGGCCGAAGGTCATCATGTCGATCTTGCCGGTGGACACGCCCACGCAGTCGGCCATGCGGCGGTTCTGGGTGACGGCCCGCACGAACAGACCCAGGCGGGTCTTGTTCAGGATCAGCCAGACCGCGAACACCACGAACAGCGCAAAGAACACGATCACGATGCGGTTATAGGACAGCACCAGCGAACCCAGCACGGTGACGCCACCAGACATCCAGCTCGGATTGGCCACTTCCACGTTCTGCGCGCCAAAGATGGAACGCACGCATTGCATCAGCATGAGGCTGATACCCCAGGTACAGAGCAGGGTTTCCAGCGGACGGCCATAGAGCCAGCGGATCACCAGCCGTTCCAGCGCAATGCCCACTGCCGCGGCCACGATGAAGGCCGCCGGCAGGGCCACGACCAGATAGGCATCGATGGCACCGGGGAAGAACTTGCGGAACACCAGCTGGCACACATAGGTGGTGTAGGCGCCGATCATCAGCAGTTCACCGTGGGCCATGTTGATGATGCCCATGAGACCAAAGGTGATGGCCAGGCCCAGTGCGGCCAGCAGCAGCACGCTGCCCAGCGAGATGCCATAGAACAGCTTGCCGGCGAAGTCGACGATGGCCAGGTGGCGGTCCAAAGCGGAGAGGGTGCGTACCGCTTCCACGCGTACGCCTTCATCCGGCTCCACGTAGGAGCCATCGGGATTCTTGGCCAGCATGTTTTCCAGGACCGGCTTGAGCGACGCATTGGTCGTCTCGGCCAGTTTCCTGACCGCAGCGCGGCGTGCAGCCGGATCGGGAGAATGCAGGTTGGCGGTGGCCTGTACCTGCTGCAGCACGTCCTTGATCTGCGCATCGTTTTCCTTGGCCAGCGCCTTGAGGATCAGCGGCATCTGGGCCGGATCGGCATTCCTGAGCAGATCATTGGCAGCGGCCAGGCGCTCATCGCGTTGCGGCGAGAGCAGCTTCAGTCCCGAGAGCGCACCCTCGACGGCACCGCGCAGGCGGTTGTTGACGGTGATGCCTTCGGCGTCATCGGGTGCGGGGCCGCTCTTGTCGGTGGCCGGGTTGAAGGCCTGGCCGGCATCATCGACGATGAGGATGTCACCGGCAGGCGTGACATAGAGCGCGTCGCTGTTCAAGGCGTTGAGAATCTTGAGCGCGTCGTCGTTGGCCAGCGCGGCAATCTGGTTGACGGCGTCGATGCGCGCGTCGGGGTCGTCTCCGCCAAGGGGCTTGAGCAGGGCCGGATCGATGGCTGCGAACGCCCCGAGGGCGTGCACGCAAAGCCAGGTCGCGAGCAGCCCGCGTAGGAACTGGATGGCTGGTTTCATGGTCGGTGTGCGCCTCGAAGCGCGGGCCGGGCTGCTGCGGCCGGGGCGAGTCGTCGGGCGGTTTTCTTGTGGAGGGAAATGCGTGGGGCGGACGGAGCGCCTTGGATACGCCGCGCAAGCGGCGTATCCAAGGCGCTCCGAAGAACGCCATGAACTACAACAACCGCAAGCTTAGTTTTTCTGCTTGCTCTCGTTGCCCGGGATATACGGGCTCCACGGTTGCGCGCGGATGGTGGTCTTGGTCTTGTAGACCACGTTGAACTGACCATCGGCCTTGATTTCGCCGATCATCACCGGCTTGTGCAGGTGGTGGTTGGTCTTGTCCATTTCCAGCGTGTAGCCCGACGGTGCCTTGTAGGTCTGGCCCGCCATGGCCGCGATCACCTTGTCGGTGTCGGTGGACTTGGCCTTTTCCACGGCCTGCGCCCACATGTGGATGCCGACGTAGGTGGCTTCCATCGGGTCGTTGGTCACGACGGTGTCGGCATTGGGCAGGTTCTTGGCCTTGGCGTACGCCTTCCACTTCTTGATGAAGGCGGCGTTGACCGGATTCTTCACCGATTCGAAGTAGTTCCAGGCGGCCAGGTGGCCCACCAGCGGCTTGGTATCGACACCGCGCAATTCTTCTTCACCCACCGAGAAGGCCACCACCGGCACATCGGTCGCCTTCAGGCCGGCGTTGCCCAGTTCCTTGTAGAAGGGCACGTTGGAGTCACCGTTGATGGTCGAGATCACGGCCGTCTTGCCACCGGCGGAGAACTTCTTGATGTTGGCCACGATGGTCTGGTAGTCGGAGTGACCGAACGGGGTGTAGACCTCGTCGATGTCGGAGTCCTTCACGCCCTTGCTGTGCAGGAAGGCGCGCAGGATCTTGTTGGTGGTGCGCGGATAGACGTAGTCGGTACCCAGCAGCACGAAGCGCTTGGCGCCGCCGCCTTCCTTGGACATCAGGTATTCCACGGCAGGAATGGCTTGCTGGTTGGGGGCAGCACCGGTGTAGAAGACGTTCTTCTCCAGTTCTTCACCTTCGTACTGCACCGGGTAGAACAGCAGGCTGTTCAGTTCCTTGAAGACCGGCAGCACCGACTTGCGCGACACCGAGGTCCAGCAACCGAAGACCACCGAGACCTTGTCCTGCGAGATCAGCTGACGCGCCTTTTCGGCGAACAGCGGCCAGTTCGAGGCCGGGTCGACCACCACCGGTTCCAGCTTCTTGCCCATCACGCCGCCGGCGGCGTTGATTTCATCGATGGTCATCAGGGCCACGTCCTTCAGGGACGTCTCGGAGATGGCCATGGTGCCCGACAGCGAATGCAGGATGCCGACCTTGATGGTGTCGGCAGCAAAGGCCGACGGCAGCCAGGAGGATGCGGCCAGTGCGAATGCGCCCAGAGCGGTGGCTTTCAGTACGGTACGACGTGACATGTGGTGCTCCCTCGAGAAAAGTTTTGGAAGAATTTTTTCACTGCCCAGTCGCTTTAGCAGATTGTGTGCCAATGCCCGGTCAAGGGCCTGCGGTCTGCATCAAAGCGGGGCGGGGAGCGGCGGGAGGAGGGAATAATGTTGTCAGGCACGCCAGGATTGCGCACCAAAGCCGAGCGTCATTGTCGACAGTCGTATGGTGCTGCGGCAACACTCACCAGCCTGGCGCTCCAGTATGCGCGATCTTGGTGCGTCGGTGAAAGCGCCAGTGGGCGCGGGTTTGCGCCAGGCGAAGCAATTTCCTGATATATGAGGCAGATTGTTCACAATAGTGAGCACATCGTGAACGATACTTTGAGCGCCGAGCGCCAGGCCGCGTGTTCCATTGCGGTGCCTGGCGCTGCCAGGGCAATCAGCGCAGCAGCACGTGCTGCATGAATTGCCGCAGGGGGAATTCGATCATGTTTTGCAAGGCCACCGGCAGTTCCAGTGGACGCATGATCATCTTGATGGTGGTGTCGGGTTTGAGATTGACGCGCACGGTGCGACTCATGCGCGAGGCCAGTTCCTTCACGCGCGCCGGGTCGGCCGCCAGTTCCGGCTTGTGCACCATGACCACATGGCGGATGGCGCAGTCGGCGTCTTCGCTCTTGAGTTCCAGGGTGCGGCGGCTCAGGGTGCCGAAGACACGCGAGCGGCCGATGTTTTCCTGGCGGCGATAGCGACGGAAGTACTGGTAGAAGTGCTTGTAGTGATTGACCTCGTCATTGGCGATGAGGCCGGCCAGGTGCTTGAGGACCGGCTCGTCGGTAGCGCGCGCCAGGGCGCGGTAATAGGTGGAGGTGCCGGTCTCTACCACGCAGCGCGCGGCCAGTTCCTGGGCGCGCGTGGGTTCGAGCAGCTCCACCTTGCAGTACTGCGAGTATTCATCGAGGAAGCCCTGGTAGGCGCGCGGCCAGTCGAATTCCGGCCAGACATGCTCGACATAGGCGCGCAGGGCCGCGCCATGCTGCAGCTCTTCCTGTTCCCAGTGCTCGCGCAGCCAGGTCTCGACTTCGGCATCGCCCTGGTAGTACTCCACCAGGTTGTGGGTATAGAGATCGGAACCGCTTTCGACGAAGGAGGCGCAGGCCACCAGGTAGAACAGGTCTTCGTTCTGCCGCACCCGCTCTTTGTCGATGCGGGTCAGGTCGATGTCATCGATGGTCCAGTGTTTTTTTTCTTGGCGACTCGGGTTCATCTGCTATACCTCTCTTCTCGAAGTGGTGGTGGGCATAGCGATATGATGCGGCGCGATGACATTGGTTCAGGGCCGCCCAAGACGTCTTGACACAACTTTGCAAAGCGTCCGGCGACGTCAGCATTTCGTCAGGGAGAATGGTCAGCGGGGCCGTGGAAATCACAGGTTCCGGGTAGCATCGCTGCCCAGCACCACACGATTGCGGCCCTGGTATTTGGCGTGATACAGCGCCTGGTCGGCGATGCGCAGCAGCTCTTCGGCGCTGGTCTGCTCATCCGGTTGCAGGGAGGCCACGCCGATGCTGGCCGTGATGTAGCCGAACGGAGAATCCGCATGCGGCAGCTTGAGCGCGAAGATGGCCTGGCAGATGTGCTCGGCCTGCTGCAGGGCATGCGCAGTGTCGCTCTCGGCGATGATGACGCTGAACTCCTCGCCGCCATAGCGTGCGACCAGGTCGGTAGCGCGGCGCGAACTCTTCTGCAGCACACGCGCCACGATGCGCAGGCATTCGTCACCGGCCAGATGGCCGTAGCGGTCGTTGTATTTCTTGAAGTAATCCACGTCCAGCATCAGCAGCGCCAGCGCATGTCCCGAGCGTACCGAGCGCCGCAGTTCCTGGTCCATGACCTCGTCGAAGCGGCGCCGGTTGGCCACACCGGTGAGTCCGTCGGTGGCCGACAACGCTTCCAGCTTGCGGTTGGCGCGTTCCAGTTCGCGCGTGCGGTGGGCCACCTGCTCTTCCAGCACCTGCTTGCTCTGCTGCAGCTTGCCGGCCATCTCGTTGAACTTGCGCGAGAGCACGGCGATCTCGTCGCCGCCGGCCTGTTCCACCCGTACCGTGGTGTCGCCGCTGCCGGCTTCCTTCATGGCGCCCACCAGCCGCTGCAGGGGGACGCTGATGCTGCGCGCGATCAGCGCCGAGAGCAGCAGCGAGGCCCCGAAGCACAGCAGGCCGATGGCGATGATCTTGTCGCGCACCGAGCGCGTATCGGCGTTGAGCTTGTCACTGGGCGTGGCGCTGACCACCCACCATGAGGTGTGCGGCAACTGGGCAATGGCCGCATAGTAGGGGGTCTTGTCGGCGCGGGTATAGGCGATGAAGTCGCTGGTACGGCGTTGTCCGAGGCTGGCCGTGATGCCTGCCAGCAGGGCCGGATCGGCGCTGCTCAAGCTGGTATCCCGGCCCTGCACCACCACCGTGCCATCGCTGGCATCGACGATGAAGAGGCTGGAGTCGTAGCCCAGGTCGACGCCCTCGAAGATGCTGAAGAAGTAGCTCGGCCGCACGCCCACGAACAGAATGCCGGCGCTGCGGTTGTTGCCCGTGAAGCGGATCTCGCGCAGCATGGCCACGCTCTTCTGTCCATGGCCGCCGTTGTAGAGCGTCCACCAGGCGCGTCCGCCCAGGTCGGGAGCCAGCTCGGCCACGCGCCCGATATTGCTGGCCAGGGGCGCAAAGATCTGCGGATCGATGACCTGGCGCTTGCGATCAAGCAGGTACTTCTGGTTCACGTCGGGCAAGGACCCGAAGGTATCCAGCAGTACGCGCGCCACTGCGCTGCGGGCCGCCGCGCTGGCGGCTTCGTCCTGGCCATAGTAGTCGGCCAGCAGGCGCTGCAACCTGTCGGACAGGACCAGTTCCTCGCTGGTGTCTTCGATCTTTTCCATGCGCAGCATCAGGTTCTGCGAGATCTGCTTGACCACCTGGACCGAGTAGGTCCGCACCTTGTCCTGGGTGGCGCGGGTGGTTTCGCGATAGGCCAGCAGGCCCGAGATCACCAGCGGCACCAGCGAGACCAGGATGAAGGAATTGATGAGCCGGTAGCGGATTTCGATCTTGCGCAGGAAACCCAGCCAGAAGAAGTCGAGCCGTCTTTTCATGGAGAGCCCTCTTACCTGGCCGACAGGCGCGCCTGCTCGGTGATGGAATCCTGCAGGATGCGCGCTGCCCGCGCCGGTGTCTGGCTGCCCGACAGCACACCCTGCAGAAGCGGATGCAGCACCTCGATGGTATTGACCGGCAGCATGGAGTAGTACAGCCCCGGCGCATTGTCGGTGGCGGCATCGCGCTTCATCTCGTCGACCAGCGCAAACAGCGCGGGGTCTCCCCGTACATCGGAGGGGATCACGCGAAACGGCGGAATGTTCTGCCGTTTGCTCTGCCAGATCGGCATGCCCGGCCCATACAGGAAATCCAGGAACTGCGCCGCTGCCTGGCGGTGCCGCGCACTGCCGTGCTGGCCCACGGCGAAGCCGGTTTCGCTGCCCAGCACCGGCCTGAGCGGCTGGCCCCGGTCGTTCCACGGCGGCACGAAGACGCCCACGTGCATGCCGCGTCCGTTCATCAGTGTCCCGGCGGCCCACGTGCCCTGGAAGGTCATCGCGGCGCGCCCCTCGGCGAACTGGCGCAAGGTACTGTCATAGCCGGCGCGCAGGCAGTCGGCCTGCACCATCTTCCGCTCCACCAGCGTGCGCAGGCGGGTGAAGATGGCGACCCCGTCGGGATTGTCCAGCTGCAGAGTGCCATTGGCGATGCGCGTGCGCCAGTCGGGCACTCTGGCCGCGATCAGGTTGGCAAAGCCGTAGCTGAAGGGGCCATTGCCCAGCATGTTGGGAAAGCCGCCCGACAGCGCCAGCGGTACCAGACCCGCCTTGCGCAGCGCTGCACCGGCGGCCAGGAAGGAGTCGAAGTCGGTGGGCGGCGTGGCGATGCCGGCACGCGCGAACATGTCGCGGTTGTAGTAGATCAACGTGGTGGCCAGGCCGGAGGGAATGCCGTAGCGACGTCCACCCGGCGAGGTCCATTCGCGCTGCAGGATTTCCAGCATGTTGCCCCAGGCCCGGGTATCACCGATGTCGGCCAGCAGGCCCTGGTCGGCCAGGGTGGCCGTATAGGGGCTGGCATTGACCGAGAAGATGTCGGGCAGGCTGTCGGTGGCTGCGCGCGGCTTGAGGTTTTCCTCGACGGAATTGCCGATCATGAACTGCAGGTTGATCCTTACCTCGGGATGGACAAGCGTGAAGGCATCGACCACCCGGTGCATTTCTTCGGACCAGTCGGGGGCCCACACCAGGGCCGTCAGGACCACCGGCTCGGCGCTGGTGCTTGCGGCACGCGCGCTTGCTGCGCCTGCGCTGTCGTCACCGCGTTCGCAAGCAGCCAGCAGGAGGATTGCGACCACCCCCGCGATGAATATCCTGAGCCCGCGCATGGCGCGCCCGGTCATGCCTGAGAGTGCGCAGCTGGAGTGGCAACCCGGATCAGGCACGCCTGTTACTGATGGCGTATATCGGCCACGCATCGATTTCCCCTGCGGCTAAGCTTTTTGTTTTACAGCAATGCGCATGGTGCTGCGTTGCGCCTACCTGCCGCTCTCTTTGCACGATCCTGGCATATGAGAACAATGGCAAGAAGTTTGCCAGTTTTTACAGTTTCCTGCACGAACCGCGTGCGCTTTTATTGTCTTTGCTCAGCTTTTGCCACGGCGCAAGTGCGCCCGGCTTGATGTGCCGCCTGAACGAAAATGAACAGGCCCTTATAATGGGCCCCTCGCGCCCTACGGGGCGATCGCGGTTCACTTTGCTTCAACCTGTCGGCATCTTCCTCTCTGCTGAGGATGCGGCTGTCTCATCGATTCCACATGCACAACAAAGATACTTCGCTCTCCATGGGCAAATTTCCCCCATGGCTGGCCGTCCTGGCAGCCTTGACCGCGCTGGGCGCGCTGGCCATCGACATGTACCTGCCCAGCTTCACGGCCATCGCCAAGGATCTGGGCGTGGGCACCAACCTGGTCCAGCTGACGCTGGCCTCGTTCCTGGTCGGCCTGGCCGTGGGGCAGATGTTCTATGGTCCGTTGTCGGACCGCTTCGGTCGCAAGCCGCCCTTGTTCTTCGGTATCGCCCTGTACTTTGTTTGCTCGTTGCTGTGCATTTTTGTACAGAGCATCGAGACCCTGATCGTGTTGCGATTGTTCCAAGGCCTGGGTGGTAGCGCCGGCATGGTGATCCCGCGCGCCATGGTGCGTGATCGCATGGGGGCCGAGGGCTCGGCCAAGGCGTTCTCGATGCTGATGCTGGTATTCGGGCTGGCCCCGATCCTGGCTCCCTTCATCGGCGGTCTGATGCTGGTCTTCGCCAGCTGGCGCGGCATCTTCGTGGTGCTGACCATCTTCGGTCTGCTGTGCATGCTGGGCACCCGCAAGTACCTCACCGAGACGGTGGACGTGTCCCGTGCCGAACCCTTGCACCTGGGTCGTACGTTGCGCCAGTACCGGGACCTGCTGCGGCATCGCCAGTTCATGTCCTTCGTGCTGTGTGGCGGCCTGGTGCAGGCGGGGATGTTCGCCTACATCGCCGGTGGACCGTTCGTGGTGATCGAGCTGCACGGCATCCAGCCGCAGTATTTCGGTTTCGTGTTTGCCTCCAACGCCGTCGGGCTGATCGCCGCCTCGCAGATCAATGCGCGCCTGGTGGTCAAGCGCTCGGCCGAGCGCGTGCTGGGCCGTGTGTTGTGGGTGCCGGCGGGCCTGTCGCTGGTGGTGGTGCTGGCCGTGGCCGCTGGACTGGAAAGCCTGCCCCTGCTGCTGTTCGGCTTCTTCGGATATCTGACGGCCTATGGCTTCACCGGCCCGAATGCTACCGCCATCGCCTTGAAGCATCAGGGCCGCCAGGCCGGTACGGCTGCCGCGCTGATGGGTACCCTGCAGTTCGGCATGGGCGTGCTCTCCGGCGTGGTAATGAGCCTGTGGCATGACGGTACGGCCTTGCCGCTGGTGTCGGTGATGGCCTTCTGCGGCGTGAGCGCATTCCTGCTGTATCACTTCGTGGCCAAGCATGAGCCGGTGACAGCGGCGCAGCATTGAATTTCAGGAAGCGCTGACCCCTCATGCTCTACGCCGTCTCCGCCTCCATCCTGTGGGGCTTGTTCCCGCTCTACTTCAAGTTGCTCAAGGAAATTCCTTCCTTCGACATCGTGGTCCATCGCCTCTTCTGGTCTTGCGTGTTCCTGGTGGCGGTGCTGGCCTGGCGGCGCCAGTGGGGCTGGGTCGCCGAGGTCCGTCAGCGGCCCATGGTGGCGGCCGGCTTCCTGCTCTCGGCCCTGCTGCTCACCGGCAACTGGACACTCTACGTCTGGGCCGTCAATGCCGGGCGCATCGTCGATACCAGCCTGGGTTACTTCATGAGTCCGCTCGTGAGCGTCTTCATGGGCTACCTGATCCTGAAGGAACGCATGCGTCCCCTGCAATGGCTGGCGGTGTTCCTTGCACTCGGTGCAGTGATCTGGCTGACCATCGCCAATGGCAGCCTGCCGTGGATTTCGCTCTTGATCGCGCTGACCTTCGCCTTCTATGGCCTCTTGCGCAAGACCGCGCACCTGGGTGCCCTTGAAGGCCTGTCGCTGGAAACCTTGCTGATGCTGCCGCTGGTGCTGGTCATCCTGGGTGTCGATACCCTGCGTGACAGCAACGCCTTCACCCATGCTTCCACTTCGGCCCGGATCCTGCTGGCCTTGTCCGGCCCCATCACGGCGGTGCCGCTGCTGCTCTTTGCCCATGGCGCGCGTCGCATCCCCTTGTCGATGCTGGGCCTCATGCAATACATTTCGCCCACCATCCAGCTGCTGGGTGGCGTGCTGATCTACGGCGAACCCTTTGCCGGGGCACGCGCCATCGGCTTTTGCGTGATCTGGGTGGCGCTCGCGGTATACTCCGCCGAAGGCTTGTGGCGCTACCTGCGCACCCGCGCGCAAAGCTCGGCAGAGCCCAGCGCCGGCGGCGCCTGATCGCCGTCTTACCGTTTCCCTCTCACTGGCAACTCATACCATGGCCCAATACGTCTTTACCATGAACCGCGTCGGCAAGATCGTGCCGCCGAAGCGGCAGATCCTCAAGGACATCTCGCTGTCCTTCTTCCCCGGCGCCAAGATCGGCGTGCTCGGCCTGAACGGCTCGGGCAAGTCCACCCTGCTCAAGATCATGGCCGGCATCGACAAGGAAATCGAGGGTGAAGCCATCCCGATGCCCAACCTCAACATCGGCTACCTGCCCCAGGAACCGCAGCTCGATCCCGAGAAGACCGTGCGCCAGGAAGTCGAAAGCGCCCTGGGTGAAGTCTTCGAAGCCCAGGCCAAGCTGGACGCGGTCTACGCCGCCTATGCGGAAGAAGACGCCGACTTCGACGCCCTCGCCACCGAGCAGGCCCGCCTGGAAGCCATCATCGCCGCCGCTGACGGCAACAGCCTCAACCAGCAGCTGGAAATGGCCGCCGACGCGCTGCGCCTGCCGCCCTGGGACGCCAAGATCGGCGTGCTCTCCGGCGGCGAAAAGCGCCGTGTGGCACTGTGCAAGCTGCTGCTCTCCAAGCCCGATATGCTGCTGCTGGACGAACCGACCAACCACCTGGACGCCGAATCGGTGGACTGGCTGGAACAGTTCCTGCAACGCTTCCCCGGCACCGTGGTGGCCATCACCCACGATCGCTACTTCCTCGACAACGCCGCCGAATGGATCCTCGAACTGGACCGCGGCCACGGCATCCCCTGGAAGGGCAACTACAGCTCCTGGCTGGAACAGAAGGAAGCCCGCCTGAAGCAGGAAGAAGCCAGCGAATCGGCCCGCCAGAAGACCATCGCCAAGGAACTGGAATGGGTGCGCCAGAACCCCAAGGGCCGCCAGGCCAAGAGCAAGGCGCGTCTGGCCCGCTTCAACGAGCTCTCCGAATACGAATACCAGAAGCGCAACGAGACCCAGGAAATCTTCATCCCCGTGGCCGAGCGCCTGGGCAATGAAGTCATCGAATTCAAGAACGTCAGCAAGGGCTATGGTGACCGCCTGCTGATCGACAACCTGAACTTCAAGATCCCGGCTGGTGCCATCGTCGGCATCATCGGCCCCAACGGCGCCGGTAAATCGACCCTGTTCCGCATGCTGGCCGGCCGCGAAACCCCGGACAGTGGCGAACTGGTGCTCGGCCCCACCGTCAAGGTGTCGCTGGTGGACCAGTCGCGCGAAGACCTGGGCAACAAGAAGACGGTCTTTGAAGATGTCTCGGGCGGCGCCGACATCCTCACCGTGGGCCGCTTCGAAATGCCCTCGCGCGCCTACCTGGGCCGCTTCAACTTCAAGGGTGGCGACCAGCAGAAGATCGTCGGCAACCTCTCCGGTGGTGAGCGCGGCCGCCTGCACCTGGCCAAGACCCTGCTGCAGGGTGGCAACGTCCTGCTGCTGGACGAACCGTCCAACGACCTCGACGTGGAAACCCTGCGCGCCCTGGAAGATGCGCTGCTGGAATTCGCCGGCACCGTGCTGGTGATCTCCCACGATCGCTGGTTCCTGGACCGTATCGCCACCCACATCATCGCCTTCGAAGGCGATTCGCAGGTTACCTTCTTCGACGGCAACTATCAGGAATACGAAGCCGACAAGAAGAAGCGCCTCGGCGAAGAAGCGGCCAAGCCCAAGCGTATCCGTTACAAACCGGTTACGCGTTGATCGCATCACTGATGGGTACGTAAAAACGCCGCGGGTTCCCGCGGCGTTTTTTTTCGTCCGCCTATCGTCCGCCTATCCTCCGCCTGTCGTCCGCAGCCCGGACGTAAAGAGTTGTAGGGACGCATGACGCCGCCCCTCGCGCTGGCTACCATCGCGGGATCACCACATCACCGGGAGCCCCGATGCAGATCCGCAGAACGCTATCGCTTGCCCTGACGACCGTGCTGGCCGGTTGCGCCACCTCGCAACCGGTCACGCAGATCGACAAGGATACCTACCTGCTGGTAGCCAGTTCGCGCTGGCATGGCAATGACGGCGTGGCTGTACAGGGCTTGCAGCAGGCCGATGACTGGTGCCGCCAGCAGGGCCGCCACGCCCGCATCATCGGCAGCGAACGTTCGGAGGGCGTAATCGGCGTGATGCCGCCCAAGATCATGCTTAGTTTCAAATGTGATCTATCCCGCCCGTAGCGGCTCCCACCGCCCGGGAACGGGCAGCAATCGGCCTGCACGGGTAGAATCACGGCCTTGCCCGCCCACAAGGCCCCGGCCAGAGAAGAGGCCGTCACCGTATCGGGTGCACGATGATTCCTCCACCGCAGTTCGCGTCATCCACGCAGTCAACATAAAAAACGCGCCATCCCGTCATGATCGTCTTCATGCGCGGGTTTGTTTCATCATTCATCCATTGCCATGCTTGCCACCATCACCCGCCTCTTTCCCGTGTGGGCGCTGCTGCTTTCCGCTGCCGCCTACTTCTCGCCGCCGACCTTCACGCCCCTGGGCAAATACATTACCCAGCTGCTCACGCTGATCATGCTGACCATGGGCGTGACGCTCACGGTGGACGACTTCAAGCGCATCATCAAGCGCCCCGCGCCCGTGGCGGCCGGTATCGTCCTGCACTACCTGGTCATGCCGCTGGCCGCCTGGATCATCGCCAAGGTGCTGCGCATGCCGCCCGATCTCACCGCCGGCATGGTGCTGGTGGGCAGCGTCGCCTCCGGTACTGCCTCCAACGTGATGATCTATCTCTCGCGCGGCGATGTGGCCTTGTCGGTCACCATCTCCACCCTGTCGGCACTGGTGTCGGTGTTTGCGACGCCGCTGCTGACCGAGCTCTACGTGGATGCCTCCATTCACTTCGACGCCCACGCCATGCTGATGTCCATCGTGCAGATCGTGGTGGTCCCCATTGCGGTCGGCCTGGTGCTGAACCTGTTCGCGGGCAAGCTGATCCGCCGCATCGAACCCTACCTGTCGCTGGTGTCGATGGTGGCCATCCTGCTGATCATCTCGGCGGTGGTCGCAGGCAGCCAGGCCAGCATTGCGTCGGTGGGCCTGGTGGTATTGGTGGGCGTGATCCTGCACAACGGCCTGGGCTTGCTGGGCGGCTACTGGGGTGGCCGCCTGCTGGGCTTCGATGAGGCGGTCTGCCGCACGCTGGCCATTGAAGTCGGGATGCAGAATTCCGGTCTGGCCGCTGCGCTGGGCAAGTTGTATTTCACGCCGGTGGCGGCTCTGCCGGGCGCGCTGTTCTCGGTGTGGCACAACCTCTCGGGGTCGCTCTTGGCCGGCTACTGGCGCGGCCGTCCGCCGCGTGACTGAAGCGCGGTTGCAGTGATGCAGCGCTGAGTCCAACGGCCCGCCTCGCCTTGAGGCGGGCCGTTGTCCTTGGTGCGCAGCGAAGCGCAAAAACTGATTACAATCCGCCATCACCGCACGTCCCACTCATCTCCAAGAGGAGGCCATTCCATGCAAAAACGCAAGTTCCTCAGTCTGGGCGCCTCGCTGCTGGCCGCGCCCGCCGCCCTGCCGGCACTGGCCGCTGACAAGAAGGCCAGCCCTGGCGCAGGTCCGGTGCTGCTCACCGTCACCGGCGACATCAGCAAGGCCAATCGCGGTGCGCTCGATCCGGCGCTGGACCAGATGATGGCCAAGCAGAAGCTGGCGTTCGACCGTGCCCACACCTTCGATTTTTCCGCGCTCGCCGCGCTGCCTTCGGTGGAGATCCATCCCACGCTGGAATACGATGGCCGCCGTCACAGCCTGCGTGGTCCGCTGCTCTCGGAGGTCTTGCGCGCCGTGGGTGGCCCCGCCACCGTGCAGAACTGTGCCCTGCGCGCCGTCGATGGTTATGCAGTGCTGGTTTCGGCGGAGGATATCGCCAAGTATCGATTCATCATCGCCACCCATCTGGATGGCAAGCCCATCCCGCTGGGCGGACTCGGTCCGCTATGGGCCGTGTATGACGCCGACAGCTTCCCCGAGATGAGCGCGCGCCCCTTGCCGGAGCGCTTCGGCCAATGCCCCTGGGGCCTGTATCACATCGCCGTGCGCAAGGCCTGAGGCGATGCCATGGGGCAGCGCCTCAGACGTTGATGGCGCTGTCGGACTTCATGCGCTTGCGCAATTCAAACTTCTGGATCTTGCCGGTGGACGTCTTGGGCAGCGGACCGAAGTAGATCGCCTTGGGCACCTTGAAACCGGCCAGGTGGCCCCGGCAGAATTCGGTCAGTTCTGCCGCATCGATGTTGGCACCTTCCTTGAGCTCCACGAAGGCGCAGGGTGTCTCTCCCCATTTCTCATCCGGTTGTGCCACCACCGCTGCGGCCAGTACGGCCGGATGGCGGTACAGCACGTCCTCCACTTCCACGCTGGAAATGTTTTCTCCGCCGGAGATGATGATGTCCTTGCTGCGGTCCTTGATCTTGATGTAGCCGTCCGCATTCATCACACCGAGGTCGCCGGTATGGAACCAGCCCCCGGCAAAGGCTTCGTGCGTGGCCTTGTCGTTCTTCAGGTAGCCTTTCATGCAGATGTTGCCGCGGAACATGATCTCGCCGATCTCCTCGCCATCGGCGGCCACCGGTTCCATGGTATCGGGGGAGAGCACCGTCACCCCGCTTTGCAGGTGATAGCGCACGCCCTGGCGTGACTTCTGCACCGCGCGCTGGTCCACCGACAGCGTGCTCCATTCATCCTGTTCCGCACACACGGCCGCCGGTCCATAGACTTCGGTGAGTCCATACACGTGGGTCAGCTCGAACTGCATCGCCTCCATCTTGGCCAGCACGGCTGCCGGCGGCGGCGCCCCGGCCACCATCGCCTTGACCGGGCCACGGATATTGGCGCGCCAGCCCTCGGGAGCATTGGCCAGCGCCGCATGCACGATGGGCGCGGCGCAGTAATGGGTGATGCCGTGTTCGGCGATCAGGTCGAACACCAGCTTGGGCTCGAACTTGCGCAGGCACACGTTTACCCCCGCGCGTGCGGCCACCGTCCACGGGAAGCACCAGCCATTGCAATGGAACATGGGCAGCGTCCACAGGTAGACCGGATGCTTGGGCAGATCCCATTCGAGGATGTTGGAGATGGCATTGAGTGCCGCGCCGCGATGGTGATAGACCACGCCCTTGGGGTCGCCGGTGGTGCCGGAGGTGTAGTTCAGCGCAATCGCATCCCACTCGTCGGCAGGCCATTGCCATTCGAAGTTTTCATCGCCATCGGCCAGCAGGGCTTCGTATTCGAGATGACCGAAGCGCTCGCCGGGTACCGGTGGCGGACCCAGCACGTCGAACACCTCGACGATCTTCAATGCCGGCAATTGCGCGCGCAGCTGCTGGGCCAGTGCGGCGAATTCGCTGTCGATGAGCAGCACCTTGGCCTCGCCATGCCGCAGCATGAAAACGATGGATTCGGCATCGAGCCGGATGTTGAGTGCATTCAGTACCGCACCGGCCATGGGCACACCGAAGTGCGCCTCCACCATCGCCGGGGTATTGGGCAGCATCGCCGAAACGGTATCGTTCTTGCCGACGCCGAGGCGCTGCAGGGCGCTGGCCAGGCGGCGCGTGCGGCGATAGGTCTGGTCCCAGTCCTGGCGCAACGCGCCATGGATGATGGCGGGACGCTGGCCATAGACGGCAGCGGCGCGCGCGATGAAATCGATGGGGGTGAGGGCCGCGTAATTGGCGGCATTGCGGCCGAGGCCGGTGTCGAAGTCTGCCATGCTTGTCTCCTTGCGGCGGGGATGAGGGGCGCGGCCTGTGCATTTTTTATCAGCCGCCTGTGATTAGGGTAGCACCGAAGCGGTCTTGTGCTTTGTCATCACGATGACAAGGCTGACATGCGACAATGTTGGCCGTTTCCTCTTCCCCGTGCACATCCCATGAGCAGCCCGATGGCGCAGCTTCTGCAGCAATACGACTGGTTCGCCGCGCTGGCGCCGGAACATCGTGCGCTGGCCGCCGCCACCACCCAGCTTGCGCGCTATGCTGCCGACGCCTTCGTGGCCCGGCGCGGTGAGCTCTCGCAATACTGGATCGGCGTGCATGAGGGCCTGATCAAGCTGGCCGTCTACAACATCGATGGTCGCAGCAGCACGCTCTCGGGCGTACCGCAAGGCGGCTGGTGCGGCGAGGGCAGCGTCATCAAGCGCGAGCCGCGTCGCTATGATGTCATCGCCATCCGCGCCGCGCAGATCCTGCTGGTGCCCGCCGATACCTTCCATCGCCTCATGGCCGAAAGTCTGCCCTTCAACGCCTTCGTCATCGGCCAGTTGAATGAACGCATGGGCCAGTTCATCGCCACCGTCCAGAACGAGCGGCTGCTCGACGTCGATGCCCGCGTGGCGCAGGCCATTGCGCAGCTGTTCCATCCCATGCTCTATCCGCGCACGTCCAAGGTGCTGGAGCTGTCGCAGGAAGAAATCGGTCTGCTGACCGGCCTGTCGCGCCAGCGCGTGAACCAGGCCATGCGCCACCTGGCCGAGCTGGGGCTGGTGGAGATTTCCTACCAGAGCATCCGCGTGGTCGATCTGGATGGCTTGCGCGCCTTCGGCATGGCCTCGCTGTGAGTGGCCTGTCACCACGACGACAGTCTGGCGCTCGCGGCTGACTTAAGATCACTTGCGCATCCCGGAGTTGAGACCGTATCGGAACAGCCATGGCCATCGTCACCCATCATCATCTGCCTCTGCGCGAACTACGCTTCGCCGCCCCCGCGCGGGTGCGGGTATGGAAGGGCGCGGCCACCTTGAAGAGCGGCGGCGTGGCAGTCGAGTTGCAGGAGGGCGAGAGTTTCACCGTGCCGCCCTTCGTGCGCTTTGCCTGCCTGGCGCATCCGCGTGTGACGGCACAGGGCATGCGCCCGGCGGTGTGGTCGCTGTCCCTGGAGGCGCAGTCGAGCGCCGACATGGAGCGGGCCGCCGACACCAGCAAGCCCCACGCCCGGCGCCTGGCTGCCGCGATCTTTGCGCAACCGGCCGCGCAGTGGTGTGCCGAGCGCATTGCGCGGGAGTGGCAGATCTCCACCGCGCGCCTGCGTGCGCTCTTGTTTGCCGAGGGCGAGTCGCTGCGCAGCCTGGTGCGCGAGCAGCGCGTGGCGTGGGTGCTAGCGCAACTGGCGCGCATGGAAGATGCCCGGGCCCGCCCGTCTGATGCCGGGTTCGCCTCGCAGGCGGCCCTGCAGCGCGCCTGCCAGGACCTGATCGGCCTGCCGCCCGGGATTGCCGAGCGCGCGCTCTCCCTGCTCAGCAGCCAGCCCAGGGCAGCGCTCCCGCCGCCGCAGGAGGGGCAGTCCCGCCAGCGGCGCTATCGCCCCTATTTCTGAGGCGGGTGCGGCCGGCTGGCGGCAAGTTTGCTACCATCTGCGCTTTCCCTCAATTCTGTACGGCCCGGCATGGGCTGATTTCTCATGAGCAAGTTCTGGAGTCCCATCGTCAGCCGCCTGACGCCCTACACCCCCGGCGAACAACCCAAGCTCGCGCGCCTGGTCAAGCTCAATACCAACGAGAGTCCGTATGGTCCCTCGCCGCTGGCGCTGCAGGCCATCGCCCGCGAGGTCAGCGACAGTCTGCGGCTCTATCCCAATCCCGACGCCGAGCCGCTGAAACTGGCCATCGCCGGTCGTCACGCCGCCGACGGTATCACCGCGCGCGAGGTGTTCGTGGGCAACGGTTCGGATGAAGTGCTGGCGCATGCCTTCCAGGCCCTGCTGCAGCATGGCAAGCCCATCCTCTTCCCGGACATCACCTACAGTTTCTACCCGACCTATGCCGGCCTGTACCAGGTCGACTATCGCGCCGTGCCGCTGGCCGAGGACTTCACCCTGCGCAGCGCCGATTACCTCGGCCATGGGGAGTCCATCGGCGGCATCATCTTCCCCAATCCGAACGCGCCGACCGGTTGCTTGCTGGGGCTGGAGGAGGTGGAGCGCATTCTGCAGGGCAATCCGGAACGGGTCGTGGTGGTCGATGAGGCTTACATCGATTTCGGTGGCCAGAGCGCCATCCCGCTGGTGCAGCGCTATCCCAACCTGCTGGTGGTGCAGACCTTCTCCAAGTCGCGCGCGCTGGCCGGGATGCGGGTCGGTTTTGCGGTCGGTCATGCCGACCTCATCGATGCGCTGGAGCGGGTCAAGAACAGCTTCAATTCCTATCCGCTGGATCGCCCCGCCATTGCCGGCGCTACCGCCGCCATCGAGGACGAGGACTATTTCCGCAAGACCTGCGACATGGTCATCGCCAGCCGTACCGCCCTGGTGGGGCAGCTGCAAGCCCTGGGCTTCGAGGTGCTGCCTTCGGCGGCCAACTTCGTGTTCGCCCGCCATCCGCAACGCGATGCCGCCGAACTGGCCGCGTCGCTGCGCAGCGACGGCATCATCGTGCGTCACTTCAAGAGCGAGCGCATCAAGCAGTTCCTGCGCATCACCATCGGCACCGATGAGGACTGCGGCATTCTGGTGGAGTCTCTGCGCCGCCACCTCGGTCAGCAGTAAGCCCGGCGGCGGACCGCGCCGGCATTGGCCGCGCGGCCCGATGTGCAGAAAACGTCAAGCCGCGCCGGGCGGCCTCTCGTGCGCGCCCAGCGGCTTTTGCCGCCATGCCACCAGCGACCCCGCCAGCAGCATCAGTGCAGAAAACGTCAGCCCGCGTTGCAGGCCGCCCGCACCATCGGCGATCCATCCGACGATGGAAGGGCCGATGATCTGGCCCACGGCGAAGATGATGGTGAAGGCGCTGATGCCTGCAGGCCAGTCCGCCGGCGGCAGGTTGTGGCGCACCATGGCCGTGGTCGAGGCCACGGCTGACAGGAAGCAGCCCCCAAACAGCAACCCTGAGGCAAACACCGCCACGGGCGCTGCCGTCGTGGCCGGCAGCAGGGTGGCCAGGCACAGCAGGCCGTTGAGGATGGCCAGCGATTGCCCACCGTGGAAGCGGTCCAGCATGCGCGCCCAGATGCGTGAGGACGCAAAGGTCGCCGCCCCCAGCAGCGCGAAGAAGAGCGTGATGCGTGACGCCGCCATGCCTTCCTCTTTCAGCAGGGCGATGACGAAGGTCATATAGCCGATATATCCCAGCCCGAAGAATAAATAACCGATCAGCCCGAACAGCAGGCTGCGCGGACGCCATGCCCCGCCTCCTGCCGCCTGTGCCGGCGAGGTCGGCATCAGCCGGGCGGGCAGCGTCATGACCAGGCTGGCCACCAGCGCCAGCACGCCCAGCAGCACCCATGCCCATTGCCAGGGATGCGCTGCACCCTGGGCGACGGCGGCGTCCATTACCGGCGGCACCAGCAGCGATGCGGCCACGATGCCGATGCCGGTGCCGCCGTAATACAGACCAAGCAGCAGCCCCGCGCGCTGCGCGTGCAATGCCGCCAGCCGGCTCACCAGCAAACCGCCCGAGACGAAGATGAGCGCACTGGTCACCCCCGTTACCACCCGCAACAGCAATTGCAGCAGCGTGTCCGTGGTCAGCGCCGGCAGGAAGGAGAGCAGGGCGGTGCCGAAGGCGCCCGCGATGAGCACACGGTGCGCCTGATAGCGACGCATCAGTACCGGTGTCATCAGCGCGCCCAGCAGATAGCCCAGCGCATTGCCGGTATTCATGCCCCCGGCGATCAGATAGGGCCAGCCCAGGTCGGTACGCATCGGCGCCAGCAGCAGGGCATAGGAAAAGCGCGCCACCCCAAGCGCCACGGCCGTGCCCAGCGACAGGGCCAGGGCGGTGAGGATGGGGTGGCGCAGGATGAATGGCGCGGGCGCATGCGCAGCGTGGCGGGTCATGGAAGGACGTCTCCTGGCGGTCTTGTTATGGTGTGGCGCCAGTGTAGCCGATGCGGGCCAGTGCGGTGCCAGGCCTTAGGGCCTGTTCACATTAAATCTGCGAGATGCGTTGCCCCCAGAAGGCGTGGTGGCAAGGCGCGCGTCAGGGCTGGTGGTGGTGCCACCAGCCCTGACGTGCAACGCGGCCAGCGCGCCTTCTGGGGGCAACCCTCCGGGAGAGGCCGCCAAGCGTCGCCTGCCGTTGTTGCAGCTCCTTGCCGTGGCACCACCACGGCGCGTCGCCGCGCCTAGGCAGTCAACGCTTGGCGACCTCTCGCACTCGCAGATTTAATGTGAACAGGCCCTAGTTGCTGACCGGCCTCCAGTTGTGTTGCTGCACCACGTGCAGGCAGGCATCCACCACGACCGGGTCCAGGCGGGTGCCGCTCTGGCGCTGGATTTCCTCCAGTGCCACGGCCATGCCCAGCGACTTGCGGTAGGGACGGTCGGCCGACATCGATTCGACGATGTCAGCCACCGTCAGGATGCGCGCCTCCAATGGCAAGGCATCGGCGGCAATGCCGCGCGGATAGCCGCTGCCATCGAGGTACTCGTGATGGCACCAGACGATCTCTGCCAGGTTGAAGGGGAAGCTGATCCTGCTGAGGATTTCATAACCGAACTGGACGTGCGTCTTGAGCACGCCATATTCATCGGCCGTGATGCGACCGGGTTTGGTCAGCAAGGCCAGCGGTATCCTGGCCTTGCCGATGTCGTGCACCTGTGCGGCCATGTGCAGCACGTCGATGCGCTCGGCCGGCAGGCCCAGATGACGCCCGATCATCACCGCCAGTTCGGCGGTCTGGTCTTCATGATTGGGCGTATAGCCGTCAGTGAGCCGATGCAGTGCGATCAGTGCATCGATGACTTCCTGATAGATTTTGTTCGCTTCTGAAACTGGCATTTCTGTCCCTGCGTGATTGCAGCCGCTGTCAGCGCGCATGGTCGCTCAGAGGTGGTGCACGATGGAGGGTGGCAGGCGTGGGCGCCTGCCGCGAACCTTTGCAGGTTCATTGATCTCTGAATGGACCGCCCGCAGGGCAGTCCCGACCCGCTGCTCCGACCACGCATGTGCATGCGCTTTCCCGGTGTCGGATAATAGCGGTTTGCAATACTGAAACTCATTTCAGGAAAGAAATGATTGTGCGCAGTTTACATTCCTGACTTATCGATGACAACCAAGCAGTCCACTTCCCGCCCGCCGTCTCCCTTGCCCCTGATCTGGCGCAGGTCTGCCATCCCGCTGTTCTTCCTGCTGCTGGGTGTGGTGTTTGCCACCTGGGCGGCGCGCATTCCCGCCATCCGGGACCACCTGCAGCTCGATGCTGCCACGCTGGCCCTGGTCCTGCTCTGTGGCGGCATTGGCGCGGTCGGCTCCTTCCCGCTGGCGGCCTGGATCACCGGCCATTACGGCGCGCGCCACAGCACGCTCTACGCGGGGCTGGCCCTGCTGGTGTCGCTGCCGCTGCTGGGACTGGCACCGAATGTGGCCACGCTCATGCTGATCTGCACGATCTATGGTGCCGCCTCCAGCTGCTTCGACGTGGCCATCAATGCGCTGGGTGCGCAGGCCGAGCGCGACGCCGGGCGGCCCATCATGTCCATGCTGCACGGCTGGTTCTGCGTGGGCACCTTCTCCGGTGCGCTGGCCGCCAGTGCCGTGGCGGGCCTGGGCGTGGCGCCCGTCTGGCACTTCCTGCTGGTGGCGGCGCTGTTCCTCTATCCGCTCTACGCCTGCCATGAAGCGCTGCCCGATGACCGCCCCGAGCATGATCCCGCGCGCAAGCTCTTCGCGCTGCCGCACGGACATCTGGTGGTGCTGGGCGTGATCGCTTTTTGCGGTGCCATCGTCGAGGGCTCGGTGGCGGACTGGAGCGGGATCTACATGAAGGACCATATCGGTGCCAGCGATGGTGCCACGCCCCTGGCCTATGCGGCGTTCGCCGGGATGATGCTCATCATGCGCATGATCGGCGACCGTCTCAAGGCGCGCTATGACGCGCGCCGCGTGGTGTGGGTCGGCACGCTGGTGGCGAGCTTGGGCATCGCCCTGGCCGTGGCGGCCCCCGGCATGGCATTGGCCATCCTGGGCTTTGCCATTGCGGGAACCGGTGTGGCCGCAGTGTTTCCGTTCGTCTTCAGTGCCGCTGGCCGGCACGGTTCCAGCGCCCTGGCGGCGGTGGCCACACTGGGTTACAGCGGCAGCCTGATCGGCCCGCCCGTGTTCGGTTTCCTCGTCCATGGCTGGGGATTGCAGGCTGCGCTGGCCTTCTTGGGCGTACTCTGCCTGGCCATGGCCGGGTCCAGCCGGCGCGCGCAGTGGCTGCAGTAAGGCCCGCGCTCTTCACTTCTACAACCTCTGATGCAAGGAAAAAATACGATGCGCAACCTGGTCCTGCTGCCGGGCTTCATGCTCAATGCCCATCTGTGGGATGACATGCAGGCCGATCTGTCCACGCTGGGCACACTGAGCTTCGGCGACCTCGGCCAGGAGGTCGGTATCCAGGCCATGGCCGATGCCGTGCTGCGCCAGGCGCCGGAACGCTTCGTGCTGTTCGGTTTCTCGATGGGGGGCTTCGTGGCGCAAGCCATTGCGCTCAAGGCACCCGAGCGTGTGCTGGGCCTGGGTTTGCTCAATACGTCATCGCGCCCGCAGACCGAGCGTGAATCGGCGGGCACGCTGGCCCAGATCGAGCTGGCGCAACGTACCCCCTTCAAGGGGCTGACTTCGCGCGCGCTGGCCTCATCACTGCACCCGGCGCGCAGCACCGACCGCGTCTTGCTGGATCGCCTGCAGGCCATGGCCCTGGCCAATGGCAAGGAGGTATTCCTGCGGCAGTTGCAGACCCTGCGCGACAGCAACGCCGAGGACCTGCAACGGCTGCAATGCCCGGTACTCATCGTCGGCAGTGACGAAGACAAGCTGCGCAGTGTGGAAGAATCGGAAGAGATGGCGCGCCAGATACCGCAATCGCGCCTGGAGATCATCGGCGACTGCGGTCACATGACGCCGATGGAAAAGCCGCAGGAATTGTTCAGGATCATCTCGGACTGGATCGTGCAATCGGGCCTCTGAAGCCTGCGCGTCGGCCAGTCCGGGGCCGGCGCGGCAGGGCTTCGGTGCAGCCTCAGTCCTTGTCGAGCTCCTTGCGGGGGGCTTCGGCTGAGCGGCTGCCGGGCCGCTTGTTCATTTCATCGAGGCCGCCAGTGCCGCGCAGGTCGGTATCGACCTGGCCCTTGCGGATGTCATCGTAGGCCTGACGAATTTCGGGGCGCTCGACCGCATGGCCGCTGTTGGCCGCATCCTGGCGGTCCGCATTCTGGTCGTGCTCATGCGGCAGGCGCGGCTTGTCATGTCGGGGATGACGATCTTTTCTGGTTCTCAGGAAGCTGGTCATGATGGTGGTCCTCGCAATTGAATGGTTGACTCTTCTTTTGCCGCAAAGCGATGCCGTGTGAGGGTGGCCACGGCATGCGGCGCCTTGCGTCTGCACGAAGCGAACAAGTACGACCGGACCTGGCCAGAGAAGTGCCGCGCGTTACAAAGTGAGATGAAAAATAAGAATTTGTCCGACAGACAATTCGTACAGGCCGACGCATCAAGCGTGGTACAAGAAGAGCCGCTGCCCCTTTGGACGCGCCAGCACTGGGCGCGTTCCCCAGTGCTGGCGAATGGCGGCCCATAAAAACAAAGGCGGACCCGGTTAACGGTCCGCCTTTTACTTAGTTTTTCACACCGCTCGTGACGGTGCGAAGCTCATCCGTTTCGATGAAAGCGTCGCCTCACAGCGACAGTCGCGCACGGGCTGCGCGATATTCCTGTTCCAGCCTATCCACCATCTCGGCCACCGTGGGTACGTCTTCCATCAGCCCCACACCCTGGCCGGCGCCCCAGATGTCGCGCCAGGCCTTGGCCTTGCTGCCGCCGCCGGAGCCGAAGTTCATCTTGGTCTTGTCGGCCTCGGGCAGGTTGTCCGGATCGAGGCCGGCATTGACGATGGACTTCTTCAGGTAGTTGCCATGTACGCCAGTGAAGAGGTTGGTGTAGACCACGTCAGCGGCGGTGGACTCCACGATGGCCTGGCGATAGGCCTCGTCGACATTGGATTCGCGCGTGGCCAGCCAGCGCGAGCCCATGTAGGCGAAGTCGGCACCCATGGCCTGCGCCGCCAGCACGGCGTCACCCGTGGCAATCGAACCCGACAGGGCCAGCGGACCCTTGAACATCTTGCGCACCTCGCCCACCAGCGCGAAGGGCGAGAGCGTACCGGCGTGGCCACCGGCCCCGGCGGCCACCAGGATCAGGCCATCCACCCCGGCCTCCAGCGCCTTCTCGGCATGGCGCAGCGAGATCACGTCATGCAGCACGATGCCGCCATAGCTGTGCACGGCGTCCAGCATTTCCCTGGGCGGCGCGCGCAGGCTGGAGATGATGATGGGGACCTGGTGCTTGACGCAGGTGGCCACATCCTGGGCCAGGCGGTCATTGGACTGGTGCACGATCTGGTTGACCGCGATCGGTCCGACCTTGCGTTCCGGGTGTTCGGACTGCCACTGGGCCAGCTCCTCCTGCAGCTGGGTCAGCCAGGTATCGAGCAACTCGGCCGGGCGGGCGTTGAGGGCAGGAAACGATCCGACCAGCCCGGCCTTGCACTGGGCTGCCACCAGGGCCGGGCCGCTGGCGATGAACATGGGCGAGCAGATGATGGGCAGGCGCAGATCTTGCAATGCTTTGGGGTAAGCCGGGGCTGGTGGCATGGTCGTCTCTCGGTGGTTGTCGTTATCTCAAGGCAACAGGGCTTGGCCCCATGCCGCTTTTGTCCGGCGATTATAGGACAAAAAGGGACAAAATATAACGGTCGTGCTTTTTGTTGCGCCAAGGTGAAATATTCAGGAAATTATTTATATGATTTACTGTCTTCCCTTCACCCTGTGCTATGTTTTCCACAAGCCTGGATTAAAAAAGGCCAAGCGGGCGCTACCGGGAGCGCCTTGCGGACCGGCTCAGCCGGAAGGGCCCAGCCCGAGTTCCATCTGTCGTCATTTGCCGTAGGGGGAATCATGCAACACTTTGATCTCGTCAATGTTCTCATCATCGTTCTGGCCGCCGTCGCACTGATTGGGGGCGCGGTGCTGCACAAGCGTGCACTGAAAAAGGCCCTGATCGAGTCCGACAAGCTGCCGGTGCGCGGTTTGCGGCGTTATCGCCAGCAATGAGGAGGGCGCTTGCGCCTTCCTTCTGCGCTTTTTCTTCGCTCAGTAAGACCATTGCAGGTTGAACCCGCCGGTCAGCGTACCGGTGGGAAATCCGTTCGGCTTGGACAGAGGTGTAGCAAGGAAGAGCTCGCAGCCTAGCCTGTCGATGCTGCCACGCCAGCCGATGACCGCGCCGCTGAGCCGGCGTCCGGTCAGATATTGCGTCAATGGTCCTGCTACCGCGCCGGTATCAAGACCGGCGTAGACTTCCTGCCCGCTTTCTCCCATCCCCCAGGACAACTCATTGCGCAGCAGCCAGCCTCGTTCGGCCTGCAGGCTCAGGTCGCCATCGAAGCCGCGCACCGTGTAGCGGCCACCGATGGCGAACTGATCCTGGGCGGGCAGCCTGCCCCGGTTCCATTGGGCGCGCGCCGTCGCACCGTAACGTAGCCGCGCCGACCCGATGGCCAGGGGCGCGCTGAGCGCTGCTTCGGCCTGCCAGAGACCGTAGCGCGTGGTGATCTGCGGCAGTTCCAGTTCATCCTCGGGCGGCTTGCCCTGGCGGTCCAGCGCGCGCCGATAGCTCAGGTTGATGTCGGCCACGGCCGACCCGATGAACTGCCGGTGACTCGCGCTCCACTCCCAGGCCGTCATCCTGCGCTGTTGCGGGCTCAGGACAATCTGGTCAACGAAGTTGAAGGACTTGCGCAGTATGAGTTTGGCCGAGAGATGACTCTTGCTGGAGGCACTGCGCTGTACCAGCCGCGACAGTTTCAGTTCGCTCGTCTCGGCCTGCCCGCTGTAGACCACTGCTTCGAAGGCACCGGCTACCGTCTGGTGATAGCGGCTGCCCGAGTGGGTTGCCGAGAGCAGCCAGTAACCGACGGGCAGGGAGTAATGCAGCGTATGGCTGCGACTGCCGCGGTCTCCGTAGCGCCCCAGGCTGCGCGTGAGACTGGCGTAAAAGAGATCATTGAGCGTCCACCAGTTGTCATACGCTACCGTCACACCAAGCTGATAGCGGCCAGTGGTGCGCGCACCGCCATCGTCCAGCGAGGTCGAGAAGCGGAACGGAAAAGCCTGCCGGTATTGCACCACCAGATCGCTGTCGCCGGCTTGCGCATCAGCTTCTTCCGAGGGCGTGATCTCGATGTCGGCCTCGGCCGTGGGGACGCGCTTGAGGTTTTCCAACCCTTGCTCGATGGCCCGCAAGTCGAGCACCTCTCCCTCCGACAAGGGCAGTGCCGAAAACGTGTTGCCGCGCTCATCGGCACCCTCGGCCATGCGCACCTTGCGCAGCCTGCCAGGTATCACGGTCAGTACCACTCTGCCAGTCGAGAGATCCTGCGGCTGTGCCAGCACGCGCGTGGTGGTGTAGCCGCGCGCGATGATGTCGGCCTGCACGCGAGCCAGCAGCAGTTGCAGACCCTGACTGCCCAGGCAGCGGCCCATGGCACCACCATCCCCGGCCGCTTTCATCACCGTGCCCAGAGCGGGCCGGAAGCGCTCTGCAGAATCTCCTTCCATGATGATCGTGTCGATGCGGCTGCAGGGCTGTTCGTCCTCAGGGTAGTCCATCGACGTGGAGGCGGGAGGGGGCAAGCCCAGCGTGAGCACATCGGGCGCTTGTTCCAGGGTCTCGCGCAAGACGCGTTCTCGCTCGCGCTGCAGCTGTTCTTGCTGAATACCGGGAGATTGTGCTGCGCTGTACAGCGGGAGGGAGAGTGCACCGAGCGACAGCGCACACAGCAGAAGGCTTCGATTCATAAGGAAATGGTCGGCGAGCAAAACAACACCAGGCACGCGTGTCGCGATCACTCAAAAATTGGGGAGATCGCAATTTCTCTCTTTATGGTCTTCACATAAATCAGACTTTTCTGATTTTTTAATCCCTCGCAAAAAAATAGACTTCGCCTCGAATCGATAAGGCATCCGGCCCGGGTCGATCTCGCAAAAAGGGGCGATCCATGAACCGTCAGCGCTACCAGTTGGTCTTCAATCGTCATCGCGGCATGCTGATGGCGGTCGCGGAAACCGCCTCGGCCATCAGCGGCCAGAAGTTGCCGACGGCACGTGGGGGAGCCGGTATGGTGGCACCGGCATCGTGGAAGTTTTGCACCCTGGTCTTGGCCCTCGCACTGACCTGGCAAAGCGTGGCACATGCGCAGATCCTGATAGACCGCAACGCACCGCGCGAAGAGCAAGCGATGGTGCTCAAGGCCGCCAATGGCGTGCCCGTGGTGAACATCCGGCAGCCCAATGCCAGGGGGCTTTCGGTCAACAGCTACCGGCAATTTGATGTGGATGGTCGGGGAGTCATCCTCAACAACGCGGGCGGCTCCAGCAAGACCGAACTGGGCGGCTACATCGCCGGCAATCCGTGGATGCCCGGCGGTGGCGCGCAGGTCATCGTCAACCAGGTCAACTCGTCGCACCCCAGCTACCTGCGTGGCTTCATCGAGGTGGCAGGCAATCAGGCGCAGGTGATCATCGCCAACCCTGCCGGCATCACCTGCGCGGGCTGCGGTTTCATCAACGCCCAGCGCGCAACCATGACCACCGGCACGCCCGTCATCCGGCAGGGCAACCTGGAAAGCTACCGCGTCAACAGCGGCGTGATCAGCTTTGAGGGGCTTGGCCTGCAAGCCAATGACACCGCGTATGCCGACGTCATCGCCCGCGCAGTGCGCGTGCATGCGGCGCTGCGGGCCAGGCAGATCCGGCTCACCACCGGGCTCAATACGGTCAGTGCCGATCACGCGCAGGTCACGCCGGGCCAGAGCGCCAGCGATGGTGCACCGGTGCGTGCGATCGATGTGGCAGCGCTCGGCGGCATGTATGCCGGCCACATCTACCTGACCGCCACCGAACACGGCGTGGGCGTGCACAACGGAGGCACGCTCTCGGCCACCGAAGGACAGCTGGTCGTGACGGCAGCTGGCCGCCTGGAAAACACCGGCACCCTTGCTGCGCATGGCGATACCCGCATTGCCGCTGCAGGCGCGGTGACCAACAGTGGCGTAATCGGATCGGATAGCACATTGCGGATCAACGCTGCCGCGCTGGAGAATGCCGCCAGCGGTCGCATCGGCAGTGTCAGCGGTACCAGCGTGCAAATTGGCGGCACGCTGCGCAATGCAGGAAGCATGGTCGGTGATGCAGGCATCACGCTGGCTGCGGCAGCGATGGAGAATGCTGGCAGTGTGGTGACACCGGGTGCGCTCGCACTTCTGTCTTCGCAAGGCGCGCTGTCGGTCAGTGACCCGGCCAGCATCCGCAAGCTGGTGATCGACAACGAGGGTGGGCGCAGCGATGCGCCGGTGCCATGGCCAAGGAGGCAGCGTGCGGTGCAGGTGCGCTGGGCGCATCGGCCGGTACCGTCATCAATGCGCTGCTGCAGTCTGCGGACCGGCCGGGCAGTCAGGAGAAGGAGTCGCGCACTAATCTGGTGACCAGCATCGTGGCGGGGATTGCAACGGCTGCCGGAAGCACAGCGAATCCGACGGCCACGCTCGCCGCCCAGCTGGAGGCAGAAAACAATGCCTTGGGGGTGAGCTACTCCAAACAATTCCTGAACAAGATCCGGGCTTGCGACGCATCGCAGGGGGCGTGCTTTGCCGAGCTGAAGGAAGACGCTGCGAAGCAAAGAAAATTGTTTACGGAGCAGTTGGAGAAAGGGTGCAGCGGAGCGGCGGCGACCCCCTATGCTTGTGAGGCGGTGATGAGCTCGGGGCAGGCTGCGCTGAGTGATCTTGCTCATGCGCTGTACTTCGCGAAGACGGAGGATCAAAAAGCGTACGTCAAGGCGCTGATTGTCGAACAGACCTTGGATATGGACCGGCAATTTCCCAATCTGGCGGCGCTGGGGGAGAGGGCTGGTTTTCTGGATCAGCTGGCGTTGCAATTGCAGCAGATGTGGACGGATGTCGGGCCTGCGGGGGCAAGTTCAGGGCTGATCAGTTCGGGGAATGTGGCGATAAGTCACGCGAGGGAAAAATATGTTCCTAATGCGGGTGCAGTGGCGAATATGAAAGAGTTTTTTGGCAAAACCAGTTTTGGTGAGGAGGTGCGGAAAAATGTTAGAAAATCAAATGCAACATATGACGGGCAAAGTATATATGTCGCACAAAAACCTATTGGTAAGGAAATTCGGAAAGGAGATAGGTTGTACTTAGATGGCATTCATAAGGATCATCTTGAAGTATTTGATTCGACAGGAAAAATTCACACTGTTTTGAATCTAGACGGTACCGTTAATTTTAAGAAGCGCGACTTAGCTCTTGCTCAAGGAAGGAAATTAAAATGAAAAGCCAAAAAGGTTTAGATTTAATTCAATCAGCGTTTCTGGAATTGACGTCCAGTATCGGTTTGACCATTGATGAAATGAATGAGGAGATAAAGGATGACGGTCAATTTGAATGGTCTATCGATTATGAAACGTCACTTGATGAGCAACATGATTACGACTTATCTAAGCTCTTGTCTTATTTTGAGATTCATCGGGTGGCGCGGAAATCAAATGATCGTCTGACGGCTTATGTCGCCCTTCTTGAGGCCAGGTTTTTTGCACAAAATTTAAAAAACCTGTACAGAAGTATCGAAGATGAAATCGACAAGGTGATGTATCGAGATCCTAGATTTAAGTGGCCTGATATTCCTGAAGACTACAAGTTTCCGGAAGACTATCTTGAGGTGAGTGATAAGAAAGATCGCTATTGAAAGGCGAGGAGACGATATGACGGGCAAAGTATATATGTCGCACAAAGGCCTATTGGTAATGAAATTCGGAATGGAGATAAGTTGTATTTAGACGGCCTGCATAAAGATCATCTTGAAGTATTCGAACCGACAGGGAAAATTCGTACTGTGTTGAATCTGGACGGTACTGTCAACGAAATCAAGCTAGCTACGGCCAGAAAGCAAGGGAGGAAATTGAGATGAAAGAACTGAAAAAGCTAGATTCCATTCAAATGGCGTTCTTAGAGCTAACTGCGAGTATTGGACTAACTATCGAAGACATGAATGCTGAGATAAGAGAAGACGCGCAATGTGAGTGGTCTATCTATTATGAAACTTCACTTGATGAACAATATAACTACGATTTATCTAAGCTCTTGACGTACTTTGAAATTTTCCGGATTGCACGAAAAAATAACGACGAATTAACTGCATTCGTCGCGCTATTGCACGCAGGTACCTCTTCACAAAATCTTAAAAGTCTATTTGAAAATATTGAGAATGAAATTGACAAGGTGATGTTTCGAGATCCGCGATTCAAGTGGCCTGAGATGTAATGACCCAGCCCAACCTGCTCACCCCAATCAGCTAAAGCAAACGCCTTCGCTAACATCTTCATCTCCAACGATCGCCGCAAGCGGCAGAGGTTGCCGAAGCCGATCCCGTCCCCAATATCTCGGCCCCCCGCAATAATCCTCACCCCACCCGCTTAGCCGCCAACGCATTCCCCACCCTGCTCACCGACTTGCGTCCCAGCTGCTGCGAGATGAACTGCCCCGCCTCGGCCACCGCATCCAGATCAATCCCGGTCTCGATCCCGAGCCCGTTCATCATGTACAGCACATCCTCGGTCGCCACATTGCCGGTCGCGCCCTTGGCATACGGACAGCCCCCCAGCCCCGCCACCGACGCGTGATAGATGCTGATCCCCGTCTGCAGACTGGCATAGATATTGGCCAGCGCCTGCCCATAAGTATCGTGGAAGTGACCCGACAAACCTTCGATATGGAATTCACGAATCGCCGTTTCCATCACCGGCCGCACCTTGCCCGGCGTGGCTACGCCGATGGTGTCGGCGATGTCGATCTCGTCACAGCCCAGCTCGCGGAAACGCCGCACCACGTCGGCCACCGCCTCCAGCGGGACTTCCCCCTGGTACGGACAACCGAACGCACAACTCACCGCCGCACGCAGGCGCTTGCGGTGATCCTTGGCGGCCTTGGCCACTTCGGCAAAACGTTCGATGGATTCGGCAATGGAGCAATTGATGTTCTTCTGCGAGAACGCCTCCGAGGCTGCCCCGAAAATCACCACCTCATCCACCCCCGCTTCCAGCGCCGCCTCGAAGCCCTTCATGTTGGGCACCAGCGCGGAATACACCACGCCCGACCTGCGCGTGATGCCGTGCATGACCTCGCTGGAGGTCGCCATCTGCGGCACCCACTTGGGCGAGACGAAAGAAGCCGCCTCCACATTCGGAAAACCCGCCGCCGAAAGCCGGTTCACCAGCTCGATCTTGACCTCGGCGGAAATGGTTTCCTTCTCGTTCTGCAAACCGTCGCGCGGTCCGACTTCAACGATCTTCACTTTCTTGGGCAGGCTCATCATGCGGGTCTCCGTTGGGGTTGTTGTGATGCGTGGCTGGCTGTCAACGCATTCAGTTTGCTACTGGCGCGGCATCGAGCCGCACATCGGCTACCGTGCCGCCGGTCATCTTCTCCAGCTGCGCGGCCGTGAGGTTGAAGACGGCATGCGGATGGCCGGCCGCCGCCCAGACACTGTCAAAGTTGAACAGGTCACGGTCGATCAGCATCACCGGCTTGACCACGTGGCCAATGGGGCAGACGCCGCCGATGGCATAACCGGTGGTGTCCCGCACGAACTTGGCATCGGCCTTGCCGAGCGGGCCGGTCAGGGCCGTGACCTTGGCTTCGTCCACCCGGTTGGCACCGCTGGCAATGACCAGCACCGGCGCACCGTCAGCCACGCGCCGGAAGATGATGGACTTGGCAATCTCGGCCACGCTGCAGCCCACGGCCGCAGCGGCTTCGGCCGAGGTGCGGCCGGTCGAGGGCAGCATCGTGACCGGTTTGTCATGGCCCATCGCGGCCAGCAGGTCGGCAACGCGTTGGGCGGAAGAGGGCAGGGCGGCGGTATCGTTCATGGTGGTTTAAAGTGGGCACAAGGCCCGCAGCAGGACAAGCCGGAAATGATAACAGCACCCCCACCCCCTCTGCCGCGCAGGCCCGTATTCAGCGATCCAGCAGGAAGACCCCATCGCTGGCCGCCGCCCCCGCCTTCTGCAGTTGCGCCACGCACCAGTCGGCCAGGGCGGCATCCTCCATCTGCAGGAAGCGCGCATTGGTGATGCGCAACAAGGGGATCTCTCGCATCATCGTCGGCAAGTCCGCCAGTGCAATCCGGCCACGTTCCAGCAGCAGGAATTTCACCAGGACCTTGACGCCATTGTGTGCATTGCGCAGCGGATCGGCCTGCAGATAATCCAGGCGCGAGAAGGCCTTCTCCAGCGCATCGTCCACCTCGGTGAAGGGCGCGCCATGGCCGGGAATCACGGTGCGCACATCGAGGCTGCGGATCAGCTCCAGCGTGGCGCGCGCCTCCTCGAAACCGGATTCGCCATCCAGCTCCGGAAAGATGATCCCGAAGCCGTTGCGCCACAAGGCATCGGCCGAGATCAGCACACCCTCCTGCGCGCAATACAGCAGCAGCGCATGCGGATCATGGCCCGGTGCAGCCAGGGCAGTCCAGTCGAGATCACCCAGGCGCAGCACATCGCCGCTGCGGATGAGCTGGTCATGCGCAAAGCGCGGGCAGCGTTGGCCGGTGGCGCGGTAGCTCAGGGCATCTTCGTCCCAGCGGCGCACCTTGTCATCTTCGGCGGCGGGGATGGCGATGCGGCAGTCATACGCCGCCTGCAGCGCGGCATTGCCGCCGCAGTGGTCCGAATGCAGATGGGTGTTGAGCAGCACATCGAGTCGCTTACGCCCGCGCTGGTGCAGCACGTGGCGCACCAGCGTCTGCGTCTGTTCGGCATGCGTGACGTAGCCGCTGTCGATCATGACGACTTCATCGCGGCCGAACAGCAGCACGTTGTTGGACGACAGCCAGCCCCGCTCCAGCACGTGCAGCGAGGGTGGCAGGCGCAGTGCGGACGTGTTCACGGTGCGTTGCTCACGCGGCCTTGAAGTCCAGCAGTTGCGCACCTTCGGCCACCTGATCGCCGACGGCATAGCGCAGCGCTTCCACGGTGCCGGCCGAGGGCGCGGCGATGGTGTGTTCCATCTTCATGGCTTCCATGATGAGCAGCGGCGTGCCTTGTGCCACGCTCGCGCCCTGCTCCACCAGCAGCGCGACGATCTTGCCGGGCATGGGCGCGGTCAGGCGTCCGCCCTCGGCCTCGGCGTGGCCGGCGTGGGCCATCGGGTCGAGGTAGCGCAGGCTGTGCTGGCTGCGGCCATCGAAGAGGTGCAGCCATTGGCCCTCCCGCGCGACGTGGGCGCGCAGGGTGCGGCCATCCAGGTTGATGAGCAGGCTCTCCGTGTCACTCTCATGCAGCGCGAGGGTGTGCGTGCTGCCATCGACCTGCAACTGCCAGTGCTGGCCGTCTCCTGCATAGTCAATCTTCACGCTGCTGTGGCCCGATTCATCCTCGAAGGACAGCGTGCGGCGCAGCGGCATATTGAGACGCCAGCCGCTGGTCTGCGCCCACGGATCGTTGTTGGTCTGACCGCGCTTTTCCTGTTGCAGCAGCGCGGCGCTGGCCAGCGCCAGCGTCTCGGTCGTGGGCCGGGCCGGGGTCGGGAAGAGGGTCTCGCGGTGACGTTCGATCAGGCCGGTATCGAGATCGGCTGTCGCAAATGCCTGGCCTGCGATCAAGCGCTGCAGAAAGCCGATGTTGGTGGCCAGCCCGACCACCTGGTATTGCGCCAGCGCCCGCGCCATGTTGCGCAGGGCCGCGTCGCGATCCTCGCCCCAGACGATGAGCTTGGCGATCATCGGATCATAGAAGGGCGAGATGGCATCGCCTTCGCGTACGCCCGCATCGATGCGCACGGCTGCGGGTTGCGTGGCGCCGGGCGCGGCCAGTGTGAATTCCACGGCGGGCGCGCTGCGCATGCGGGTGAGGGTACCGATGGAGGGCAGGAAGCCCTTCTCGGGATTCTCGGCATAGATGCGCGCCTCGATGGCGTGACCATGGAGGCGCAGCTGCTCCTGCTTCAGTGGCAGCGCTTCACCGGCAGCGACACGCAATTGCCACTCCACCAGATCGAGTCCGGTAATCATTTCCGTGACGGGGTGCTCGACCTGCAGGCGGGTGTTCATCTCCATGAAATAGAAACTGCCATCCTGGTTGGCGATGAATTCCACCGTGCCTGCACCGACGTAGCCGACCGCACGGGCGGCAGCGACGGCAGCCTCGCCCATGGCCGCGCGACGATCAGGGTGCATGCCCGGCGCGGGCGCTTCTTCCAGCACCTTCTGATGGCGGCGCTGCACCGAGCAGTCGCGCTCGAAGAGATAGACGCAATGGCCATGGCCATCGGCAAAGACCTGGATCTCGATATGGCGCGGACGGGTCAGGTATTTCTCCACCAGCACGCGGTCATCGCCAAAGCTGGAAATCGCCTCGCGCTTGCAGGAGGCCAGTGCCGTTTCAAAATCTTCACTGCGTTCGACCACGCGCATGCCCTTGCCACCGCCACCGGCACTGGCCTTGAGCAGCACCGGGTAACCGATGCGGTCAGCTTCGGCGCGCAGGAAATCGCTCTCCTGGCGTTCACCGTGGTAGCCCGGTACCAGGGGGACGGCAGCCTTCTCCATCAGGGCCTTGGCGGCGGATTTGGAGCCCATGGCATCGATGGCCGAGGCCGGCGGGCCGATGAAGACCAGGCCGGCATCGGCACAAGCCTGGGCGAAACCGGCGTTCTCCGACAGGAAGCCGTAGCCGGGGTGGATCGCCTGCGCGCCCGTGGCGAGGGCGGCGGCGATGATCTTGTCGGCACGGAGATAGCTTTCCTTGGCCGATGCCGGGCCGATATGCACGCTCTCATCGCAGGCGACCACATGCTTGGCGTGCGCGTCGGCATCGGAATACACGGCCACGGTGGCAATGCCCATGCGGCGGGCGGTGGCGGCCACGCGGCAAGCGATTTCGCCACGATTGGCGATCAGGATCTTGGTGAACATGGTCTCTCCTCGGTGGCGCGCGTCAGATGCGGAAGACACCGAACCGGGTCTCTTCGATGGGGGCGTTCAGGGCGGCGGACAATCCCAGCGCCAATACCTGGCGGGTATCGGCGGGATCGATCACGCCGTCGTCCCACAGCCGTGCCGAGGCGTAATACGGATGGCCCTGGGTTTCATACTGGGCGCGGATGGGCTCCTTGAAGGCGGCCTCCTCTTCTGCACTCCAGCTGCCGCCGCGCGCCTCGATGCCGTCGCGCTTGACGGTGGCCAGCACGCTGGCGGCCTGCTCGCCGCCCATCACCGAGATGCGCGCATTGGGCCACATCCACAGGAAGCGCGGCGAGAAGGCGCGGCCGCACATGCCATAGTTACCCGCACCGAAACTGCCGCCGATGATGACGGTGAGCTTGGGCACCTTGGCGGTGGAGACGGCCGTGACCATTTTTGCACCATGGCGTGCGATGCCCTCGTTCTCTGCCTTCTTGCCGACCATGAAGCCGGTGATGTTCTGCAGGAAGATCAGCGGGATCTTGCGCTGGCAGCACAGTTCGATGAAGTGGGTGCCCTTTTCTGCCGCTTCTGAAAACAGGATGCCGTTGTTGGCGATGATGCCCACCGGCATGCCGTGCAGGTGCGCGAAGCCGCACACCAGCGTGGTGCCGTAGCGCGCCTTGAATTCATCGAACTCGCTGCCATCGACGATGCGGGCGATGACCTCGCGCACGTCGAAGGGCTTGCGCGTATCGGTGGGGATCACGCCATACAGCTCCTGCGCCGGATACTTGGGTTCCACGCTCTCGCGCAGGGCCAGCTGCTGCGGCTTGCGGCGGTTGAGGTGGCTGACGATGTTGCGCGCGATGGCCAGGGCATGGGTGTCATCCTGTGCCAGATGATCGGCCACGCCCGAGAGGCGCGTGTGGACGTCGCCGCCGCCCAGCTCTTCAGCCGTCACCACCTCACCGGTGGCCGCTTTGACCAGCGGCGGCCCGGCCAGGAAGATGGTGGCCTGCTCCTTGACGATGATGGATTCATCGCTCATGGCCGGTACATACGCGCCGCCTGCGGTGCAGGAGCCCATCACCACGGCGATCTGCGGGATGCCCCTGGCCGAGAGGTTGGCCTGGTTGTAGAAGATGCGGCCGAAGTGGTCGCGGTCGGGGAAGACTTCATCCTGATTGGGCAGGTTGGCCCCGCCGCTGTCGACCAGATAGATGCAGGGCAGGTGATTGAATTCGGCGATCTCTTGCGCGCGCAGGTGCTTCTTGGCCGTCATCGGGTAATAGGTGCCGCCCTTGACGGTGGCATCATTGCAGACGATCACGCATTCCTGCCCGGCCACGCGGCCGATGCCGGTGATGATGCCGGCCGAGGGCGCGGCGTCCTTGAGGTTGCCGTCGCGGTCCTTCTCGCGGTACATGCCGTAGGCGGCCAGTTGCGAGAATTCCAGGAAGGGCGTGCCGGGGTCCAGCAACATCTGTACGCGCTCGCGCGGCAGCAGCTTGCCGCGTGCCACGTGCTTGTCACGCGCGGCCTGGCCGCCGCCTTCGGCAATGGCGGCCACCTTCTGCCGCAGATCGTCGACGATGCGCTGCATGGCATCGCGGTTGTGCTGGAATTCCTCGCTGCGCGGGTTGAGCTTGCTTTCAATCTGCGGCATGGTTTTTCGTCTCTCTGTTCAGTTTCTTGTTGTGCTCTCGGGCGCTCAGGCGCACGGCAGGCGGGGCATGGTGCAGAAAACGTCACCCGTCCGGAAAGCGCCCATCCACGTAGTACCAGCGCGCCTGCCCGTTCTCATCGGGCTTGCGCACGAAGTTGCTGATCTCGTGCAGGCGGTGCGCCTTGCCGCCGACCTTGAAGCGCGCCACGAATTCGACGGTGGCCTCATCGCTGCCGCTGGCGTGCTGGTGTTTCTTTATGTCCAGCCCGATCCACTTGACGTCGGTTTCGCTGGTCAGTTCTTCTTCCGGCAGCGTGTCAGGGAACCAGGTCGCGCGCAGGTAGGCTTCATCGCGCAGGGCGAAGGCGCTGTAGCGCGAGCGCATCAGCAGCTCGGCCGTGGCCGGTACCTGGCCGCCGGTGATGAAACGGCCACAGCATGTCTCGAAGCCGGGCTGGCCGCAGGGGCAGGGGCCGGACTTGTCCTTCTTGGTGCTCATCAGATCTTTCCGTTCTTGAGGAAGGCTTCCAGCTGGGTGAAGCGGTCGAAGCCCCAGAATTGTTCGCCATCGACGATCATGAAGGGCGAGCCGAAGACGCCGGCGCGGCCAGCGGCGTCGGTGCTCGCGCGTAGTTGCTCCTTCAGTTCCGGCGAGCCCAGCGCCGCTTCCAGCGCGGCGCGGTCGATGCCATTGTCTGCGGCGATGCGCAGCACGTTTTCGGGCACGCTGATGTCGATGTCTTCGGTGAAGTAGGCGCTGTACAAGGTCTTGATCAGGTCCACCGCCTTGGCCGGCTGGGTCTGCTGCACCCACAGCGTGGCGCGCGCAGCGACCTGCGTGCCGATGGGGAACTGGCTCGGGGCCTTGTAGAAGATGTTGTGGAAGCGCGCCGTGCGTTCCATGTCGTGGCGCGAGTAGTCGCCCTTGACCGGGATGTTGACCAGCGAATTGGTCCCCAGCGCCTTGAAGATGGGGCCCAGCAGGATGGGATGCCAGTTGACGCTGCGACCGTATTTCGCGGCCAGCTTGTCGATCTCGACAGCAGCGAAGTAGCCATAGGGCGAGCTGAAGTCGAAGTAGAAATCGATGGGTGTACTCATGATGTCCGTCGTGTCTGAAGTTTGAAAAGAGGTGAGGGCGCTTACAGCGTATCGGCGAACAGTTCGCGGCCGATCAGCATGCGGCGGATCTCGCTGGTGCCGGCACCGATCTCGTAGAGCTTGGCATCGCGCCAGAGGCGGCCCACGGGATACTCGTTGATGTAGCCATTGCCGCCCAGCGACTGGATCGCTTCTCCGGCCATCCAGGTGGCCTTCTCGGCTGAATACAGGATGGCACCGGCAGCATCCTTGCGCAGGGCGCGCACCTTGTCGGCGCTGTCGGCGCGATCACAGGCCTGGCCGACCGCATAGACATAGGCCTTGCAGGCCATCATGGTGGAATACATGTCGGCCAGCTTGCCCTGCATCAGCTGGAATTCGCCGATGGCCTGGCCGAACTGCTTGCGGTCATGCACGTAGGGGACCACCACATCCATGCAGGCCTGCATGATGCCCAGCGGTCCGCCCGAGAGCACGCTGCGCTCGAAGTCCAGGCCCGACATCAGGACGTTGACGCCACGGCCAATGCCGCCCAGGATGTTTTCCTCGGGCACCTCGCAATCCTGGAACACCAGTTCGCCAGTGTGGGAGCCGCGCATGCCGAGCTTGTCCAGTTTCTGCGCGACGGAAAATCCTTTATATCCTTTCTCTACCAGGAAGGCGGTCATGCCACGCGCGCCGGCCTCCAGATCGGTCTTGGCATAGACCACCAGCACGTCCGCATCGGGGCCATTGGTGATCCACATCTTGCTGCCGTTGAGCACGTAGCGGTCGCCCTTCTTGTCGGCGCGCAGTTTCATGCTCACCACATCCGAACCGGCATTGGGTTCGGACATGGCCAGCGCACCGATGAAGTCGCCCGAGATCAGTTTGGGCAGGTACTTGCGCTTTTGCTCTTCGTTGCCGTTGCGCTTGATCTGGTTCACGCACAGGTTGGAGTGGGCGCCGTAGGACAAGCCCACCGACGCCGAGGCGCGCGAGATTTCCTCCATCGCGATGATGTGCGCCAGGTAGCCCAGTCCGGCCCCGCCGTACTCCTCGCCCACGGTGATGCCCAGCACGCCCAGGTCGCCCAGCTTCTTCCACAGGTCCATGGGGAACTGGTCGCTGCGGTCGATCTCGGCCGCACGCGGGGCGATCTCCGTTTGGGCGAAGGCGGCGACCGCCTCGCGCAGGGCGGCGATGTCTTCGCCGTGGTCGAAATTGAGGCCGGGCAGGTGGATCATGGGTGTCTCCTCGTTGGGTGTTTGGGGAATTCTTGTTGTGGTACGCAACGATCGCTGTTGCTTGACGTTAACGTCAATGGGGCCGGGATGCGCGGCGGCAGATGCCGTTTGCGTCAGGCCGCTACCGCCTTGCGTTTGCTCTTCGGTTTGGCATCGGCCAGCAGTTGTCGGCATTCCTCTTCGTGGGCGGCGATTTCGGAGAGGGTCAGTTCGAGGTCCTCGCGCTGCTGCTCCAGTTTTTCGCGATGCTGTTGCAGCAGGCCCAGGAAGCGTTGCAGCTGGGGCTGGGTATCCTTGGGCGACTCGTACATGTCGATCAGGTCCTTGATCTCGGCGAGCGTAAAGCCCAGGCGCTTGCCGCGCAGCGTGAGCTTCAGGCGCGTGCGTTCGCGCGCCGGATAGACCCGATGCCGCCCGCCCACGCCCTCGCGCTTGGGATTGAGGATGCCGTGGTCTTCGTAGAACCGGATCGCACGGGGCGTTATCGCGAATTCTTCGGCCAGTTCGGTGATGGTGTAGGTAGGCATGGGACGAATCGATGGGTTGGTCTGGCACTTTACGTTAACGTAAAGTATATTGTGCCCTGTCGTCCAGCAAAAAATGCAGGGCTGGCACGACAGCGCATGACTTCCCTTCTCGATGATCGCCAGGCTTACTGATGAATGCTCTTGAATCCCAGCTTGACTACGCCTTCGGCGACACCTTGCCCGACACCGGCCACACCATGGAGGTGGCGCCGGGTGTGCGCTGGCTGCGCATGGGGCTGCCCTTTGCCCTGAATCACATCAATCTCTGGTTGCTGGAGGACGAGGTAGAAACGCCGCAGGGCCGCCAGCGTGGCTGGACCGTGGTCGATTGCGGCATCGCCACCGACGACACCCGCGCGGCCTGGGAGCGCATCTTCGCCGAGGAGCTCGACGGACTGCCCATCGTGCGCGTGCTGGTCACGCATTGCCATCCGGATCATGTGGGCCTGGCCGACTGGCTGTGCCGACGCTGGCAGGCGCCGCTGTGGATGAGCACCGGCGACTACGCCTTTGCGCGCGTGATGTCGGCGGCCTTGCCGGGGGCCGAGGGCACGGCGGCCACACCGCATTTCCGGCGCCACGGGCTGGCCGACCCCGAGACGGTAGCCACGCTGCAGGGGCGCAATTCCTATTACCAGGATCTGGTGCCGGCGGTGCCGCATGCGTATCACCGCATGCAGGACGGTCACGCAGTGCGCATCGGTGGACGGGATTGGGACATCATCACCGGTTTCGGGCATTCGCCGGAGCACGTGTCGCTGTACTGCGCAGCGCTCAATGTGCTGATTTCGGGGGATATGGTGTTGCCGCGCATCTCCACCAATGTCTCGGTGTTTGCCATCGAGCCGGAGAGCAATCCCGTGCAGCAGTATCTGGATTCCCTGAAGAAGTATGGCCACCTGCCGGCTGAGGTGCTGGTACTGCCTTCGCATGGCAAGCCCTTCCGTGGCCTGCATACGCGTATCGCGCAGTTGAACGATCATCACCGCGAGCGTCTGGCCGAAGTGTTGCACGCCTGCGCCACGCCGCAGACGGGTGTGGATATCCTGCCGGTGATGTTCAAGCGACCGCTGGATACGCACCAGCTCTCCTTTGCGCTGGGCGAGGCGGTGGCCCACTTGCACAAGCTCTGGGTTGACGGTGCGGTTAGGCGGATGCTGGGAGAGGATGGGGTGTATCGCTTCGTGGCGGTGTAAGTCTTTCTGCATCAATCGATGGCATTGATGCAGATGACGTATCAATGAAAAACGCCGGCGGGGATGACCCGGCCGGCGTTATTTTTCATCTCGGATGGGGCAGGCGCTTCAGCCCGCCTTCTTCTTCATCTCGCGCTCTTCCTTCTGCAGCTTGGTCTTGATGCGGTTGCGCTTCAACGGCGAGAGATATTCGACGAAGACCTTGCCCTTCAGGTGATCCATCTCGTGCTGGATGCACACGGCCAGCAGATCATCGGCATCGACCTCGAAGGCCTTGCCGTCGGCATCAAAGGCGCGCACCTTCACGCGGGCCGGACGCTCCACGCCATCGTAGATGCCGGGCACCGACAGGCAGCCCTCGTCGTAGACGCGCTTCTCTTCGCTGGCCCAGAGGATCTCGGGATTGATGAAGACCTGCAGGTTCTTGCCCTCGTCGGAGACGTCGATGACCACCACCTGCTCATGCACGTCCACCTGGGACGCGGCCAGGCCCACGCCGGGCGCGGCATACATGGTCTCGGCCATGTCAGCCACCAGTTTCTTGATGCGCTCGTCGAAGACGGTTACGGGGGCGGCGATCTTGTGCAGGCGCGGATCGGGGTAACGGAGGATGTTCAGCAGGGCCATACGTGGGTTCTCGGTAAGCTTGGGGTTCGGTCTCGGTGGACCTGGTTCGGGCCGGATCTCGTCATTTTGCGAGCGTCCAGGGAATTCATTTCGGGATTTATCGTGTAAATGTGGCCGGAGCGCGACGCTTCAAGCGCGGCGGCAGCACAATTGCCCTCTTTGGCTGGCGTGTGCTGCATGGCCCGGCGGCCAAGGGTTTCCCGATCAATTGGAAAAGTGTATCACAGCCAGCCCCCGGCTCGCCCGGAGAGCCGCGCTGCGCGGCCTTGAGCGGGCATCTGATGCACAAAACTTCATTTCCTGTCATGCAAGAGCATTTCCATCAAGAGTCTGCCGATCTGGCGTCCTGGCTGCGCCTGGCGATGACCGACGGTGTCGGTCCGGTGCTGGCGCGCCGGCTGTTGTCGGTGTTCGGTTTGCCGGGCAATCTCTGGCAGGCTGATGCGCAGGCCATTCGCGAGGTGGTGCCGGCGCCGGTGGCGGCCAGCTTGTTGCGGGCACCCACGGCGCAGCAATGTGAACGCATCGCGGCCACGCTGGCGTGGGTGCAGGTGCCGGGGCAGTCCATCGTCACGCTGGCCGATGCAGCCTATCCGCCGGGCCTGTTGCAGATCGCCGATCCGCCCTTGCTGCTGTATCTGCGCGGCAATCCGGCACTGCTGGCGCGTACGGCCCTGGCCGTGGTCGGCAGCCGCAATGCCACGACCCAGGGCGTGCTGCATGCGGCGCGTTTTTCCGAGGAACTGAGCCGGGCCGGCATCACCATCGTCTCCGGGCTGGCCTTGGGCATCGATGCGGCGGCCCATGCGGGTGGGCTCAGCGGGACCGGTTCGACGGTGGCGGTGATCGGCACCGGCATCGATCTGGATTATCCCCAGCGTAACCGGGCGCTGGCACAACGCATTGCCGAGGGCGGCTGCATCGTCAGTGAATATGCGCTGGGTACGCCGCCGCTGGCGGCCAACTTTCCGCGCCGCAACCGGATCATCTCGGGCTTGTCGCGCGCCGTGCTGGTGGTGGAGGCGGCAGCCCAGTCGGGCTCGCTCATCACCGCGCGCATGGCGGCCGAGCAGGGGCGAGATGTGTTTGCCATTCCCGGCTCCATTCATGCCCCGCTGTCCAAGGGCTGTCATCAGCTCATCCGCCAGGGCGCCAAGCTGGTGGAGACCACGCAAGACATCCTCGATGAATTGCCCGCATGGTCCGTGTTGTCTTCGCAGCAAGCTGTCGTGCAGGAAACTTCACCTGCCGCCGTGGAAGATGTCGATCCGGCAAGCCGCCGCGTACTGCAGAGTCTGGGTCATGATCCTGTGGATGCCGATACCCTCGCCCAGCGCTGCGGCCTTGATGCAGCGGCCCTGGCAGGGAGTTTGCTAACGCTGGAACTGCAGGGTTGGGTGGAGTTGCTGCCGGGTGCACGTTATCGTCGACTCGTGTGAAGAAATTATCCCCGCAGCGCCGCAAATCCTGCCATACTGGACTTGGCTGACTTGTACATTCATAACCTTCGCGATAGAGTACGAACATGTTTGATGTCCTCGTTTACCTGTACGAAACCTACTATCGCCCTGATGCCTGCCCCGAACCCGAGGCGCTCGTCAAGAAGTTGTCCGCGATTGGTTTCGAAGAAGATGAAATCTCCCAGGCACTCGGATGGCTGACGGATCTTGAAGTCGCCAATCATGAGTTCGCCGACAACTATCCCCGACAGACCGCCTTCTCCTTCGGTACGCGCATCTATGCGACCCAGGAAAGCGATGTTCTGGGCGTGGAAGCCATCGGTTTCATCCAGTTCCTCGAATCGGCCAAGATGCTGGACCCGATCCAGCGCGAGATCGTCATCGAGCGCGCCCTGGCCGCCGGTGAAGCCCCGGTCGGCCTGGAAAAGCTCAAGGTCATCGTCCTGATGGTGCTGTGGAGCCAGGGCAAGGAACCGGACGGTCTGATGTTCGAGGAGCTGTTCCTCGACGAGGACGACACCGAACCTCGCCTGCTGCACTGAAAGCACCGGCCTGGCACGAGCGACAGGGCTGGGAGGGAGCCTTGCTGACATCGTGCTGACGCCGCATCCTGGCGTTGTTGCTTCATTTCAAGCCATTTCGACATGAATGAGCAGGAATGAACATGAAAGCCCGGAAAAGCGCATGATTCATTGAAACGGCAAGCCCTTGTGCTTGCCGTTTCATTTGCATCACGCTTATCATTCCCCCGCATTGGCCCGATATTGGCTACTATATAAAAATTCCGTTGTCCACAGGCAATGAAACGCCGGCCACTTGCCCAGCTCGCCGCCGCGCATCGTTTCCCGCCTGGGATGGCATGGCGTTGTTTCGGGACATTCCGGCCCCATGTGAGGCTGATCGCATTTCCGCAACACGCCAGCAACTGACCTCTCACCACCGAGATCCATACTTATGAGCAAGACCCTCATCATTGCCGAGAAGCCCTCTGTCGCGAACGACATCGCGAAGACGCTCGGCGGCTTCACCAAGCACGATGAGTATTTCGAATCCGACGAGTACATCCTGTCCTCGGCTGTCGGTCACCTGCTGGAAATCGCAGTCCCCGAGGAATACGACGTCAAGCGCGGCAAGTGGAGTTTCACCCACCTGCCGATGATTCCGCCGCACTTTGCGCTCAATCCGATCGCCAAGACCGAGTCGCGCCTGAAGGTGCTCTCCAGGCTCATCAAGCGCAAGGATGTGACCACCCTCATCAACGCCTGTGACGCGGGCCGCGAAGGTGAACTGATCTTCCGCCTGATCGCGCAATACACCAAGGCCAAGCAGCCGGTGAAGCGCCTGTGGCTGCAATCGATGACCCCCGGCGCCATCCGCGAGGGCTTTGCCCATCTGCGCGATGATGAAGAAATGCTCCCGCTGGCCAATGCCGCGCGTTGCCGCAGCGAAGCCGACTGGCTGATCGGCATCAACGGCACCCGCGCCATGACCGCCTTCAACTCCAAGGAAGGCGGCTTCTACCTGACCACCGTGGGCCGCGTGCAGACGCCTACGCTGTCCATCGTGGTGGAGCGTGAAGAGAAGATCAAGAAGTTCGTCCCGCGCGACTACTGGGAAGTGCATGCCGAGTTCGTCTGCGCGGCCGGCATCTACAAGGGCCGCTGGCTGGACAAGGGCCACAAGAAGGATGAAGCCGATCCCGAGAAGCGCCCCGAGCGCCTGTGGAGCAAAGCCGCAGCCGACTCCATCGTGGCCGCCTGCCGCGACAAGCCGGGCAATGTCACCGAGGAATCCAAGCCGACCACGCAGATGTCGCCGGGCCTGTTCGACCTGACCAGCTTGCAGCGCGAGGCCAACTCGCGCTTCGGCTTCTCGGCCAAGAACACCCTGGGCCTGGCCCAGGCGCTGTATGAAAAGCACAAGGTGCTGACCTATCCGCGTACCGACTCGCGCCACCTGCCCGAGGACTACATCAACACGGTCAAGGACACCATGGAGGCGCTGGCGGAGAACAACAACTACCACCAGTTCTCCAAGCAGATTCTGAAGCAAGGCTGGGTCAAGCCCAACAAGCGCATCTTCGACAACACCAAGATCAGCGACCACTTTGCCATCATCCCGACCACCCAGGTGCCCAAGAACCTGTCGGAGCCGGAACAGAAGCTCTACGACCTGGTGACGCGCCGCTTCATGGCAGTGTTCTTCCCGCCGGCCGAGTTCCAGGTGACTACCCGCTTCACGGAAGTGTCGGGCCACCAGTTCAAGAGCGAAGGTAAAGTCATGATCAACCCCGGCTGGCTGGCCATCTACGGCAAGCAGGTCGAGGAAGACGACAAGGACAAGGAAGGCGGCGGCAACCTGGTCGCCGTGGCTCCGGGCGAGAAGGTCAAGACCGACAAGGTCACCGCCAACGGCCTGGTCACCAAACCGCCCGCCCGCTACACCGAAGCGACGCTGCTGTCGGCCATGGAAGGCGCGGGCAAGCTGGTGGATTCGGATGAGCTGCGCGAAGCCATGGCCGGCAAGGGCCTGGGCACGCCGGCCACGCGCGCGGCCATCATCGAAGGCCTGCTCAACGAAAAGTACCTGATCCGCGAAGGGCGTGAAATGATGCCCACCGCCAAGGCCTTCCAGCTGATGACGCTGCTGCACGGCCTGGGCGTGGATGAACTGACCGAACCCGAACTGACCGGCGAGTGGGAACACAAGCTGGCCCAGATGGAGCGCGGCAAGATCAGCCGTGACGAGTTCATGCGCGAGATCGCGCAGATGACCCAGATCATCGTCAAGCGCGCCAAGGAATACGACAACGACACCATCCCCGGCGACTACGCGACGCTGAAGACGCCTTGCCCCAACTGCGGCGGCGTGGTGAAGGAAAATTACCGTCGCTTCGCCTGCACCAAGTGCGAATTCTCGATGAGCAAGGTACCCGGTGGCCGCCAGTTCGAAATCGCCGAAGTGGAAGAGCTGCTGCAGAATCGCACCATCGGTCCGCTGCAGGGCTTCCGCTCCAAGATGGGCCGTCCGTTCGCGGCCATCCTGAAGATTTCGCGCGACGAAGAGATCAAGAACTTCAAGCTCGAATTCGACTTCGGCCAGGACCAGGCCGAGGGCGAAGGCGGCGAGCCGGTCGACTTCAGCGAGCAGACCCCGCTGGGCGCCTGCCCCAAGTGCGGCAGCGGCGTCTACGAAATGGGCCTGGCCTATGTGTGCGAGAAGACCGTGGCCAAGCCCAAGGCCTGCGACTTCCGCAGCAGCCGCATCATCCTGCAGCAGGAAATCCTGCCCGAGCAGATGGCCAAGCTCCTGAACGACGGCAAGACCGACCTGCTGCCGGGCTTCATCTCGCAGCGCACGCGCCGGCCTTTCAAGGCTTTCCTGGTGCGTGGCAAGGATGGCAAGATCAGCTTCGAGTTCGAGGAACGCAAGGCCAAGACGCCCGCCAAGGGCAAGGCCGCTGCAGCGGACGCTGATGATGGTGCCGACGAGGCAGCCGCCAAGCCGGCCGCCAAGAAGACGGCGGCCAAGACCACTGCCACCAAGACCAAGGCGGCTGCTGCCAAGAAGCCGGCTCTGCGCAAGGCCACGCCGAAGAAGGCCGCTGCACCGGACGCCTGATTTTCCACCTGGTGGAAACGACAAAGCCCTCGCACTTCACGGTGCGAGGGCTTTTTGTTGGCGAGCTCAGTGTGACTTAGTCGCCGTACACCACCGTCAGCGGCGCATGATCCGAAAAGCGCTGTTCCTTGTAGATCGCCGCACTGACCGCCTTGGCCGCGATGCCCGGCGTGGAGACGTGGTAATCGATACGCCACCCCACGTTATTGGCCCAGGCCTGGCCGCGATTGCTCCACCAGGTGTAGGCTTCGCCGGTGGTCTCGGGATACAGGCGACGATACACGTCCACCAGGCCCAGTTGGTCGAAGATGCGCGTCATCCAGGCGCGTTCTTCCGGCAAAAAGCCCGAATTCTTCTGGTTGCTCTTCCAGTTCTTCAGGTCGATTTCCTTGTGGGCGATGTTCCAGTCGCCGCAGATGACCACTTCGCGGCCGCTCTTTTCCAGTTCCATCAGGTGCGGCAGGAAGGCTTCCATGAAGCGGAACTTGGCTTCCTGGCGTTCCTCGCTGGAGGAACCCGACGGCGCATAGAGCGAGATCACGGTCAGGTCGCCGTAGTCGCATTCGACATAGCGGCCTTCGTCATCGAATTCGGTATTGCCGAAGCCGATGCGCACCGAGTCCGGCTGGCGGCGGCTGTAGACGCCCACGCCCGAGTAGCCCTTCTTCTGGGCATAGTGGAAATGGCCAACATAGCCGGCCGGGGCCAGGAAGTCTTCGGTCATGTCGGCGGCCTGGGCCTTGAGTTCCTGCACGCAGACGAAGTCCGGCGCTTCCTTCTGCATCCACTCGAAGAAGCCCTTCTTGGCGGCCGAGCGGATTCCGTTGAGGTTGGCGGAGACGATTTTTGGCATGGATGTCCTGTTTGCTTGTTGTGCAAGCGTGTTCATTAAGGCCGGTAGCATAACCGATAGGATGAATCATTTAAAATGGCGGCCTGATGAAGGCTTTGCCACCGTGCTGCCTTGCCCTGCGGCAAGCGGGCGCGGTCCGCACCTTCCGTTTTGACTCTTCCCGGGAAATACATTGTGAGCAACTTGCGACAGGAATTCATCGAATTCGCGGTATCGGCCGGCGTGCTGCGCTTTGGCGAATTCGTCACCAAGGCAGGCCGTACTTCGCCTTACTTCTTCAACGCCGGCCTCTTCAGCGAGGGTGCGACCCTGGCCCAGGTGGCCCGCTTCTACGCCCAGACCCTGCAGGATTCGGGTGTGGAATATGACATGCTGTTCGGCCCCGCCTACAAGGGCATCACCCTGGCCTCGGCCACTGCCGTGGCGCTGGCCGGCATGGGCCGCAACGTGCCCTTCGCCTTCAACCGCAAGGAAGCCAAGGACCACGGCGAAGGCGGCACCATCGTCGGCGCCAAGCTGCAAGGCAAGGTCGTCATCATCGATGACGTCATCTCGGCCGGTACCTCGGTGCGCGAATCGGTGGACATGATCCGCGCCGCCGGTGCCACCCCCTGCGCCGTGCTGATCGCACTGGACCGCATGGAGCGCTCGGGCAAGGACGGTGCGCTCTCCGAACTGTCGGCCGTGCAGGAAGTGGCGCGCGAATACGACATGCCGGTCATCTCTATCGGCAACCTCAATGACCTCTTCGAGTACATCTCCAACGGCGGCGATGCCCGCCTGAGCCAGTACAAGGATGCGGTGGCAGCGTATCGGACCCGATACGGCGTCTAAGTACCCTGGAAATGCCTCCAAAAGGCATTAAATGAAGAAAAAGGCTGGATCCGCGAGGTTCCAGCTTTTTTGCGTGCGCGTTGGAAGAATTACGCCAGATTCTGGGGCAGGGTAGTCACGCGCTGACGCTGCAGGCGGTCATCGAGCTCGCCCACCTGGGCGGCCACGGCATTCTCGGTCTGTTCCACACGCTGGTGGAGGTCACGCTGCAAGGCATCCAGACGCTGCGCCAGCAGGGTTTGCTGTTCGCTCTGGCGCTGCTGCAACTGCTCCAGCTCGGTCTTCAGATAGCCGCGCAGGTCGTTGAAGCGCGAATGCTCGGCCTGGTCGGCCAGGGCGCGCTGCGCTTCCAGCTGCTTGGTCAGGCGCCGGCTTTCCAGCATCACGGTCGTCTGCAGCGCCAGAATGTAGAGCAGGAAGAAGGCCGTCAGCACCACCACCACGCCCAGCATCACCGCACCCAGCGGCGCCTGGAACTCGGTATAGATCAGCGACAGCGTGGTCGTGGCCGTAAAGGCCGTCCAGTTGACGGCGGCAAAGATGGCGACCAGCGCCAGCAGCACAATCAGGAAAATGGTCCGGAATTTCATGTCAGCCTCCTTTGTTGTGAAGGTGTCGGCAGAGGCACGCAAGTGCTTGTCATGACAGCAATATGAATATCTTGGACTAGGTCAGGCGCAGGGATGTTCCTTGCAGTTGCCCGATTGCAATCGGAAATGAAAAAGCCGGCATCACAGCCGGCTTTTGGGGGGGGAGGGTGGCGCAGGGCTCAGGCGGCCGCCAGGGCCTTTTCCAGCAGCTGATGCAGTTCGGCGAACTGCGGCTCACCCACGTAGCGCTTGATGATGTTGCCATCCTTGCCGATGACGAAGGTGGTCGGGGTCAGCTTGACGTCGCCGAAGGCCTTGGCCAGCGTGTCTTGCGGGTCGAGGGCGACCTTGAAGGGCAGCTTGCGGGTCTCGGTGTAGTTCAGCACGAAGTTGGGCGGGTCATAGCTCATGGCCACGGCCACGAAGTCCAGGCCACGGTCCTTGAACTTGTTGTAGGTCTCGATCATTTGCGGCATCTCGCCCACGCAGGTGGTGCAGCTGGTGGCCCAGAAATTGACCATGACCACCTTGCCGCGCAAATCCTTCAAGGCGACCTGCTGGCCATCGAGCTTGGTGAAGGTGACGTCGGGTGCGGCATTGCCGGCATTGACCTTGAAATAGGCGAAGGCGGCCACGGCAGCCACCACGAGGACGGCGGCCAGCTTGATCATGAAACCGTTCTTGGAAGCGTTTGCCTGTGCTTGCATGGAAAACTCCGGATTCGGAATGCGGGAAGGGGCTGCACAGGGCAACCCCATTGAAGTGAAGCATTATAGACCGCCGCGCGGGATCCTGCGGGCCGGGCCTGTACGTGAAAACCGCCGGACGGGCCGGCGGTTTGACCTGCATCAGGGGGAGGCCTGCGCTCAGCTGGTGGACTTGTTCTCGTCGGCCGGCTTGCGCTGGTAATCCTTCAGTTCGTCCTCGGTGATGTATTCGAACAGGGTCACGACCTTGTTCACGCCCGAGACGCCGCTGGCGATCTGCGCCGCGCGCTGGCCTTCACGCTGGGTCACGCGGCCCATCATGTAGACGATGCCGCGCTCGGTGGTGATCTTGAAGGCGCTGGAATACAGCGTCTTGTCATCCACCAGGCTGGCCAGGACCTTGCTGGTGATGAGCGCGTCACTGGAGCGCGAACCGAAGCTCGACGACGGGCCCACTTCCAGTTCGTTGTACACCGTCTCGACGTTCTGGATGGCCTTGGTTTCACGTTCGGCGGCGGCCTTGGAGGCTTCGTCGGGCACTTCGCCCGACAGCAGCACCTTGCGGTTGAAGGCGGTCACGTTGACATGGGAGCCGGCGGCCACCACGTCGGGAATGCGGGCTTCGCCCTTGACGACGATCGCTTTGTCTTCCGTCTGCGCACCCAGGGTGCGACGGTCGGTGGCGGCAAAGGTGGTGGCCAGCGCACCGCCGGCAAAGACTGCAAAACAGCCCTGCAGGCTCAGGGCCATCATGCCGCCCAGGGCCACGGCCGCCAGCGGGCGGCGCAGGCGGATCAACAAGGATCGTGCATCATTCATTCGCATCATCTCCAAAAAGCGCGACGTCGATACCGTCGCAAATGCAGTGCAGCGACACCAGATGCACTTCCTGGATGCGCGCGGTACGGTCATGCGGCACACAGAGATGCACATCAGCGTCGGTCAGGATCTTGCCGATCTTGCCGCCACCCTTGCCGGTCAGGGCCACCACGCGCATGTCGCGTTCGTGGGCCACTTCGATGGCCGCCAGGATGTTGCCCGAATTGCCCGAGGTCGAGAAGGCCAGCAGGATGTCGCCGGCCTGGCCGAAGGCTTGGACCTGCTTCGAAAAGATTTCCTGATAGCTGTAATCGTTACCGACCGCCGTGAGGATGGAAGTATCGGTAGTCAGGGCCAGCGCCGGCAGCGGCAGGCGTTCGCGTTCGAAGCGACCGACCAGTTCGGCCGCGAAGTGCTGGCTGTCAGCGGCCGATCCGCCATTGCCACAGGCAAGAATCTTGTTGCCATTCGACAGTGCAGTGAACATAAGTTCAATCGCCTGTTCGATCGGTTGGGCCAACACGTTGGCAGCCTTCATCTTCAGGTCGGCGCTTTCCTGGAAATGGGCGAGGATGCGAGGATTTGTCATGGTGCCTGCGATTATAGAGGACTTGAACACGGCCAAGCCCGGGCAATTGGTAAAGAGAGGTTTCCGGAATCCGGTCGCACATGATACGCCATGCCCGGCGTGATGGCCCCATGCTGCCCGTTCAGGCAGGATCCGGGGGGATCAGGCGCTGATGGCGTTGCGCAGCCACTGCAGCTGGCCACCCTCGAGGGCGACCACGTCGAAGCGGCAGGGTGGCAGTCCGGACTGGCCTTGCAACCAGACCTGGGCTGCCACCAGCAGGCGCCGCTGCTTGGCCGCCGTGACGCTGGCCACAGCGCCGCCAAAGGCGCTGCTTGCGCGGGCACGGACCTCCACGAAGACGATGGTGGCGTTCTCCCGCAGAATCAGGTCGATCTCGCCGCCCTTGCAGCGGAAATTGCGTTGGATCAGTTGCAGCCCCTGCGCCTGGAGGTAGGCCAGCGCCCGCTCCTCGGCATCGTCTCCGGTGCGCTGGCGCGCCGTGCGCCGCAGCAGGCTGCCTGGCGCCATGATGGCCTCAGTACTGGTCGGCCAGCGGCACCGGCCAGCCGTCCTGGTAGACGGCCTGGGTTTCCTGGCGCTGGAAGAAGGTGGTGCCGCCGCTGACCATGTTCACGTTCAGCCGTCCGGTGACACCGTCGATGTCGAAGCCGGATTGCTTCTGGGCGATGCCGTAGGCCACCCGGTAGGCATCGATGCCCAGGGCGTACAGGCGTGCCAGGTCAGCATTGGGACGCTCGTTGTCATTGACGGTCGGGCGCGGGTAGCGAGCCACGGCCACGTTGTCCGGCTGCAGCTGCCAGGGGATGTCGATCAGACGCACACCATCCAGTTCGGGCAGCTTGTCGTTGGGATTGTCGCGCTTCAAGGTGTAGGGATTGATCTGTGAGGTGCCGTACAGCGGCATGTCGTTGCCCACGGCATTGCGCAACTGCACGGTCTGCGCCGCATCCAGGGCCACGAAGATCAGGGCCGGCTTTTCCTGCTCTACGCGCCTGGCCAGTTGTGCCAGGCCGGGGGCAGAGAGGGCGTTGGCGGGCGTGCTCAGTTCCAGCGTGTCCACCTGCATGCCGAGCTGGCGCGCGCGTAGCTGGAAGGAGCGGGCCGCACGCTTCTGCCAGGCCGTGCCGGTGGAAATGGCGAAGATCTTGCCGGGGGCCTTTTCCTTCTCGACCCAGTTGGCGACCTGGCGCGCTTCCTCGTCGATGGAGAGGCCCACGGCCAGCATCTGCGGCGGCAGCGGCAGATCGGCTTCGCCATTCATGTCGGGCTGCGCCAGGGCCACGGTGGGCTTGCTCACCCGTCCGCTCTGGGCCACGGCGGTGACGGCGCTGCGCGAGAGCGGGCCGACCAGGATGTCGTACTTGGCCGAGGCTTCGTCATAAGCGCGCTGCATGTCGGCGGCGGAGTCACCGGTTTCGACGATGGCCAGCTGGATGTTTTCCTTCTGGCGCGAATAGGCCGTCAGGAAACCCGCGCGCACCGCATCGGCAGCGGCACCGAAGGCACCGCTGCGGGAAGGCAGCAGCAAGGCCATGTGGATGATGGGGGGCGCGGGCGGGACGGCAGGAACGGCAGGGCCGCCTGCGGCGGCGGCTTGCATCTCGGGCGAAGTGCCCGGTGGCAGGGCCAGCGGGGCCGGGTCGGCGGCGGCCGCGGGGGCGCCTGGCGTGGCAGCCTGGGCCAGCAGAGGTACACTGTGGGCTGCGGCGGCGCTGGCCGTCACCATCCATGGTGCCAGCATGCCTGCCAGCAGGGCCGCGTGCGCGGTCATTTTCTTCCAACTTGTGAACATCCCGCCCCCTTCAATGAATCAGAATTCCAGCGTCGCCGCTTCCATCCTGCAGGATGCCGCCCAGCAAAGCTATCCGGTGTCGGCATTATATGTGCTGGCCACGCCCATCGGAAATGTCTGCGACATCACCCTGCGCGGCCTGCATGTACTGGCCATCGCCGATGCAGTGGCCTGCGAGGATACCCGCAATACCAGCCAGCTGCTGCAGCGCTATGGTCTCTCAAAGCAGCTGCTGGCCACCCACGAGCACAACGAACGCGAAGCCGCCGCCAGGATCGTCGAACGCCTGCAGGCCGGCCAGCGGGTCGCCCTGGTCTCGGACGCCGGCACTCCGGCCATCTCCGACCCCGGCGCCCGTGTGGTGGACGCCGTGCGCGCGGCAGGGTTCCAAATCATCCCCCTGCCGGGCGCATCGGCGGCGGTGACAGCCTTGTCGGCCTCGGGGCTGACCGATGCGCGGTTCCACTTCGTCGGCTTCCTTCCTGCCAAGACTCGCCAGCGTGAAACCGCCCTGCAGGAACTTGTCGCCCTGCAGGCGGCGCTGGTGTTCTACGAAGCCCCGCACCGCATCGTCGAGACCGTGCAGTCGATGCTGCAGGTGTTCGGCCCCACGCGCCAGGTGGTGCTGGCCCGCGAGCTGACCAAGCTCTTCGAGCACCTCCACCGCTGCCCGCTGGGCGAGGCGGTGGCCTGGCTGGAGCAGGATGGCAACCGCCAGCGCGGCGAATTCGTGGTCTTGCTGGAAGGCGCACAAGCGGTCGAGGGCGAGGATGCCGAGGGTGAGCGCGTGCTGCGCATCCTGCTGGAAGAGTTGCCCGTCAAGCAGGCGGCCGCACTGGCCGCGCAGATCACCGGCCAGAAAAAGAATGCCCTGTATGAACGCGCCTTGCAGATCCGGCAAGCTGCGCAAGACGATGGGGCCGACCACGCCTGAGGCCAGTCCGGCCCGCCAGGTGCCTGGCACAGCCGGTTCCGGCCGTGATATGAAGATGTGCGCGGCCCCCCGCGCCACGCCGCCCTGTGCGGCAAGTCCGCCGCAGGGCAGGTGAAGATATTTCCCAAAAACCGGGGCCGGCTCAGCGCTCCACGATGAAGGGGGTGCCGGCGCTGCGCTGGCGCACCAGCATGGCCGCATTCTGTGCCGCCGGGCGGGTCGGATAGGGGCCGGCGTAGAGCCGATAGAGGCCATTGACCTGCACCGCCTGCATGCTGTCGACGATGCCGGTGAGGCTGGGCAGCAGCTTGTCGCGTGCCACCAGGGCGTTGGCTTCTTGCGAGTAGGCACCGAACTGCAGGTAATAGCCGGCCGTCAGCGGGACCGCCTGGGGCATGGCGGGGGAAGGTGCCGAACCGCTGGCCACGGCATTGATGATGCCACCGCCACCGGCCAGACCGGCCCCGCCGGCGGCACTGGTGGTGCTGGCATTGATGGGCTGCACGGCCGCCACGGTAGGCTGTGGCGGCAGGCCTTGCGCGCTGACCGTATTGATTTCTACCGCACCGGTGGAGACGCCCTGACCAGCGGCCCCGCCATCGGCCACCCGGTTGATCGGGTCGGCCGCCGCCAGCCTGGTGCCGCCGCCATTGCGGCGGGCATCGGCCATGCGCTGGGCTTCTTCGGGCAGGATGCGTTCGACCTCCAGTTCGCTGCTGCCGCTGCCGAGGTAGCCGAGCTTGAGCGCGGCCGTGTAGGAGAGATCGATGATGCGGTTGGAGTGGAACGGACCACGGTCATTGATGCGCACGATGACCTGCTTGCCGGTCTTCAGGTTGGTCACCCGGGCATAGGAGGGAATGGGCAGCGTGGGGTGCGCGGCCGTCATCTTGTACATGTCGTAGAGCTCACCCGAGGACGTCTTCTGGCCGTGGAATTTCTTGCCGTACCAGCTGCCGATGCCGCGCTGGATGAAGGGCTGGTTCTCGTCCGTGATGGGTACATAGGTCTTGCCGAACACCTTGTAGGGCCGGCTGGCCGCCTTGGAGACCGGTTCCACCTGCGGTTCGGCATCGGCCACGTCCAGCAGTCCGTCGGGGATGTGGTCGCCCGGACCGTCATCCTTGTAGTAGCCGCCGCGACCGGAGCCCGCCGCCGGAAGCGCCGGCACATTGGCCGGCCGCGATCCGGCCGATTTGCTCGTGGTGGCCGGCGCCTGTGCAGTCTGGCGCGAGGCCTGCTGGGTGGTGCCGCAGGCGGCCAGCAGCAGGGGCAGCAGCAGCGCGCCCCAACGCAGGAGGCGGTCCCCGGGGGCGCGCCGGTGGTGATGTTCTGGAGTGTTTGTTCCCATGGCCTGTCCTTGGTCAGCAGTCGATGCGCCGGAACGGAAAAAAGCCCGTCCCGGCCGGAATGTTCGCAACGATACCAGAGTGCAATGCAGCGAAGCTGACAACAGGTCCGTGCAGCGAGTTCACGAATCGTCGTGAACTTGTCGGAGGGGCAACAATGCAGCTGCGCAGCCTGGTCAGCTCTGTACCAGCTTGCGATGGCGCTGGATGCTCATCAGGATGCCCGCGCCCAGCCCCAGCGTGACCAGGGCGGTGCCGCCATAGCTCATGAAGGGCAGCGGCACGCCCACCACCGGCAGGATACCGCTGACCATGCCCATGTTCACGAAGGCATAGGTGAAGAAGATCATGGTGATGGCCCCGCCCAGAAGGCGTGTAAAGAGCGTGGGCGCATTGGCCGTGATCATCAGGCCGCGCCCGATCAGCAGCAGGTACAGCACCAGCAGCACGATGTTGCCGATCAACCCGAATTCTTCCGAGTAGACCGAGAAGATGAAGTCGGTGGTGCGTTCGGGGATGAATTCCAGGTGGGTCTGCGTGCCCATCAGCCAGCCCTTGCCGGTGATCCCGCCGGAGCCGATGGCAATGGTCGACTGGATGATGTGGAAGCCCTTGCCCAGCGGATCGGAGGTCGGGTCGATGAGCATCATGACGCGCTGGCGCTGGTAGTCGTGCATGAAGGACCACACCACGGGCAGACTGGCCGCCCCCGCCACGAAGAGCGCCAACAGGATCTTCCACGGCAGTCCGGCAAAGAAGATGACGTAGAAACCGGCGGCCAGCACCAGCAGGCCCGTGCCCAGGTCGGGCTGGCGGATGATCAGGAAGCCCGGGATCAACAGCAGGATCGCCGCCACCAGGAAGGCATCCCAGCGCAACATGCCTTCGCGCTTCTGGAAGTACCAGGCCAGCATCAGCGGCATGGCGATCTTCATGATCTCCGAAGGCTGCACCACCATGCCGATGTTGAGCCAGCGGCGCGAGCCTTTCTTGATGATGCCGAACAGGGCCACCGCAATCAACAGCGTCACCCCCACCGTATAGACCGGCACGGCCAGGCGCAGCAGCAGCTGCGGGGAGACGTTGGCGGCGATCCACATGATGATGAAGGCCACCAGGATGTTGCGCAGCTGGTCTTCCACCCGGCCCGGAAAGTTCATCCCGGCCGAGTACAGCGTGACGATGCCCACCGAGACGATCAGGAACACGATCAGCGACAGCGCGCCGTCGAACACCGTCAGGTGCGGCTTGATGGTTTGCCACAGGGGCGGACGTTGCAGGCTCATGCCGGCTCCTCGTGCGTACAGCTTGTTGCGATGTCTGGCCCGGCACAGGGCGATGGCGCCGCGCCAGCGTTCATGTCAGCGGCCAGGGGCCAAACGTCATGGGCTTTCATTCCTGCACATCCGGCTGGACCGTCGGCGTGGTGCCACCGTCCTCGGTGGTGGGGCCTTCGACCGGGGTGTCGGCGCCTGCCGCATCGGGGGCGACAGCCTTGATCGGCTCGTTGGGACGCTTGCCCAGCATGAAGTAGTCCATGGCCTTGCGCACCAGCGGCGCGGCCACGCCGGCACCCCAGCCCCCGTTCTCGACCACGGCCGCGATGGCGATGCGCGGTGCATCGGCCGGCGCGAAGCCGATGTAGAGGCCGTTATCGTGGTAGATACGGGCCAGCTTTTTGGAATCATACTTCTGGTTCTTGGCAATGTTGACCACCTGTGCGGTACCGGTCTTGCCGCCGGACTCATAGGGTGCGCCCCGGAAGGCCGCCGCGGCCGTGCCTTCCTTGACCACGCCCACCATGGCGCGCTTGATGAAGTCGATGTTTTCCTGCTTGAGCGGAATGCGATAGCTTTCCTTGGGCACGGTCTCGGTGCGCTCGTGGGTGACGCCATCCTCGATGATCTTGACCAGGTGCGGCTTCATCACCACGCCATTGTTGGCCAGGATGGCCGTGGCCTGCGCCAGTTGCAGCGGGGTGAAGCTGTTGTAGCCCTGGCCGATGCCCAGCGAGACGGTATCGCCGGCGATCCAGCGCTTCTGTTCGGGTTTGCGGAAGGCGGTGCGCTTCCACTCGGTAGAGGGAAGGATGCCGTGCTTCTCGTGCTCCAGGTCGATGCCGGTGATCTGGCCGAAGCCGAAGGGCTTCATGAAGTCATGAATGGCATTGACCCCCATGTCGTTGGCCAGCATGTAGTAGTAGGTATCGCACGACACCACGATGGAGCGGTACATGTCGACGATGCCGTGGCCGCCTTCCTTGTCATCGCGGAAGCGGTGGTTGCCCAGCACGAAGTAGCCGGGATCGCGGATGGCATCCTGCGGGCGGCGCTTGCCCAGTTCCAGGGCGGCCAGCGCCATGAAGGGTTTGTAGGTCGATCCGGGCGAATACACGCCCGACAGCGGTCGGTTCAGCAGCGGCCGGTCGGGCGACTTGTTGAGCTCATCCCAGCTCTGCTGGTCGATGCCTTCGACGAACAGGTTGGGATCGTAGGAAGGTTGCGAGACATAGGCCAGGATGTCGCCCGTGGCCGGGTTGATCGCCACCAGCGCGCCCTTCTGGTCGCCGAAGGCTTCTTCCACCACCTTCTGCAGCTCGATGTCGATGGACAGGATCAGGTTCTTGCCGGGCGTGGCCGGCGTGCGCGAGAGCGAGCGCACCGCGCGCCCACTGGCCGAGATTTCCACTTCCTCGTAGCCGGTGGTGCCGTGCAGCTGGGTCTCGTAGCTCTTTTCCAGACCTTCCTTGCCGATGTAGTCGGTGCCGTTGTAGTTGGCTTCATCGTCGGAATCGGAGATGCGCTCGGCATCGCGCTGGCTGATCCGGCCGATGTAGCCGATCACGTGCGCGGCCGTCTTGCCGTAGGGGTACTGGCGGAACAGGCGGGCCTGCACTTCCACGCCGGGGAAGCGATAGCGCTGGGCGGTGAACTTGGCCACTTCCTCGTCGGTCAGGCGGGTGCGGATGGGCACGCTTTCGAAATTCTTGGATTCTTCCTGCAGGCGGCGGAAGCGGCGGCGGTCGCGCGGCTGAATTTCCACGATCGTGCCCAGCTCATCGATGAGGTCATCGATGTTGGTCTTGATCTTGGAGGGCGTGATTTCCAGCGTATAGGCCGAGTAGTTGCGTGCCAGCACCACACCGTTGCGGTCCAGGATCAGGCCGCGGTTGGGCACGATGGGCACCACCGAGATGCGGTTTTCCTCGGCCTGGGCGGCGTAGGCGTCGTGACGCACCACCTGCAGCCACAGGAACCGCGCCAGCAGCAGGCTGAAGCACACCAGTACCAGGATGCTGGCAGCCAACAGGCGCATCCGGAACAGCCTCAGTTCTTGCGCGGTATTCTTGAATTCAGTCATGCTGCTTGCACCTGGCCCTTCAGATGGGGCGGTTCTCGTCGCGGTCCACGGCGCGGCGCTGGGGCGCCAGCAGCAGGATGCTCACCAGCGGCCACAGCAGCGCCGAGACCACGCTTTCGCTGAAGTAGAACCAGTCCGGCGACTTGCCCGTCACCAGCAGCTGGATCACCAGCTGCACCGCCTGGGCCAGCAGCATCAGCGGCAGCACATGCAGCGCCTGGGTACGCAACGGAAACCACAGCACGCGGCGGTGGATCATGATGGCGAAATACGACAGCAGGGTATAGGCCAGCGCGTTCTCGCCCAGGAGCGTGGCTTCGTTGACGTCCATCAGCAGGCCCATCATGAAGGCGATGCTGATGCCGACCTTGCGCGGCTGGTGGATGTTCCAGAACACCAGCGCCAGTGCCACGAAGTCCGGCACGCCGACCATCTGGCCCCAGGGCATCAGGTTCAGCACGAAGGCCACGATGAGGCTGAAGGCGATGAACAGCGGACTGGCCGGCAGGAGGATGGTTTGATTGTTCATCGTGCGGATTCCTTGGCCGCCGGTTTGGCGGCACCAGTGGCAGCGGTGGCAGCCTTGGCACCGGTGGCCGGGGTAGTGGTCGCCGCCGCAGCGCCGGCCGGCTTGGCCGGCGTAGTCACGCTGGCTGAGCCCTTGCGCTCCTCGGCCGGCTTGTCCTTGGGCGCGGGGGTGGCTTCCTCGCCGCCGTTGTCACGGGTGCTGTCACGCAGGCGGCGCTTGAAGAGCTTGGCCGATTTTTCATCGATCACGTCCGGTTCGGGACGCGGCGGCAGGTTCTGGTCCACCAGCAGGATCAGCAGCTGGCGATGACGGTCGATGCCGGCCAGCGGGCGGCAGACGATGCGGGCGAAGGCGTCCGCCGAGCGGGTTTCCACCAGCGCCACGCTGGCCACCGACAGACCGGGGGGATAGACGCCGTCGATGCCCGAGGTCACCAGCACGTCACCCTTCTGGATATCGGCGTTGGAGGGCATGAAGCGCAGGTCCAGTGCGCCGGTCTGGCCACGGCCATAGGCCACGCTGCGCAGGCCGTTGCGCAGCACCTGCACGGGGATGGCCTGGTCCTTGTCGGTCAGCAGCGTGACTTCGGAAGAAAACGGGAACACCCGCGTCACCTGGCCCACGATGCCGACATCGTCGATCACCGGCTGCCCCGGCGTGACGCCCTGTTGCGAGCCGCGATTGAGGATGATCTTGCGGGTGAAGGGATCGCGCGCATCGTAGAGGATCTCGCCGACGATGGACTTGACCGGCACCTTCTGCTGCATGTCCAGCAGCTTGCGCAGTTGCGCGTTTTCGGCCGCCAGCAGGCTTTCCTGCTGCATCAGCTGGGCATTGACGATCTGTTGCTGACGCAGCTCGCGGTTTTCCTTCTGCAGCGAGGCCAGCGAAGAAAAGTACTCGGACGAATTGGTAAAGGCGTCGCGCGGAATCATCGCTACCGTCTGGAACGGATAGAGGGCCGTGCCCAGCGCCTGGCGCAGCGTGCCCAGCACGTGCATGCGGGCGTCGACCACCAGCATCACGACCGAGATCAATGCGAAGACGGTCACGCGCACCCGGGCCGAGGCGCCCTGCTTGAAGAGTGGTGGGATTTCCATGGCGTCAGGCCGACTGCAGGGTCACGTCAGGTGACCGGCTGCAGGCGGATAACTCACTTCCTGCGTCGAAAACGGTAACAAAAAGGGGAGCCGAAGCGTTCCTGCGACGGTCCACCAGCCGGCCCTGCCCCCTGTGCGCAAGCGGTGTGCGCATCCTGTGGCTGGTCGGCGTGAACGGCGTCATATCGAACGGATCGGTTCCCCACTCATCCGGCGGTACATTGCCGCCGGTTCATGCTGTACTGCCTGCGCCTGCAGTCCGGCAGGCGCATCGTGCTGCTCGGACTTGCTACCCGGCTTATTCGGCCGAGAAGATCGAGCCCAGCTTGTCCATGCGGTCCAGTGCCATGCCCGAGCCGCGCACCACGCAGGTCAGCGGGTCTTCGGCCACGATCACCGGCAGGCCCGTTTCTTCCATCAGCAGGCGGTCCAGGTCGCGCAGCAGGGCGCCGCCACCGGTCAGCATCATGCCCTTTTCGGCGATGTCGGCACCCAGTTCCGGCGGGGTCTGTTCCAGCGCGTTCTTGACGGCCGAGACGATGTTGTTCAGCGGATCGGTCAGGGCTTCCAGGATTTCATTGCTGGAGATGGTGAAGGAACGCGGGATGCCTTCGGACAGGTTGCGGCCCTTGACTTCCATTTCCTTGACTTCCGAGCCCGGGAAGGCCGAGCCGATTTCCTTCTTGATCGCTTCGGCGGTCTGCTCACCGATCAGCATGCCGTAGTTGCGGCGGATGTAGTTGACGATGGCTTCATCGAACTTGTCGCCGCCCACGCGCACCGAACCCTTGTAGACCATGCCGCCCAGCGAGATGATGCCCACTTCGGTGGTGCCGCCGCCGATGTCGACCACCATCGAGCCGGTGGCGTCCGAGACCGGCAGGCCCGAGCCGATGGCAGCGGCCATCGGTTCCTCGATCAGGTAGACCTGGGAGGCACCGGCGCCCAGGGCCGACTCGCGGATGGCGCGACGTTCCACCTGGGTCGAGCCGCAGGGCACGCAGATGATGATGCGCGGGGAGGGGCGGAACAGCTTGGAGTCATGCACCATGCGGATGAACTGCTTCAACATCTGCTCGGTGACGGTGAAATCGGCGATCACGCCGTCCTTCATCGGGCGGATCGCCTCGATGTTGCCGGGCACCTTGCCCAGCATCTGCTTTGCTTCCTTGCCGACCGCCTGGATGGTCTTCTTGCCGTTGGGGCCGCCTTGCTGGCGGATCGCCACCACCGACGGCTCGTCCAGCACGATGCCGTGGCCGCGCGCGTAGATCAGCGTGTTCGCGGTGCCGAGGTCGATCGCCAGATCGTTCGAGAAGTAACTGCGGAGAAATCCAAACATGAGTTGTCCTGATGCGCCCGCGAGGGGGCGCTAGCTTTTTGATAGGGGGAGGTGTCCGTTCATGCTGCGGCGACGCGAAAATCAGGCGCCTGCAAGGCATTAATCCGACATTCTACCTTATAATTCCCGAGAAACCAGCAAGCCGGCTTGCCAAAAGTATCAGCACCCCGTGCCCTTCCGGCCGCCATCTGGCGCGGGTTTGCCGTTTCTTGTGCGAACCACGCCCTGACCTGGTCAAGCCGCCGCGCAAGCGAACTGGCCGCGGGCAGCCAAGGCGGCAGAATTCGTCTACCGGCCGCAGCGGCTACGGGTCTTCCCATTTCAACATCACGCGGCGCGCCCTGCGCGTCCTTTCGACCATGTCTCTAGCCCTTTCCGACGTCAAACGCATCGCCAACCTGTCCCGACTGGAGCTGACCGACGCCCAGGCCGGTGCCACGCTGGACAAGCTCAATGGCATCTTCGCCCTGGTGGAACAGATGAAGGCCATCGACACCTCCGGCGTGGAACCGCTGTCGCACCCGATCGCCGCCATTGAGCCGGCGCTGGCGCTGCGCCTGCGCGAAGATGTCGTGACCGAATCCAATCGCCGCGACGACTACCAGCAACCGGCCCCGGCCACCCAGGATGGTCTGTACCTGGTGCCCAAGGTCATCGAATGAACCCGGCGCCTGGCGCCAGCCACCGTCCGCTTCCGGCCCAGCCGGCCCGCAAGACCGCAGCGTAACCAATTCCATGCACAAGCTCACCCTCAAAGAACTGTCCGCGCAACTGCAAGCGCGCAAGATTTCCGCCACCGAACTGGCCACCCTGTTCCTGGACCGCATCGCGGCCAGCGACCTCAACGCCTTCCTGCACGTGGACCGCGATCTGACCCTGGCCCAGGCCAAGGCCGCCGATGTGCGCCTGGCAGGCAATGATGCCGGAGCTCTGACCGGTGTGCCCATTGCCCATAAGGACATTTTCGTCACCCGCGACTGGCGCACCACGGCCGGCTCACGCATGCTGCAGAACTATGTGAGCCCCTTCGATGCAGCCGTGGTGGAACAGTTCAACGCAGCCGGTACGGTGACCCTGGGCAAGCTCAACTGTGACGAGTTCGCCATGGGCTCCAGCAACGAGAATTCCTTCTATGGCGCGGTCAGGAACCCCTGGGACAAGACCGCCATCCCGGGCGGCTCCTCCGGCGGCTCGGCGGCCGCCGTGGCCGCCCGCCTGGCGCCGGCGGCCACCGCCACCGACACTGGCGGCTCGATCCGCCAGCCGGCTTCGCTGTGCGGCGTGACCGGCATCAAGCCGACCTATGGCAGCGTGTCGCGCTACGGCATGATCGCCTTTGCCTCCTCGCTGGACCAGGGCGGCCCGATTGCCAAGACGGCCGAAGATTGTGGCCTCTTGCTCAATGCCATGACCGGTTTCGATGAACGCGACTCCACCAGCCTGCAGCGTCCCAAGGAAGATTTCACCCGCTCGCTGAACCAGAGCCTGCAAGGCCTGCGCATCGGCGTGCCCAAGGAATTCTTCGGCGCCGGCCTGGCCGCCGACGTGGAAGCCGCCGTGCGCGGCGCCCTGGCCGAGTTCGAGAAGCTGGGCGCGACCCTGGTCGAGATCTCGCTGCCCAAGACCGAGCTGTCCATTCCCGTGTATTACGTGATCGCCCCGGCCGAAGCCTCGTCCAACCTGTCGCGCTTCGATGGCGTGCGCTACGGCCACCGCGCCGCCGACTACAAGGACCTGGCCGACATGTACAAGAAGTCGCGCGCAGAGGGCTTTGGCGAAGAGGTCAAGCGCCGCATCCTGGTCGGTTCCTACGTGCTCTCGCACGGCTACTATGACGCCTACTACCTGCAGGCCCAGAAGATCCGCCGCCTGATCGCCGAGGACTTCCAGCGCGCCCTGGCCGGGGCCGACCGCCTGTGCGACGTCATCATGGGACCGGTCTCGCCGACCGTGGCCTGGGACCTGGGCGACAAGACCGATGACCCGGTGGCCAACTACCTGGCCGACATCTTCACGCTCTCCACCAGCCTGGCCGGGTTGCCCGGCATGTCCATTCCTTGCGGATTCGGACAGGGCGAGAAGAACGGCAAGCGTCCGGTCGGCCTGCAGATCATCGGCAATTATTTCGACGAAGCGCGCCTCTTGAACGTGGCGCACCAGTTCCAGCAGGCCACCGACTGGCACCTGCGCGAACCGGCCTGATCGCTGGCCCTCGTCACCAACAACAGCATTCGCAAGGACAACATCATGCAGTGGGAAGTCGTCATCGGCCTCGAAACGCACACGCAGCTTTCGACCCAATCCAAGATCTTCAGCGGCAGCTCGACCCGCTTCGGCGCCGAACCCAATACCCAGGCCAGCCCGGTGGACCTGGCCTTGCCGGGCGTGCTGCCGGTATTGAACAAGGGGGCGGTGGAACGCGCCATCCAGTTTGGTCTGGCCATCGGTGCCACCATCGCACCGCGTTCCATCTTCGCGCGCAAGAATTACTTCTATCCCGATCTGCCCAAGGGCTACCAGATCAGCCAGTTCGAGATTCCGGTCGTGCAAGGCGGCACCATGTCCTTCGCCGTAGAGAAGGATGGCAAGACCGAGATCAAGACCATCAACCTGACCCGTGCGCATCTGGAAGAAGACGCCGGCAAGTCGCTGCATGAAGACTACCAGGGCATGACCGGCATCGACCTGAACCGCGCCGGCACGCCCTTGCTGGAAATCGTCACCGAACCCGAGATGCGCAGCGCCGCCGAAGCCGTGGGGTATGCCAAGGCCCTGCATTCGCTGGTGGTATGGCTGGGCATCTGCGACGGCAACATGCAGGAAGGTTCCTTCCGCTGTGACGCCAACGTCTCCGTGCGTCCGGTCGGCCAGGAGAAGTTCGGCACCCGCTGCGAGATCAAGAACCTGAACTCCTTCCGCTTCCTGGAAGAGGCCATCAACTACGAAGTGCGCCGCCAGATCGAGCTGATCGAAGACGGTGGCACCGTGGTGCAGGAAACCCGCCTCTACGATCCGGACAAGAAGGAAACCCGTTCCATGCGCAGCAAGGAAGACGCGCAGGATTACCGCTACTTCCCCGACCCCGACCTGCCGCCGCTGGCCATCTCGCAGGAGTGGATCGATCGCGTCAAGACCACCATGCCCGAGCTGCCCGCTGCCATGCGTGCACGTTTCGTGACCGACTATGCGCTGCCTGAATACGATGCCATGGTGCTGACCCAATCCAAGGGCATGGCCTCCTACTTCGAAGCCGTGGTGGCTGCGGCCGGCAAGGAACAAGCCAAGCCTGCCGCCAACTGGCTGATGGGTGACGTGGCCTCCACCTTGAATCGCGAAGACACCGACATCGCCGATGCGCCCGTGAAGGCTGCGCAACTGGCGCTGCTGTTGAAGCGCATTGCTGACGGCACCATCTCCAACAAGATCGCCAAGGAAGTCTTCGCCGGCATGTGGGAAGCCAGGTCCGACAAGGAGACCCTGGCCGATGACATCATCGAGGCCAAGGGCCTGAAGCAGATCTCGGACAGCGGTGCGCTGGAAGCCATCGTGGATCAGGTGCTGGCGGCCAATGAAAAGTCGGTGGCCGAATTCCGTGCCGGCAAGGAGCAGGCCATCAACGCCCTGATCGGCCAGGCCATGAAGGCCACGCGCGGCAAGGCCAATCCGGCGCAATTGACTGAACTGCTGCGCAAGAAGCTGGCGGGCTGAGTCACACCCGTTGCCTGGTAGCGCAACAAGTTGGTGGATGAGCCCCACGCCTCGCAACGGGCGTGGGGTTTCTTATTGGGGGCTTGGAAAGAGGGGCAGTTTTAATATTTGAAATAGAGTCCGTTGTCTTCCTCATCTTCGTCATCCTCATCTGGTGCGGTCAGCCGTTTGGTTGACTCCCACAAATTGATGTCGGAGGGTGATGGAAACTCCAGCGCACAAAAGATCTTTGCTGCCAGCTTGGCGAACGGAAGCCATTTTCGAAGCATGGTGAAGCAGATTCCCGAGGTGATTACCATGCCAAGGAAGAGACCCCCCAGGGCTTCCCTTGAGGAAATAAATTTGATTCCTGGCTCCAGTGACGGTTTTCCGCCAAACAGAAATAAAAGAGAAAGCGCAATGATGAAAAAAGCGTTGGCAAACAAGGTCCGTCTCAGGGCAGCGCGCAGGTATGCGCGGGTTCCTTTGATGCAATGGGGGTAAAGCGCGATAGTTCGTTCCGCTGGTTTGTACAGAGCGAACAATTCGTAACTGCCACCTTGCTTCTTGATCACAGCTTCTACATAGTCGCCGTCTTTGAATGGGCTGCCCCACAACCACCCATAAGCACGACGTCCTTCCAACTCAAATTGAACATAATCGCCGATACCCTCCATGGACGAGGCATAGTTCGAAAGAGTCGCCGCCTGCCCGGAGTCACCGATCAAGGCCGACAGAATGGCTCCGAGGCGCATGTGGCTCTGATCGCGTGCAGTGAAGAAGAAATTGGCTGTCTCGCGTGACTTCCTGAAATTCTTTATATGGCCTGATAATTTCTGAAGATCATTGCTGTTGGGGATGTCTGTAAAGTCGGTCATCTTTTAACTTTGTGCTCGGGTAGCCGGCTCTTCTAATATTTAAAATAGAGGCCGTTGTCTTCCTCATCTTCGTCATCCTCATCCGGTGCGGTCCACCGTGTGGTTGACTCCCATAAATTGATGTCGGAGGGTGACGGAAACTCCAGCGCACGAAAAATCTTTTCCGCCAACTTGGCAAAGGGAATCCACTTTCGGGTCATTGCTACGCAACTTCCCGTTGTGAGCACTATGGCCAGCAGGAAGCTCCATATACCGCCCAATGAAGAAACGAATTTGATTCCTTGCTCCAGTGACTGATGGCCAACAAACAGGAACAAGATGCAAAGAACGGTGATGAAGAAAGCATTCACAAGCAAGGTCCGTTTAAGGGCGCTACGCAGATACGCACGGGTCCCTTTGACGCAATGAGGATAGAGCGCGATAGTTCGTTCCTCTGGTTTGTACAAGGCGAACAGCTCGTAACGGCTGCCTTGCTTTTTGACGGCCGCTTCCACATAGTCGCCCTCCCTGAAGGGACTGCCCCAGAGCCATCCGGCCAGAGAACGTCCGTCCAGTTCAAATTGAACGTAATCACCCATGTCCTCCATGGATGAGGCATAGTTCGAAAGAGTCGCCGCCTGCCCGGAGTCACCGATCAAGGCCGACAGAATCGCTCCGAGGCGCATGTTGCTCTGATCGCGTGCGGTGAAGAAGAAATTGGCTGTCTCGCGTGACTTCCTGAAATTCTTTATATGGCCTGATAATTTCTGAAGATCATTGCTGTTGGGGATGTCTATAAAGTCGGTCATCTTTTAACTTTGTGCTCGGGTAGGCGGCGCTTCTAATATTTGAAATAGAGTCCGTTGTCTTCCTCATCTTCGTCATCCTCATCCTGTGCGGTTAGACGCTTGGTGGATTCCGACAAATTGACCTCGGCGGGTCGCGGAAAATCTAGAGCACGAAATATTTTTTCCGCAAGCTTTGCAAAGGGGAGCCATTTCCAAAGTATGGCGAAGCAAATACCAGTGGTGAGTGCGATGGCAAGCAAGAATCCCCACCTTGCTTCTATTGAAGAAATGAATTCTATCCGGTAGCTCAGCGACTGATTTCCGCCCAAAAGGATGATGAGGGAAACGGCTGTGAGAAAGAGAGCGTTGGTAACCAAGGTCTTTCTCACTGCGCTACGTAAGAAAGCACGCGTGCCTTTGATGCAATGGGGATAAAGGGCAATAGTGCGTTCCTCCGGTTTATACAAAGCGAACAGCTCGTAGCAGTTTCCTTGTTGCCTGACGGCGGCCTCTACATAGTCGCCGTCCTTGAAAGGACTTCCCCATAACCATCCACCGAGAGCACGCCCGTCAAGCTCAAGTTGAACATAGTCTCCGATGCCCTCCATGGAAGAGGCATAGTTCGACAGAGTCGCCGCCTGCCCGGAGTCGCCGATCAAGGCCGACAAGATCGCTCCGAGTCGCATGTTGCTCTGATCGCGTGCCCGCGGCTATCCAGGTCGCCGGCTCCAAGCATTGCATCCGGCGGTCACGGAGTTTGACGTCACGCTCAAAGTCGGCCAGTGTCTCCGCGCTCCATATATGCTCGGAAAACGCCAGCCAGACTCGCTTGCAGTGTTGCGGCTCTTCGATCGTGATGACCGATGCCGGGAGATTGTGCCCATTGCGCGCACACTGGGGTTCCTCGCTGACCAGCCGGATGGCGCTCGCCGATGGCATCTTCCATAGCGTGCCGGCCTCGGAGACCGCATAGACTTCCCATTTGATGTGGCTGCCGCTGGGATGCTTCTCGTGGAAGAGATAGAGGAAACCCTGTCTCAAGGTGCGCAGCGCATAGTTGTGATTGCGCAGAGGAACCGTCAAGACCTTGTTACCCAACGGCGCGGGGACAAATGCTTCAACCTCCCTGGGGACCACGCAATAGCGTACCGGCAGGATGGCCAGACCGCTTTTGTTGCAGTTCGGGCAGGATGGATTCTGAGGATTGGTACAAGCCATGATCAAAGCGCCTTTCGAAAAATCCCTGCCAGCAAGTCAGGGCGGTCGTGGATGACGTCTTCCAGAGCCCGTCCATATGGCACACCCTCCGCCGTCTTCAGCCATACCGGGGCAAGCAAGGGGGCAAGATGGAAGTCCATGCCAATCTCCAGCGCGTGTCTGGCAAACAGGGTGCGGCAACGGGCGTCGCGCAAACCGTAACGGCTGGCATGTTGCAGACTGTGGAAGGTGTGCTGAGGCCACCCGGCTTGCATGGCGAGCCGGTCAGCCCACAGGCTGTCTTGCGAGCACAGCTGCAGCCATGCGGCATGGACGTTGGCAAAGTCACTGACGCCAGCCCACTGGTCGGCACTCAGTTGCAGGCGCATCATGGATGGCGCGCTGTCGATGGCAGAGAGGTCTTCTGGAGAACGGTCCTGAACCAGCAAGCTGTGTTGCCGTCCGATGGCCCAGACGGCCTGGGACGGGCCAAGCAAGGTGTGGCGTTGCTGCGCATCGAGCATGGGCCAAAGCCATTCGCGCACCCCGGGGTCATGAAACCGCAGCAAGGTGTCCAGTCCGTTCCATCTGTGGAGATAGCAGCTTGCAGCCCAATGTCGGGCCAGATCCTCGGGACTGACGGAGCAGGTGATCCATCCACATACCGAATGCCCGCGCATTCTTTGTAGCTGCTCCAGTGTCCAGTCGGCCCAAGCCCATTGCACGCTGCGTTCCAGCAGATCGGAGTCGTTGCGGCGCGCCAGATCCAGCGTCACCAGATAGGGCCCCAGCAGCGGGTCGAAGTTGGCATGCGCCACAGGAAGACGCACCCGCCTGTCTTGCTCCACCTCGCCGGCGTCGAAGGGATCCTGAAGCACAGGATTGATCCACAGCAGACATCGACTGTCCGAATGCGCGCTGAAATGGCGGTGCAGATTCTGGATCAGCACATCGGCGCCGCCAGCCACCGCTGGCGCTTGGCGGCTCACGTGGTCCATGCGCTTGATGTCGCTGGTGTCGGCGCAGCGAGCCGCCTGGTTGATCGTGCGGGTTGCGATTGGGACTTCACGGTTTTCCTCGTCGTCAGGTCTTCAGGAAGAAGCTGCGATCTGGACTGTTGGTGAAGTTGAAGTGAAAACAGGTGCAGAAGCGTGTCTGCATCAGGCCGCAGCAAGGCCGCACATCATGCGGGGCCAATATCTGCGGAAGGCGTAAAGGGAAGAAAAAGAAGCGGAAGCTAGAAAATGATCGACGTTTATCTCGTCAACGTTTCGATCATGGCGATTCTGCGGCGTCCAAGACCAATGGTCGCCCCCGCGCCCAGCGATTGCTGGACAGCGAGAACGTCAACGAACTCACCTGGTGATACCACCCCGCGGGGATATACAGCATCTCTCCCGGCTGCACTTCGCAGCACACCAGTGCCGCCTGGCGCGCCAGCGGGAAGCGTTCCAGGTCCGGGTGATCCGGATCGAAGGGCGAGCCGAACAGGATGGCATTGGCCTGCTTCGGATAGAGATACTGGTCATGATGCGGCGGCGCCAGCCAGACCCGCTTCTTGCCCCACAGCTGGGCAAAGACATTGTCGTCATAGTCGCAATGCAGCGGCGTGATACAGCCTGCCGGACCGAGCCAGAACCGCGGCGGTCCCATCTTCTCGAAGAAGTTGGGCCAGTGGCACAGGCGATTCAAATTCCGCAGTTCCAGATTGCCCAGATACGGCGGCAGCCCGCTCTCGTCGGCCATTGCCCGTTCCAGATAAGCGACCAGTGTCATGTCCTGCATGGCCCGGTCCGGCGCAAAGGCGGTGTTGATGTAATCCCCCACGCGCGCCCGCACCGGCAACTGGCCGAAGTGTTCGCGCAAGGTCTCCACGGACATCGCCGACAGCGGCCAGCGGCTGGCCATGCCGGTCATGATGAAGGGCAAGCCCGCCCGTGCGCGTGCGCGGAAGGCGGCCGTCTTCTGCGGACCCAGACGCGGGATCTCATGTACCGCCGGTAGCACGGCACTGGCCTGGCGAATGGCCTGGCGCATCTCCTGCACCGACGCCACTCCCCGCACCTGGGCATCGCGCCGGTCACGCGCAGCCTCGCGCGCGGCGGCTTCTTCAGGGCTCATCGGCAAGAGGTCGGGGCGTGGCGGCAGCGCGCGGGCAGCTGTGCGGGCGCTTGGGGCGGGAAGTGAAGAAACGGGATCAGGCTGGCTCATGCGGGCTATTGTAGCGCCGGGCCCGGCGCGCATTGCGCCGGGGGAGATGAATTCTTCTTACCGATTCCGTGCGCGCGGGGGATGCGTCGCGGCATCTGGCACGATGCCGCGTTCGTCCCGCTGCTGCCGCGCGAGGCGCTATCGCACCACCGTCACAGGCAACGTGCCACGCTGACTTTCGTCCGGTGGCGTTGCTGCCGCACCGGCATCAAGACGAAACACGCTGACCGCCTCAGTCAGCGAGGCTGCCTGATCCTGCATCGAGCGCGCCGCCGCTGCGGCTTCTTCCACCAGCGCGGCATTCTGTTGCGTGGCTTCATCGATATGGGTAATGGCCAGGTTGACCTGCTCGATGCCATCGCTCTGCTCCTGGCTGGCCAGCGAGATCTCGCGCACGATCTCGGTCACGCGCGAAACGCTCTGCACCACTTCCTGCATGGTGTCACCGGCCTGGGCCACCAGCCGGCTGCCATCGCCGACCTTCTCCACCGAATCATCGATGAGCTGCTTGATCTCCTTGGCCGCCGAGGCCGAGCGCTGCGCCAGCGAGCGCACTTCGGAAGCCACCACGGCGAAGCCGCGTCCCTGTTCGCCCGCCCGTGCCGCTTCCACGGCGGCGTTCAAGGCCAGGATGTTGGTCTGGAAGGCGATGCCGTCGATCACGCCAATGATGTCGGCCATCTTCTGCGACGAGGCGTGGATTTCCCCCATGGTCGAGACCACCTGCTCCACCACGGCACCCCCCTGGCTGGCCACCTGCGAGGCCGACGCGGCCAGTGCATTGGCCTGGCGCGCGTTGTCGGCATTTTGCTTGACGGTGGAGGTGAGCTGTTCCATGGCAGAGGCAGTCTCTTCGAGCGACCCGGCCTGCTGCTCGGTGCGCGCCGACAGGTCGAGGTTGCCCGTGGCGATCTCGCGCGAGGCGGTGTTGATGGTATCGGTGCCGGAGCGCACACGGCCCACGATGTCCTGCAGGTTGCCATTCATGGATTTCAGCGCGGCCAGCAATTGCCCGGTCTCGTCGCGGCGGTCGGCGTCGATGCGGGAAGTCAGGTCGCCCGCCGCCACCGTCTCGGCAATGGCCACCGCCTGGTTCAGCGGACGCGTGATGCTGCGCGTGAGCAGCCAGGCCAGCATGGCGCCCAGCATCATCTCCAGGGCACCCAGCATCAGCAGCATGCTGCGGCCGGAACGATAGTCACCGTTGATCGCGCTGGCAGTCTGGTCGATCACTTTCTTCTGGTAGTCGGCGTAGCGCAGCACGCTGTTGGCGTAGTCATCCATCATCTTCACCAGTACCGTATCGGTCATCTCGCGGGCGCGGGCATCATCGCCGGCGGCCTTGATGTCGAAGATCTTCTGGCGTGTGTCGCGATAGGCGACACGCAATTTGCCGACCTCCACGAACAGATGTTTCTCCTCGGGATCGGTGATGGCCGCTTCCACCCGCTTCTGCAACTGGCTGATCTGGGCTGACTGGGCGTCGATCTGTTTCTGGAAATATTGCCGGAAGGCATGGTCGTCACTCTTCATGACGGCAAAGGTCCGCACTCCGTTTTCCTTGATGGCCGCATGCCACTGGACGGCATCGCGTTCCTTCTTCAAGGCGATCTGGGTCATCTCGTCGGTGGCTTCGCCGATGTTGCCCAGGCGCCAGATCCCCAGGCCCACCATCACCGCCATCAACATCAGCAAGGCAATGAAACCGATGGCCAGGCGTACGCCGATCTTGAGGTTTTTCATCCCGTGTCCCCTTGGGTGAGGCGACCGGCGGCTGGTTTCTTGTCGTGATCTTGGGCCGGGCGCTGGTTGCAATGATGAACCGACTATCCTTCTTGCTTTTGCAGGCTACCACAGGCCCCGGCCTGTACGGCACAACTCGGGAAAGTCCCGACGTCACGGTGTTGTATTACGGCCAAGCACCGTGCCGCAAGTCAGGGCCTGCGCGGCTTACCAGTCCATGCCCGCATCCAGCGGATAGATCGGTCGACGGACTTTCTTGATCGGGAACAGCCGGAAATTGGCACTGGTCGGGCCGCCGCTGTCCGAATCGCATTCCACCAGTGCACGGCTGATGGGGACGAAGACCGGTCGGCAATACATGCGCGACTTCAGGATCAGGAAATCCTGCTGCGCCGGATCCAGCCCCAGGCTGGTGAACACGCCCAGGTCATAGGGTTCGACCCGCTCCTCGGTGAGGACGATGCGTGCCGCGCCGATATCGAACAGCACGCTGCGTCCCATCTGCAAGGTCGACCCCGTATAGATCGGCCCGGTCACGGTAAAGCGGCCATCGCTGATGGCCAATACCTTGCCGGTATAAACCGGGGGCGTCTTGCTGATGCCCTGCGCGGCGAGCTCCACCTTGTTGCCGACGGCCAGCGTGAGCGTTGCGCCCACCCCGGCCTGCACCAGTTGCGCTACCGCCTCGGGATCGCTCACCGGTCCCACGGCAATCCCGCGCAGACCCGCCTGCAAGGCCGCTTCCAGCACATCCATGGTATTGCAGGTGCCCCCTGACATGACGTTGTCGCTGTGATCCAGAAGCAGCACCGGTCCTTGCCCCGGAGCTTGGCTCAACTGGCGCGCCTGCGCCAGCGATTCGGCCAGCGGCAGGCTGTCATAGACGAAATCGGCGCGCTCTTCCCAGATCTGGCGCGCGATGCGCTCGGCCACCGCATCGGCGAGCGCAGCATCATTTTCCGTCACCACCACCACCGACATGCCCGCATCGCGGAAATCCGACAAGGGGAATCCCGCCAGCACCGAGACCGCCAGTACCCCCGCTTCCTGCTCGGCGGCCTTGGCCGCTTCGACTGCGCGCTGCATGGCCGATGCCGACGTATTGCTGGTCAGCGTGGCCGACAGCACAGGCACCTGGCGCCAGGCCATCTGCGGTTGCGATTTGCCCTGCAGCCGCGCCAGCAGCAGGCGCCCTGCATGTTCGCCGGTCTCGAACATGTCGATGTGCGGATAGGTCTTGAAGCTGACGATGACGTCGGCATGCGTGACCATCTTCTGCGTGACATTGCCATGCAGGTCCAATGCCACCGCCATGGGCGTGTCGGGAGCGATGCGGCGGATGCGCTCAAGCAGCGTGCCTTCGCCATCCTCGGCGTTCTCGGCCACCATGGCGCCGTGCAGGTCCAGCAGGATGGCGTCACATCCTCCCTCGATGGCGCGCACGATGGCGTCGCACATCACGGTATAGGCGTCGGCCGCTACCGCCGCGCTGGGATTGGCCCAGGCCGCCAGGGGCGTGACGATCTCGGCACCGATCCGTTCGGCCAGTTCGAGGAAAGCACCCATGGCGGTACGCGCTCCCTTCTGGTCGCGACAGGCCGCGTCGTCCCATTGCGGGGCAAAGGCTTCAAGGGGTGTGGGAATCGGCGAGAAGGTATTGGTCTCGTGATTCATGCGTGCAATGACGATTTTTGGCTTCATGTTCAGTTTTTTGCATCAATTCAACATCAGACAATGATCATTGCGTGACCACGCCCGCACTGGCCAGCATGGCCTGCAACAGCACGTTGCAACCGGCTTCCAGGTGCTCGGGGCGGGCATCTTCGATCTCGTTGTGGGAGACCCCGTCCTTGCAGGGCACGAAGATCATGCCTGCCGGCGCCAGGCGCGCGGCATAGATGGCGTCATGTCCCGCGCCGGAGACCACATCCATGGTCTTGTAGCCCAATGCCGCCGAGGCGGCGCGCACATTGTCCACGCAATCCGGATGGAAGGGGCAGGGCGGGAAATAGGACACCCGCTCCAGTTCGATGGAGAGCCCGGTCTTCTTGCGCATGGCCTCCAGATAGGCCAGCAGGTCCTCGTGCATGCGGGTGAGCGACTCTTCGCTGACATTGCGCAGATCGATGGAAAACTTCACCTGCCCCGGAATCACGTTGCGGCTGTTGGGCATCACCTGCACCTGGCCTACCGTGCCGCGGCCATACGGGGCATAGCGGTGAGCGATGGCCACCACTTCCTGCATGATGAACGTCGACACTTGCAGCGCATCCTTGCGAATTTCCATGGGCGTCGGTCCGGCATGGGATTCGAAACCGGTCACCGTGCAGTCGTACCACGACAGCCCCAGCACCGCCGGTACCACGCCGATGACGGTATCGGCATTTTCCAGCACCGGCCCTTGCTCGATGTGGGCCTCGTAATACGCACCGATGGGATGGTCACCGCAGACCTGGTCGCCGATGTAGCCGATGCGTTCCAGTTCGTCGCGAACTTTCTTGCCCTCGATGTCGGTGGCGTTATAGGCATGTTCCAGCGTGAAGGCGCCGCAGAAGACCCCCGAACCCATCATCACCGGTACGAAGCGCGAGCCCTCTTCATTGGTCCACACCGCCACCTCGATGGGCGCCTCGGTCTGGATATCGTGCTGGTTCAGCGTACGGATCACCTCGATGCCGGCGAGCACGCCGTAATTGCCGTCGAACTTGCCGCCGGTGGGTTGCGTGTCGATGTGCGAGCCCGTCATCACCGGTGGCAGTGCATTGTTGCGACCGGGGCGGCGCATGAAGATGTTGCCGATCTGGTCTACCACCACGCTCATGCCTTCGGCGCGCGCCCAGGAGGTGACCAGATCCCGGCCCTGCTTGTCCAGGTCGGTGAGGGCCAGGCGACAGACGCCACCTTTGGCCGTGCCGCCGATGCGGGCCAGTTCCATCAGCGAATTCCACAGGCGCGTGCCGTCAATGCGCAGGGTGGAGGTTTGTGTTTTCATGTCCATATCGATTCCTTGTTCGGGTTGGCGGGCAGAGGTCCTCACGCCGCCAGATTCACGCCCAGATAACGGTCCTTGACGCCCTCATCGGCCAGGAACGCGGCATTGCTGCCGCTGTAGACGATGCGTCCCTGCTCGACGATGTAATGCCGGTCCGCCAGTTGGGTACAGACTTCCAGGTTCTGCTCCACCAGGATGATGGACATCCCGGTGCGCTTGATCTGCTTGATCTGCGCCACGATCTCGTCGACGATCACCGGTGCCAGTCCTTCCACCGGTTCATCCAGCATCAGCACGCGCGGATGGGTCATCAGCGCGCGCGCAATGGCCAGCATCTGCTGCTCACCGCCCGAGAGCTGGCCGCCGCCATTCCTGCGGCGCTCCTTCAGGCGCGGGAAGATGGTGTAGACCTCCTCCAGCCCCCACGCCGACTCCTTGCGCGCGGCCATGGTCAGGTTTTCTTCCACGGTCAGCAGCTTGAAGATGCCGCGATGCTCCGGCACCAGGCATACGCCGCGCGCAGCGATCTTGTAGGAAGGCAGTGCGCTGATGACCTGCCCCTCGAAGAGCACCCGACCCTGTGCCGGCGGCACCACGCCGACAATGCTCTTCAAGGTCGTGGTCTTGCCCGCGCCATTGCGTCCCAGCAGCGTGACCACCTCGCCCGCATCGACCTGCAGCGATACGCCCTGCAGGATGTGGCTCTTGCCATAGTAGCCGTGAACGTCTTCAACTTGCAGGATCATGCTTTGCCTCCGGTGATCATGCTGCCGAGATAGGCCCGGCGCACGCGTTCATCGTTGCGGATCTCGGCCGGCTTGCCCTGCGCCAGGATCTGGCCCAGCTGCATCACCGTGACGCGGTCCGAGATATCCATGACGATATCCATGTTGTGTTCGATCAGCACCACCGTGTAATCCTTCCGCAACCCGTGGATGAGCTGCTTCATGTCGGCAATGTCGTCGATGCCCATGCCCGAGGTCGGCTCGTCCAGGAAGATCACCTTGGGCCGCCCGGCCATGGCCATGCCCACTTCCAGCCTGCGTTGCTGGCCATGTGAAAGTTCTGCACAGGCCCGCTCGGCAACGCCCTGCAGGGACAGGCGCGCCACCAGTTCATCGGCCAGTGCGCAGGCCGCAGTGAATTGTTCGGCACGTTTCCAGGGATTGAGGGCCGCCAGCGGCGCGCGGCCCTGCGCAGCCAGCCGCAGGTTCTCGCGCACGCTCAGGTTGGGAAACAGGCTGGTCACCTGGAAGGAGCGCGCCAGTCCCTTCTGCACCCGGCGATTGCCCGGCAGATGCGCCACTTCCTCACCCTCGACCAGGATGCTGCCCTCGGTGATGGGCGTGGTACCGGTCAGGGTATGGAACAGCGTGGTCTTGCCCGCACCATTGGGACCGATCACCGAATGCACGGTACCGGCCTCGACCTCCAGCGTGATGCCGTTGACGGCGGTGAACTTGCCGTAGCGCTTGGTCACGTTGAGCGCTTGCAGGATGGGGCGGCTCATGAATGCTTCTCCTTGGTCGCAGTCGTGCTGGCGGCCTGCACCGGTTCCTTCTTGTGACCGCGCACGGCATCGATGATCTTCACGGCCAGTCCGAACAGGCCCTTCTGCATGTACAGGCTGACCGTGATCAGCAGCAGCCCCAGCAGCATCAGCCAGCGCGGCCACAGCGTGGAGAGCCAGTTGCCCACCAGCACATAGAAGCTCGCCCCCAGCACCGAGGCGAACAGGTTGCCGGTGCCGCCGATGACGGTCATCACCAGGATCGCTTCGCTGGTGTGGTACTCGATGTTGGACAGCGGTGCCACACCCGTCATCATGGCGTGCAGGCCACCGGCCAGACCGGTGACGGCGCCGGAGATGACGAAGGCGGCCAGTTTGAGCAGGCGTACGTCATAGCCCAGGGCGGAAGCACGCGCCTCGTTCTCGCGCACCGCCAGCAGCGTCTTGCCCAGTACCGAATCGACCACCCGCTGCAGCAGCCAGAACACCAGCACGAACAGGATGGCCACCACCGTGTAGTACTGCCAGGACGAGGTGGTCGACAGCAGCGTCATCCCCAACAGCGACAGCGGCGGACGCGGGATGTCCAGCAGGCCGTTGTCTCCGCCCGTGACGTCCTTCATCGTATAGGCGAGGAAGTAAAACATCTGGGCAAAGGCCAGCGTGAGCATGACGAAGTAGGTGCCGCGCTGGCGGATCGAGAACCAGCCCACTAGCAGCGCCACCAGTGCGCCACCGAGCGCGGCCAGCGCCAGGGCCGGCAGCAGCGCCAGCTTCAACTGCAGCAGCACCACGCCAGCGGTATAGCTGCCCACGCCAAAGAAGATGCCCTGGCCGAAGGACATCAGGCCGGTATAACCCAGCAGCAGGTTGCAGCCCAGCGCGGCCAGCGCGAACACCAGCACTTCGGTGGCCAGCGTGCCGGAGGGCAGCAGCATGGGCAGCAGCAGCGCCACAGCGGCTGCCAGCAGGGTGTAACGGAAATGCGCAATCTGTTTCATGGAAGCCTCGGTGCAGAAAACGTCAAGTGGCATGAACCGCGTCAGGCCGCGCCGGGCCGGCCCAGCAGGCCATTCGGACGCAGCAGCATCACGGCCGCCATGGCCACGTAAATCATCAGGTGCGCGCCCTCGGACCAGACCGTGCTCATCACGCTTTGCACGATGCCGACCAGGATGCCGCCGATGAGGGCCCCCCAGAAGCTGCCCAGCCCGCCGATGACCACCACCACGAAGGCGATGCCCAGCGCTTCCACGCCCATGAAGGGATCGGCTCCGCGGATCGGTGCGGCCAGCGCCCCGGCAAGACCGGCCGTGGCCGCGCCCAGGGCGAAGACCAGGCTGAAGATGCGTTGAATGTTCAAGCCGAGCAGGCTGACCATTTCGGTCGATTCCGAACCGGCGCGCACGATCGAGCCCAGGCGCGTGCCTTCCAGCACCCACCATAGCAGCAGCGCCATGACGGCGGTCAGGCCGATGACGAAGAGCCGGTACTTGGGATAGACGAAGCCGCCCCACATCACCACCCCTTGCAGCAGATCGGGCGGCGAGACGTTGTTGCCCAGCGGCCCCCATACCGAGATCACCGCTTCCTGGATCACCAGCGCCATGCCGACCGTGAAGAGAATGTGGAAGTGATGCGGCAGCGCATAGACATGGCGCAGCACGAAGCGCTCCACCACCCACGCGAACAGACCCACGAGCAGCGGTGCAATGAGCAGCGACCACCAGAAATCGAGGCCCAGGCTGGTGACCTGATAGCAGAGATAGGCGCCCAGCAGGAAGAAGGCGCCATGCGAGAAATTGACGAAGCGCAGCAGGCCGAAGACGATCGACAGGCCCACCGCCAGCAGGAAGTAGAGCATGCCGATGCCTACGCCATTGGCGATCTGCAGCAGATAGATGTTCATGGAACCTCGTGACGAAGATGCAGCAAATGCGACCTGTTCGCCAGGCAGGCGAACAGGCCCTGAAACTCAAGGCATGGACATCACAGCTTGCACTGCGTCTTCTCGAGCGCCAGGAAGGACTGGCCGGAGGAAACGATGTCCGCATAGTCATTCTTGTTGGCCATCTTCGCCTTGGCCTTGCCCTTGAGCAGGTAGTAGTTCTTGATGACCTGGTGATCGCCCTTGCGGATTTCCTCGGTACCGGTCAGCCCCTCGTACTTCATGCCTTCCATGGCCGCGATCACCGCCTTGGGATCGGTACTGTTGGCCTTGATGATGGCGTCCAGAATGATCTTGGTACAGATGTAGGAACCGGCCAGGCTGTAGTTGGGATCCATCTTGAGCTTGTCGTTGACCAGCTTGACGAATTCCTTGTTGAAGGGCGAATCGATGGCATGCCAGTACTGCGCGCCGAAGTAGACGCCATCGCAGATATCCGCGCCCAGGGTCTCGAACTGTTCCAGCCCCGACGCCCAGGCCATGAGGATGGTGCAGTTGTTCTTCATGCCGAAGCTGACGGCCTGGCGCAAGGTATCGGAGGACTGCGAGCCGAAGTTGAGCAACAGCAGCACGTCGGGTTTGGCGGCAATGGCATTGGTGAGATAGCCGGAGAATTCCTTCTCGCTCAGCGAGTGGTAGCTGTTGCCCACATGCTCGATGCCCTTTTCCTTGAAGATGTTCTTGGCCGCCGACAGCAAGCCTTCACCGAACACGTATTGCGGCGTGATGGTGTACCAGCGCTTGGCATTGGGCATCTTCTCCAGCAGCGGGCGCACGGTCTGTTCAATCGCACCGAAGGTCGGCACCGACCAGCGGAAGGTGGCGTGGTTGCAGTCGCTGCCGGTGATCTCGTCGGCCCCGGCGGTGGTGATGAAGACCGCGCCAGCCTTGTCGGCTTCCTTGCCCATGGCCAGCGCCTCGCCGGAGAGGATGCCGCCGGCGAAGAAGCGCGTGCCCTTCTCGATGGTCTCCTGCATCTTGCGTACGGCGGTGGCGGGTTTGCCTTCGGTGTCGAGGTTGACGTAGCTGGTGCTCTTGCCCAGTACCTTGCCGTATTTCTGCAGGGCCAGCTTCATGCCCATGTCGGCGAACTTGCCGTTGGCAGCGAAGGGGCCGGACATCGGCACCGGACAGCCGAAGGCAATGCTCTCGGCCTGGGCAAAGACATCGTGGTAGCTCAGTGCGCCGGGTGCGGCCAGTGCAGACAGTTTCAGGAAATTGCGACGGCTGATCATGCTTGTTTCTCCCTCAAGGCTAACGATTGACAGATGACATCCACGGAATTGCGCAATGCTGCAGTACTGCCCGTCAACGCAAGTTCCATGCCCGTTCCTCCCAAAAAACTTAGGAAGATCGCGCAGGCTTGATTTGCATGGACGTGAGAAATCCTCCGCCGCGAACGGGCGGAAAAGCGTCGGTCAACAGGGTCGCGCCGTCTGGCGACAGAGCCGCAAGACAGTACGTGACGACGAATGAAACGCTGCTGCGGCGCGCCTTTGCGCCGCGTGGCGTGAGCCGGCATGAGGCTCCTCCTGCTGCTCCTAAGAGCGTGTCTCCAGTTGTGGTTTGCCGTTCTCCCGTGCTGTCGGTGTGTCTCCACCGATCATCCACGACGGTCTGGTTTTCTAAGTTTTCCTGCTTTGGTGCAAGCCCGGACGTGACTTCCTGCGGGCTGAGGATGGCTGATGCTTCCTGCACCGTGCCTGACGTTTTCTGCACCAACAAGGCCGACGGCCATCGGTGGCGCCGGACCTTCATCATACGCATCCGCCAAAGAAAAACGGCATGAAAATTTCATGCCGTTGATCCTGTTTATTTCATCTGCGGGAAAGCGAATTCCGCACCTGCACTGGCGGTATTGGGCCAGCGCTGCATCACCGCCTTGGCCCGGGTGTAGAAGCGCACCCCCTCCGGTCCGTACATGTGATGGTCGCCGAAGAGACTGCGCTTCCAGCCGCCGAAGCTGCTGAAGGCCATCGGCACCGGCAGCGGCACGTTCACTCCCACCATGCCCACTTCGATCTGGCGCACGAACTCGCGCGCCACGCCGCCGTCACGGGTATAGACTGCCACGCCGTTGCCATACTCGTGCGCATTGATCAGCTCCACCGCGCTGGCGATGTCCGGGCAGCGCAGTACGCACAGCACCGGGCCAAAGATTTCCTCCTTGTAGACCGTCATTTCGGGGGTGACGTGATCGAGCAGCGTGCCACCGACGAAGAAGCCCTTCTCGAATCCTGGCACCTGATAACCACGGCCATCCACCACCAGCGTTGCGCCTTCTTCCACGCCACGGCCGATGAGGCTTTCAATACGTTGCTTGGCCGCCGCTGTCACCACCGGACCCATCTCGGCACCGGCCGCCATGCCTTCGTTGATCTTCAGCTTGCGCGCGCGCTCGGCCAGTGCGGCCACCAGTTCATCACCGGCGCTGCCCACGGCCACTGCCACCGAGATCGCCATGCAGCGCTCGCCGGCCGAGCCGTAAGCTGCGCCCATCAAAGCGTCCACGGCCAGCTGCATGTCGGCGTCGGGCATCACCACCATGTGGTTCTTGGCGCCGCCCAGGGCCTGCACGCGCTTGCCCTTGGCCGAGCCACGGGCGTAGATGTATTCCGCAATCGGGGTCGAGCCGACGAAGCTGATGGCCTTGACCTGCGGATGATCGAGCAGGGCATCGACGGTGACCTTGTCGCCCTGGATGACGTTGAAGACGCCATCGGGCAGGCCGGCCTCCTTCAACAGATCGGCGATCAGCAGCGCGGCCGAGGGATCGCGTTCGGAAGGTTTCAGCACGAAGCAGTTGCCGCAGGCAATGGCGATGGGGAACATCCACATCGGCACCATCGCCGGGAAGTTGAACGGCGTGATGCCGGCCACCACGCCCAGCGCCTGGCGCATCGACCAGGCGTCGATGCCGCGGGCGATCTGGTCGGTGTATTCCCCCTTGAGCATCTGCGGGATACCGGCGGCAAACTCGACGATCTCGATGCCGCGCGCCACTTCGCCCTGGGCATCCGAGAAGGTCTTGCCGTGCTCGCGCACGATGATGCGGGCGAAGTCGTCGGCGCGCTGCTGGATCAGGTGCAGGAAGCGGAACAGTACCCGCGCGCGCGTCAGCGGCGGCGTGTTGGACCAGGCCGGAAAGGCGGCCACACCGGCCTTCACTGCCGCATCGACCTCGTCGGCCGTACCCAGCGCGACCTGCGCCACCGGCACACCCTGGGCCGGGTTGAAGACATCGGCATAGCGCCCGCTGGTGGTATCGACGCGCGCGCCGCCGATGTAGTGTGCAATCTTTTCCATGACTCTTTCTTGCGTATTTTTTTCGTGAAGGGGGATCAGGCCAGGGTCTTGAGGATGGCCGCCAGCTTGCCGAACAGTTCGTCGATCTGCTGCTTGTTGATGATCAGCGGCGGCGACAGGGCGATGATGTCGCCGGTGACGCGGATCAGGATGCCGTCATTGAAGGCACGCACGAAGGCGTCATAGGCGCGGGCACCGACGCGGCCCTGGATGGAGGCCAGCTCGATGCCGGCGATCAGGCCGATGGTGCGCACATCGATCACGTGCGGCAGGCCGCGCAGGGAGTGCGCCGCCTCCTGGAAATAATCCGACACCGCTTGCGCATTCTCCAGCACGCCTTCGGTCTGGAACACCTCCAGCGAAGCCAGGCCGGCTGCGCAGGCCAGCGGGTGACCCGAATAGGTATAGCCGTGGAACAGTTCGATGCCATCCGGACCGTTCATGAAGGCATCGTGGATCTCTTTCTTGACGAACACCGCGCCCATCGGCACCACGCCATTGGTGAGGCCCTTGGCGGTGGTGAAGATATCCGGTTCCACATCGAAGTAGTCGGACGCAAAGGGCGTCCCCAGGCGGCCGAAGCCGGTGATGACTTCATCGAAGATCAACAGGATGCCGTGCTTGGTGCAGATTTCGCGCAGGCGCTTCAAGTAGCCCTTGGGCGGGATCAGCACGCCCGTGGAGCCGGCCACCGGTTCCACGATCACGGCGGCGATGTTGGAGGCGTCGTGCAGGGTGACCAGGCGTTCGAGCTCATCGGCCAGGTGCGCGCCGTACTCCGGCTCGCCCTTGGTGAAGGCATTCTTTTCCAGGTTGTGGGTATGCGGCAGGTGGTCCACGCCCGGCAGCAGCGCGGTGCTGAAGGTCTTGCGATTGCCGCCGATGCCGCCCACCGACATGCCGCCGAAGCCCACACCGTGATAGCCGCGTTCGCGGCCGATCAGGCGGGTGCGGGTGGCGTTGCCCTTGGCGCGGTGATAGGCCAGGGCGATCTTGAGCGCCGTATCCACTGCTTCCGAGCCGGAACCGGTGTAGAACACGTTGGCGAAGCGGTTGCCGGTGTAGGCCTTGAGGCGCTCGGCCAGTTCGAAGGCGCTCGGGTGGCCGAGCTGGAAGGAGGGCGCATAGTCCAGCGTAGCCACGGACTTCTGCACGGCCGATACGATCTTGGGATGGGCGTGGCCCAGCGGTACGCACCACAGGCCGGCGGTACCGTCCAGGATGGCGTTGCCGGCGTCGTCGCGGTAGTGCATGCCTTCAGCCGACACCAGCATGCGTGGCGCGGACTTGAAGTTGCGGTTGGCAGTGAAGGGCATCCAGTAGGCCGACAGGCTGGAGGGATGCGTTTGGTCTTGGCTGGACATGGCAGGCACCGTGAAAAAGGGAGAATTCGGGGAAATGAAAGACAGTGCCTGATTATTGCCAGACAGCGCCCGCATTGTTAGCTACACTTTTGATTTTCGCTGGAAACTGTATTGGTCTTCAGGGGAAACTGTATTGCTCCATCTGGCGGGAGAGCGCTGCCTGCCTGGGCATGGTCAGCCTGTCGTCATTCCCGTATTCAAAGGGGATGCGGCCTGATTTGCGTGTATCGGGAGTCACGCCACCGGGACCAATACAGTTCTGTATTTTCGCCTACACTTTGGCCTGCGGGAGCAATGCAGTCTCCCGCCAGCCGCCACACACTGTCAGAAAGGATGCCATGGCCAAGCCCGCCAGCGCACCGTTGCAACTGGATTTGAGACGCAAGACGGCTGAGCGCCTGGTGGAGCAGGTGACGGCTGGTCTGGCCGGCCTGATCGAATCGGGCGAATTGCGTTCCGGCGAGCGCCTGCCCTCGGTACGCCAGTTCGCGCAGCATCATGACATCGGCTCCTCCACCGTGGTGGAAGCCTACGAGCAGCTGGTGGCGCGCGGCATGCTGCAGGCCCGGCGCGGTGCCGGTTTCTTTGTCGCCGCGCGTGCCGGGCAATCCGGGGCGCGTGCCGTCTTCGTGCCGCCCGAGCCGGTGATTGACTCGGCCTGGCTGCTCTCGGAAATGTTTGCCGACGAGCGCGTGCCCATCAAGGCCGGTTGCGGCTGGCTGCCCGGCAAGTGGCTCAACGATGAGGGCCTGCACCAGGCCGAGCGCCGCATCATCCGTTCGCCCGGTGCCCAGCAGGTCGGCTATGGCCACCCTTACGGATATGCGCCGCTGCGTCAGCTCATCGCGCAGTTCCTCGGGCATTGGGCGCTGGAACTGGGCATCGAGCAGGTGCTGACCACGCATGGCGCCACGCAGGCGCTGGACCTGATCATCCGCACCATGACCCAGCCGGGCGATACGGTGCTCATCGATGATCCCGGTTACTGCAACCTGATTGCGATGCTGCGCCTGGCCGGCCTGAACGTGATCGGCGTACCGCGTACGCCCGGTGGCGTGGACACCGACATGCTGGACACGCTGGCGCGCACGCATCATCCCAGGATGTTCTTCACGACCAGCGTGCTGCAGAACCCGACGGGGACGTCCTACACGCCGGCCTGCGCCATGCGCGTATTGCAGGCGGCCGAGCGCTATGGTTTCTGGGTGGTGGAGGACGACATCTTCCGCGAACTGGGACAGGCCACCGATCCCATGCTGGCTGCGCTCGATGGCTTGCAACGGGTGATCTACGTGGGCAGTTATTCCAAGACCATCGCGCCGTCGCTGCGGGTCGGCTACATCGCCTGCCAGCGCGAACTGGCGCGGCAGATCGTGCATACCAAGATGGTGTTGACGCTGACCAATTCGGAGATCAACGAGCGCCTGGTGCATAACGTGCTCACCGAAGGCCATCACCGGCGTCATGTGCAGACGCTCAATGCGACGCTCCTCAATGCCCAGTCCACGCTCAACGCCAAGTTGACCGAAGTCGGCCTGACGCCCTTCACGACGGCGCGCGGCGGCATGTTCAGCTGGGCCACCATCGAGGGCTGTGAATTGTCAGCACGCGAGATCGCGGACCGGGCGCGGCAGAAGGGTATCTGGCTGGCACCGGGGGATTTCTTCCATCTGTCGGCGCCGCACAAGACCAGCTTCCGCTTCAATGTGGGGTATGCGGATGTGCCGGAGTTGTTTGATTTTTTGCGGGGGTTGTAGGCCGGGTTAGGTCGAATGGTTACGCGGCCGCAGCACCCACCCCGTGGCCCCCACGATCAGCAAGCCACCCATCCATCCCTGCAGGGACAGGTGTTCCTTCATCCACACCACCGCGATGAGCGCTCCCCACAGCGGCTCGCTGCCCATCAGCAGGGCCACGCGTGACGCACTGGTGCGTGCGGCCGCATGGTTCTGTACGAAGAAGGCCACGATGGTACACAGCAAGACCAGGAACGCCATCGCCCACCAGAAGGAGGCGGTGGCCGGAAGGGGCAGCCAGCGCTGACCCGGCAGGGCCATCATGAGCACCAGCGATCCCGCCGTCATGACACCCATCTGCACCGCCGTCAGCGTGAGTGCGGGCAAGCCGAACCGCAGGCCCTGGCGGCGTGTCAGGCACACCATCACACCCCGCAGGAGCGCGGCCAGCACCATCAGGGCATCGCCCCAGCTCAGGTGCGAGAGCGTGACGCCCTCCTGGAATGCCAGCAAGGCAGCGCCCACAAACGACAACGCGCACGCAATGAGCGCCGAACGCCCGGGACGCTGGCCCAGCAGCAGCCACTCGCACCAGGGCGTGAAGACCACGCACAGGCTGATCAGGAAGGCGGCATTGGAGGCCGTCGTCATCGATACGCCGACGGTTTCGCAGATGAAGATGGCCAGCAGGACCACGCCCAGTAGAAGGGCTCCTGCCAGCGATCTTTTCCACGCGGGGACAGAGGTGATGCTGCGCAAGGCGGGGGCCAGCAGGAGAAACGTCAGGCCGAATCGCAGCACCAGGAATTGCAGCACCGGCAACTGCTCCGTGGCGATTTTCGCGGCGCTGTAGCTGCCGCCCCAGATCACGGCGACCAGCAGCAGCGCCCATTCAACAGGATTGAGTCGCAGCAGGGTTGTAGGCCGGGCGGGGGCGTGCAGCAGGGAGGACTTGTTCATGAGGTCTCATCGTGGCGTTGGGTAGAGCTGGTGTATTGTCTTGGGACCGATGAGACCTGACTAGCCAGGGATGAAGAACAGGAGTTGTGCCGCATGAGAACAAATGAGTTGGCCGAGGTACTGCATGAGCTTGTCACGTTCGTGCGAGTGGTCGACGCCGGCAGCTTTTCGGCCGCTGCGCGTCAGCAGGGCATGACGCCTTCGGCCGTGAGCCGCCAGGTAGCGCGTCTGGAAAAGATGATGGGCGTGGCATTGTTCCAGCGCACCACGCGACAACTGCGCCTGACCGAAGCCGGACTGGATGTGCTGGAGCACGGACGCAAGATGGTGGCCGCCGCACGCGCCACCTTGCTGGCGGCCGAGGGCCATGCCGGCGCGCCCAAGGGACTGGTCAGGATGAGTGCGCCCAAGGCGTTTGCGCGGCACCTGCTGCAGCCGGTGCTGTTGGAATTCCTGACGAGCTATCCGGAGGTGGATGTGCATTTGATGGTAGTGGACCGGCTGGTTGATCCGCTGCGTGAAGGCGTGGATCTGGTCATCCGGCTGACGGACACGCCGCCGCCGGGTATGGTGGCGCGCGGCCTGCTGCCGGTGCGGCAACTGGTACTGGCCAGTCCGGCGTATCTCGCGGCCCATGGGCCGATCCATCATCCGGAAGACCTGATGAGCCATAGCTGCCTGACCCTGGGTGAACAGGAGCGGGACAATCGCTGGCGCTTCGTCTGCGAGACCGGATCGGCCGAGATCATCGTCGCCGGTCGCTGCGCAATCAATCACAGCGAGATGCGGCTGGCGGCCATCGAGGCGGGGCTGGGCGTAGGCTGCGTGCCCGATTTCGTGGCGCGGGAGGCTTTGGCTGCCGGTCGTGTCGTCCGGCTTCTGCGGGAATGGAATTTCGATATCAATTATTCCGGCATGGCTTATCTGCTGTTTCCATCGTCGCGCCATATTGCGCCCAAGATGCGGGTGCTCATTGACTATCTGGTGGAGGCGTTGCAGGCGCAAGCGGATTGATGGGGGGAGGCTGACCAGGCCGCAAGCATCTCTGCATCTTCAGCAGGGCAATGGATGAATTCGGCCCGGTTCTTCCGGATCTGCTATCGTCGCGACGCCAGCCTTATTTACCCCAGGATTTCAACCATGACGTTTTCTGCACCAAGTCCCATCCGCGCCGTCGTCTTCGATTTCGGCGGCGTGCTCTTCGACTGGAACCCGCAGTACCTGTACGAACAACTGATCGCCGACGAGCAGGAGCGCAATCACTTCCTCACCCACATCTGTTCGCCCGAATGGAATGTTCAGCAGGATGGCGGCCGCACCCTGGCCGAGGCCACTGCGCATCTGGTGGGGCAGTATCCTGAACACGATGCGCTGATTCGCGCCTTCTACGATCGCTGGACCGAGATGCTGCGTGGTCCGTTGCCGGAAGGCGTGGCGCTCTTGCGCGAACTGCATGCGCAGCAGGTGCCGGTGTTCGGCCTCACCAACTGGTCGTCGGAAACCTATCCGCATGCGCGCGACCACCACGATTTCATGCAGCTGTTTCGCGACATCGTGGTCTCAGGCCATGAACGCTGCATCAAGCCCGAGCCGCGCATCTACCAGATCGCGCTGGAGCGCTATGCACGGCACCTGCCGGACCTGAAGCCCGAAGAGCTGGTCTTCATCGATGATGCGTACAAGAATATCGAAGGCTGTCGTGCGCTGGGTTGGCACGGCATCCATCACGTCGATGCAGCGACCACGCGGGCGTCGCTGCGCGCACTGGGAGTGCCGTGCCGGGAGTGAAGACGTCCTGATGCCCCGGTCATCAGGCGATGGCAAACACCTCCACCACGTCGCTAAGCCGGCGCGCCTGCGCCTGCAGCGCCTGCGAGGCTGCCGCAGCCTGTTCCACCAGCGCGGCATTCTGTTGCGTGACCTGATCCATCTGCGAGATGGCATGGTTGATCTCAACGATCCCCTTGCTCTGCTCGGCACTGGAGTCACTGATGGCGCCGATCACCGACACTACCCGGTCCACGCTGGAGACCACATTGCTCATGGTCTCGCCCGCACGGTTGACCAGCGCGCTGCCGCTGGTGACCTTGTCCACGGAGTCGTCGATGAGCTCCTTGATCTCCTTGGCGGCCGAAGAACTGCGCTGCGCCAGGCTGCGTACCTCTGAAGCCACCACCGCGAAGCCGCGTCCCTGCTCACCTGCGCGCGCTGCTTCCACGGCGGCATTGAGGGCCAGGATGTTGGTCTGGAACGAGATACCGTCGATCACGCTGATGATGTCCACGATCTTCCTGGACGAGTCCTCGATGGCAGCCATGGTCATCACCACTTCCTTGACCAGCTGGCCACTTTCGGCCGCGACCACCGAGGCTTCGGTGGCCAGCCGGTTGGCCTCGCCAGCGCTGTCGGCGTTCTGTTGCACGGTGGCCGTCAGCTGCTCCATGGCCGAGGCGGTCTCTTCCAGCGAGCTGGCCTGCTCCTCGGTACGCGAGGACAGATCAAGGTTGCCCGTAGCAATCTGGCTGCTGGCCGTCGCAATGGCATCGGTACCGGAACGCACTTCACGTACGATCTCGCGCAGACCGCTGTTCATGCTCTTCATCGACATCATGAGACTGTTCGGATGGCGGGTATCAGCGTCGACCTCGCTGCGCAGGTCACCCTGCGCAATCCGCGCGGCCAGCGTCGAGGCCACGGCCGGTTCTCCGCCCAGCTGCCGCAGTACGCTCCTGGTGATGAGAGTGGCGGCGATCAGTCCGCTCGCCAGTGCCAGCATCCCCAGTGCGATGAGCAGTCTGCGCGCGGTCGCATAGACGGCAAGTGCCTCATTCTTTGCGGCGTCGTTGAGCTGATCCTCGAATGCGGAGAGCTCAGCCAGGGTATTGCGTCGTTGCGCCTGCATGGCGCCCACCGGACTGTTGACCCCGACCCTGAGCTCGTCGGTTTTTCCTGCTTTGGCGAGGTCAATCATCGTCGAGAGCAAAGGGGTGATTTCCCTTGTCTTTTGCTGGATGAGGCTCAGTGTCTTCTTCTCCGTCTCGGTGGTTTCCTCCACTTCTGCGAAGAGCTTGGCCAGTGCGCTTTCGGCCTCCGTGTAGATGACGATCTGTTTGTGCAGATTGTCGGCGTTCAGGTTCAGGTCTTGCGGTGTGCTTGCCAGCCCGATCCCGCGCGAGGACAGGGATTGTTCATAGGCTGCCGCACGCATGGTCGAGAGATGACGGATCTCCACATTGTTGACCTCGGTGATGGACAGCAATTGCTGGTTGACATCGGCGAGATCTTTCAGAGCGATGCCGATGATCAGCAGCATCAGAACGAGCACGGCACCAAAGCCGAACTTGAGGCGCGAAGAAACCGTCAGACGGGTGAAATCCATACACTCTCCATTGAGCATTTTTTAATCATAGGGTTGGGATTCAAGACGCCGCCTGAAAGTGACCGGGTGCGGATGATGTGGATGCTGATCCCACAGATGACGTCTGGAAGCGCGGATCCTGATTCAATAGGGGGCGATTGCTGTTCGAATGCCGTCCGCCATGAAAGAAGGATGAGGACAACGTGGTCTTGTCTTTCCCGATGCTGCGACCTGTCCCTCGGGAAAGCCGCTCAATGTAGAGCAAACGTGCGTGTTTGATTAGCGCTGAAAATTTAACGGCAGCATTCAAAAAAACCGTCCAATGGGCGGATGCTGCTCAGAGGGGAGGCCGCGAAAATGGACGGACTGACGCTGCAGGCGGGTCATGGCGCGGTTGCGCGATGGACGATCCTCACGGGGGCGGGGGCGAAGCCTGCGCAAGGAGCCTGCCGCGCAGCTTCGTGCGCGGCAGGCAGGGTGGATAAACGGTGTGGTCAGTGGCTTATTCGCAACGCCCACTCAGCAGGTCACATCGCACGGACCCGCCATCGGAGGCCGCTACGGACGCAGTCCCCCTCGCTTGCTCACCCAGATACGCCTTCCACTGCTCCGGCTGCCCCAGCCAGCGCCCGGTATCAAGCACTTCCAGGGTATTGCCCCGTTGCAGCACGAAGGTCGGGAAGCCGCGTCCGCCGACATGGTTCAATAATTCACGGCTGGCCTCGATGTGATTGGCCAGCTCTTCCTGTTCAACCCGCTGCAGTTCTGCGATGAAGGCAGCGGGCGCGATGCCCAGCGTCTGCGCCAGCTCGGTCAGCGTCGCTACTTCTGAGATGCGCCGTCCTTGCTGGTAATGCGCACGCTGAATCGCTGCCAGCATGTCCAGCCCGGCGGCCTCGTCCTTGAGCGCCCGCACCGCCAGCACGGCGGCGATTGGTGGTGCAGAGTCGAAGATCGCTTCGGTATCGCGCAGCAGGCCGTCGAAATAATTTTCGCCAAACGCTTGTCCGGTCATCTGCGCGATGCGGTGATCGTGCGGCATCACGTAATCACGCAGTTGCGCATCGACACGGCGACGATTGCGACCGGCCATCATGCCGCCCCCATGCGTCTGCACAGACAGTACCTCGCGTGCCGCCGCCACCAGCGGCGCGGCGCCATAGCACCAGCCGCACAGCGGATCGTGGATGTAGTGAAGCACGGTGTCGTGCGGGGTAGCGGGGGTGGTCATGATGCGATGTCCTCTTGAATGAATCGGCACAGGGCCTGACGTTTTCTGCACCGTCAGGCCCGTGATGCAATGATATGGAACGGGATCAGTAGCCTACCGTGAAGCGGGCACGCACGTGCTTCGGCTGTTCCAGTTCGTCCAGCAGGGCCACGGCGTAGTCCTCGTAGGAGATCCAGCTCTTGCCATCGGCACCGACCAGCAGAGCATCCTGGCCGAGGCGGAACTGGCCGGTGCGTTCACCGGCGATGAACAGCGCCGAGGGCGACAGGAAGGTCCATTCCAGGTCGGTTTCTCCGCGCAGGGCATTGAGAAAGTCACGTCCACCGGACGCCTCGGGCATGTATTCGGCGGGGAATTCCGGGGTATCGATGAGCGCCTTGCCCGGTGCGATTTCCAGGCTGCCGGCACCGCCGACCACGGCCAGGCGCTTCACGCCTGCTGCCTTCACCGCCGGCAGCAGGTCGGCGGCACCAAAGGCGGTGAAGCGGCCACTGGAGATGACCACGTCGGCGCCCTTGATGGCGGCGGCCAGTGCGGCAGCGTCCTTGACGTCGGCCGCGACGGCGGTCAGACCGGTACGCTGGGCGATCTTGCCGGCGTCGCGGGCGATGGCGATGATGTTGTGGCCGCGGCGCAGGGCTTCGTCCACGATGCGGGTGCCGACGTTGCCGGAGGCGCCGATGAGTGCGATTTTCATGAGGTTTCCTTTCTGGAGTGGGTACGGACAACTGGGCAGAATCTGGCCTGGAGCAGTCACCCACGTGAACACGTGGTCTTCATGTGGGTATCAGGAGTGGCCATCATAGGATCGCTTTTGATTTCGAAAAACAGCATAATCGATCACAGTTTGTTTCTGAAATCGTTCAAATCATGAGGTGGCGGGATGGATCGCTTGATGGCCATGCAGGTCTTCGTGACGGTGGTGGATGGCGGCAGCCTGTCGGCGGCGGCCGAACAGCTGGACTTGTCGCGGCCGGTGGTGTCGCGCTACGTGGCCGAACTGGAAGACTGGGTCGGCGCACGGCTGCTGCACCGGACCACGCGGCGGCTCTCGCTCACGCCCGCCGGCAACGAACTGCTGCCGCGCTGCCGCCAGATGCTGGAGTATTCCGAGGACATGCGCCATGCCCTTGATGCGCCCGATGAAACCCCGCGCGGGCTCTTGCGCATCACCGCCAGTACCTCCTTTGCGCAGACCCAGCTGATTCAGGCCGTGGTCGACTATGGCCGCCGCTATCCGGGTGTGGCGGTGGACCTGCTGGCGCTGGACCGCACCGTGAACCTGGTGGAAGAACGCATCGACCTGGCCATCCGCATGACCAACCGGCTGGAGCCCAACCTGATTGCGCGTCCGCTCGGGGTGTGCCGCTCGGTGATTTGCGCCACCCCGGATTACGTGGCGCGTCACGGCTTGCCGCGCAGGGTGGAGGATCTGGCCTTGCACAATTGCCTGACGCATTCGTATGTAGGGCGCAGCCTGTGGCAGTTTGATCCAAAAAAGAAAAAAGCCAGGGCCGGCAAGGGAAGTCATGCAGTCAAGACGCAGACCCAGAGCGTGGCCGTCGGCGGCAGCATCAGTGCCAATGAAGTGACGGTGTTGTTGCAGGCGGTATTGGCGGGCGTGGGCATCGGTCACATGCCGGCCTACACGGTGGCACCGCTGGTGGCCAGCGGTCAGCTGGTGCAATTGCTGCCGGACTACGAACCCTTGCAACTGGGCATGTATGGCGTCTATGCCTCGCGCAAGCACATGCCGGCGACCTTGCGCACGATGCTCGATTTTCTCGCCCAGCGGTTTGCGGGCCAGCCGTTCTGATCAGGACGATCGGCTCGATCAGGACGACAAGAATGATCAGGGCGTGATGCTCAGCAGCTTGTGCACCAGCTCGGAGGAGGTGGAGGCAGCGAACTTGCGCATCAGCCGGGCGCGGTGCATTTCCACCGTACGCGGGCTCAGTTCGACCTGGCGGGCGATGAGCTTGCTGGTCTTGCCTTCCACCAGCAGCGCGGCGATCTCGCGTTCGCGCGGGGTCAGACCGGGCGCGATGGGGCGCTTGGCGCTGACATCCTCGAAGGTCCAGATACCGGCCGCATGCGGGTTGTCGCGATTGAGCGCGTGGCCGGTGACGTGGCACCAGAACATTTCATCGTTGGAGCGCTTCATGATGCGCTCGTCCGAATAAAAGCCCTTTTCGTTCAAGATGGGGACCAGGCGCAGGCCGGTGCGCTCGAATTCATCGGCAGTGGGATAGATCTCCTGGAAGGAGGTCTGGCGCAGGGCATCGACCTCGTAGCCGAACATCGCCGCCATGGCCAGGTTGGCCTGCTGGATGACGCGGTTGTGGGAGACGCACATGCCAATGGGCGCGTGCATGAAAACCTGTTCAAAGTCGATGGGAAGTGGCTGGATCATGTGCTGCTGCAATTTGGCTAGGCCCTATCAACTGGCGGGACCGTCCGGCGGACGGTACCATGCTGCATTGCGCCAGGTATTTTTACCGTATTGTATGGCTTATTTCAGCTGCCCTATGATAATTGGCGCTATTTGGAGCCGAATGGGGCCTGGCGACGTCCTCATGCGTTGCGCAAGAGAAGCCCCTGCATCCATCCCTGTTGAAGCCGGCAAGTCCGCCGGCCCGCTTGCAACCCTGCTCGCAAGACAAGAGCCGAAAGGAGACTCGTGAACAAAGTGTATCCAGACGCGGCCACCGCGTTGAAAGACATCGTCAAGGACGGTCAGACCATTGCGGTCGGCGGCTTTGGCCTGTGTGGCATCCCCGAGGCGTTGATCGCCGCCCTGCGTGATTCGGGCGTGCAGAACCTGACCGCCATTTCCAACAACGCCGGTGTCGATGGATTCGGCCTGGGGCAGTTGCTCTCCACCCGCCAGATCAAGAAGATGATCGCCTCCTACGTGGGCGAGAACAAGGAGTTCGAGCGCCAGTACCTGGCCGGTGAACTGGAACTGGAGTTCACTCCGCAAGGCACCCTGGCCGAGAAACTGCGCGCCGGTGGTGCCGGCATCCCCGCTTTCTTCACCAAGACCGGTGTGGGCACGCTGGTGGCCGAGGGCAAGGAGGTGCGCGAGTTTGACGGCGAGCGCTACGTGATGGAACGCTCGCTGGTGGCCGATGTGTCGCTGGTGAAGGCGCAGAAGGCCGACAAGGCCGGCAACCTGGTCTTCAACAAGACCGCGCGCAACTTCAATCCCAACGTCGCCATGGCCGGCAAGGTCACCGTGGTGGAGGTGGAAGAACTGGTGGAAGTGGGCCAGCTGGACCCGGACCAGATCCACACTCCCGGCATCTTCGTGCATCGCATCGTGGTCAACGCCACGCCCGAGAAGCGCATCGAACAACGCACCGTGCGCGCATAAGGAGACACAGAAAATGGCATGGACCAGAGATGAAATGGCTGCGCGCGCAGCCAAGGAACTGCAGGACGGCTTCTACGTGAACCTGGGTATCGGCTTGCCCACGCTGGTGGCCAACCACGTTCCGAGTGATATCGAAGTGTGGCTGCAATCGGAGAACGGCTTGCTGGGCATCGGCCCCTTCCCCACCGAAGACCAGGTCGATGCCGATCTGATCAACGCCGGCAAGCAGACCGTGACGACCATTCCCGGCTCGTCCTTCTTCAGCTCGGCGGACTCCTTCGGCATGATTCGCGGCGGCAAGATCAACATCGCCATCCTGGGTGCGATGCAGGTCTCGGCCAAGGGTGACCTGGCCAACTGGATGATCCCCGGCAAGATGGTCAAGGGCATGGGTGGCGCGATGGACCTGGTGGCCGGTGTGGGCCGTGTGGTGGTGCTGATGGAACATGTGGCCAAGGCCAAGGATGGCAGCACCTCGAAGAAGATCCTCAATGACTGCAACCTGCCGCTGACCGGCGTGGGCGTGGTCAACCGCATCATCACCGACCTGGGCGTGATCGATGTGACACCGGGTGGTCTGAAGCTCATCGAGCTGGCCACCGGGGTGACCAAGGAAGAAGTGATCGAGAAGACCGAAGCACCGCTGGATGTGAGCGAGGTCTGATTGTCATCCCGTCCTCAGCCGGCCGCTGCCGTTGCGGCCGTGTCGGGATGAACGAAGGGCGCCATGACAATGGCGCCCTTTTTGTTGGAGTCCGCATCCACGTGCATCACGCCACGCCGCTGATGCGCACCGCATTGCGCCCATCCCGCTTGGCGCGGTACAAGGCCGCATCGGCGGCATTGAGCACGTCCTCCACACGACGATGATGTTCGCGCTGCAGCGTGGCCACACCGACGCTGATGGTGAGCACGCGCAGCGGACTGGTGGCATGCACGATCAGGCGGCTGTAGACCGCGTCACACAGGCGCTGCGCCATCAGGCGGGCGCCCTGTTCATCGGTCAGTTCCAGCAGCACCACGAACTCCTCGCCGCCGTAGCGGCCGGCGCAGTCGGTGTTGCGTGGCAGGTTTTCAGCAATGGCCTGCGCCACCTCCTGCAGGACCTCGTCGCCCAGCTTGTGACCATAGGTGTCGTTGTAGAGCTTGAAATAGTCCACATCGATGAACAGCACCGAGAAGGTCGAATTCAGATTGCGCCGGCAGCGCTCCCAGGTGGCCTGCAGGGCATCGTCCAAAGCGCGGCGATTGAGCAGCCCGGTCAGGCCGTCGGTGAGGGCCAGTTCCTCCAGGCGCCTTTCGGTGCTCACCCGGCGACGCAGCTCTTGCCGGATATGCGAGAGCAGATAGGCCGAGAGCAAGGCGAAGATGAACAGCGAGAGCAGCACGGCATACAGCGTCTTGCGCCAGCTCTTGAAGATCGTCTCTTGCGCATAGCCGACGAAGACGATCAGCGGCGAATCGGGAATGCGGCGGAACGTATAGAGCCGCTCCTGGCCATCACTGTTGGCGCGGGCGAAGAAACTGCCCTCCTCATGCTGCAGAGCGTTCTTGATATGCTGGAAATTGCCGCTGCCGCTGAGGTCGCGTCCTATCATGTCCTCGCGGTAAGGGACCCGCATGTAGGCCACGCCATCGTCCGAATACAGCGAGATGACGCCATTGGCGCCCAATGACAAGCCTTCGAACAGATCGCGGAAATAAGCCAGGTCCAGCGCCATGACGACGATGCCGCCAAAGCTGCCATCTTCATTGAACAGCCGCTTGGACAGCACCACCACCTGCAGTTCATTGCCCAGCTTGGCCCGCATGGGACGGGAAACGTACAGGCCGACATTGGCCGAATCGCGGTGCGCGGTGAAGTAGGCACGGTCGGCATAATTGGGGGCGGCTTCGCCAGGACGGCGACGCGAACTGGCCAGCACCTCGCCGCGAGGGCCGATGACGGCCATCACCGTGATGTTGCTGACGCTGGGCGCGCTGCCGAACAGATAGGCATAGCGCTGCGCCTCGTTGAGCCGGTGGCCACCCAGCGGATGCTGGTAGCGGTAGGCCAGCGTGTCCAGCGACAGCGACAGTACTTCGAGGTTGCGCGAGATGGCGCGCTGGGAGATCAGCGTCACGTTGTTGGCATTGGCTACTGCCGAAAGACGGGTCTGGCGGTAACTCTGATAGAGCGTGCTGGCACACATGGCCACCACCATCAGCATGGCAATGCCCAGGACGACGACCAGGTATTTCTTCAACTGCTTGATTTTTGTTCCCCCACGAATCCCCAGGCGCAATTAACGCATAAAGCAAAACGCGCTTCCATCTTGATCGGCGGCAACGTGATTGTCCTGCAACAAATGATGAACCGGTGTGCAGCACCGTCTGTCACATGGTTTCATTGGTCGCCCGCTTCATGGTCAAATGCGAGCGCCGCCAACCGAACTGGCGCCGTGCCGGAGGCATCCTGAACATCAAGAACACCATCAAGCGCGACCTGGTCATCCTGTGGGCCTTCATTGCTCTGATCGCCCTCATCCTGGCCTTCCTGCTGCTGCAGCTGAGCCGCCAGGGCGCCTCCTCGCAGATCAGTCAGGCCACCGGCCAGGCCGCCGTGAGCTGTGCGACCATGAGCGCGGGCCTGGCGCACGCGCTCTCTTCCGGCAGTGGCGCGCCCCGCATTGCCACCGACGGAGATGGCCTGCCCGGCAGTGCGATCATGCAGGCGGTGATCGACCTGTCCCTGCGCGATCAGGCCGGAGTGGAGGGGGGCTTCTGGCATCCGCAGCGCAATGTCGTGGCCTATGCCTTCCCGACCTATGACGGCAGCGGCATCAAGCGCGACCCGCCGGGCGCGGAAATGGAACGCATCGTCTCGATGGCGCAGCGCGCCCTGGATGGCGGGACTACCGTCACCGACGTGCGTCCCGGCCTGCGCGAGGCGGTGGTGTTTGCCGCCTGTCCGGTGCCGCTGGACAAGCTGCCCCTGGCCGCCTGGACCCTCAAGCGCGTCCCCGTGATGAGTGCCACGGTGCTCAATCAGTTGCTGGTAGCCAGCGCCCTGCTGCTGGCCTTCGTGATCATCAGCGGTGTATGGCTGGGCGCTACGCTCACGCGCTGGCGCAGCCAGTCCGAACGCCTGGCCAGCCAACTCGCCCATGCCGAACGCCTGGCCACGCTGGGCCGGGTCGCTGCCGGCATGGCCCACGAGATCCGCAATCCCATTGGCGCCATGCGCATGAAGGCCGAGAATGCCCTGGCCGCACCCCCGCAGGTGCGCGAGAAACGCGTGACCGGCGCGCTGGAAATGGTGGTCAGCCAGACCGAGCGCCTGGATACGCTGGTGGCCAGCCTGCTGGCGCTGGCGCAGCCCTTCCAGGTGCAGCGCCAGGCCACCGATCTGTCGGCCTGGATCGATGCCCGTTGCCAGGCCCATGCCGAACTGGCCGAGCGACAACAGGTGCGCTTGCAAGCCGCCATCGACAGGGGCAGCTTTGCCGGGCGTCTCGTCACGAGTGCGCTGGATCCGGTGCAGATGGCGCGCGCCGTGGACAATCTGCTGCTCAATGCCCTGGCGCATGGCACTGCAGGTGGTCATATCGAACTTGGCGCCCGCCTGCGCGACGATGGCTGGCTGGTGCTGTGGGTGGCCGATGACGGACCGGGCGTGCCGGAGGCCTTGCGTGACAGTCTGTTCGACCCTTTCGTCAGCCAGCGCAGTGGTGGCACCGGGCTGGGCCTGGTGCTGGTGCGCGAGATCGTGCATGCGCATGGTGGCGTGATCAACCTGGCCGCCAGTGAACGCGGCGCCCGTTTCGAGATGGAGTTGCCATGGCGCGCATCCTGATCGTCGATGACGATGTTGCCTTTCGCGGCAGCCTGGCCGAGACCGTCGGCGACCTGGGTCACGAGGTGCTGGAAGCCGGCAGTACTGCCGCCGGCCTGAGACTGCTGGGCGCGCATGCGGTGGACGTGGCCATCGTCGACCTGCGCATGCCGGAGGAAGATGGCCTGGTCTTCCTGCAGCGTGCCCCGGCCATCGCGGCCATTCCCTGCATCATGCTGACCGCTTACGCCAGCGGCGACAACACCATCGAAGCCATCCGCCTGGGCGCCTTCGATCATCTGACCAAGCCGGTGCCGCGCGCTGCCCTGGTGGAAACGCTGGAGCGCGCCCTGCGCCAGAGCGCGGCCCGCGCCGATACGGCAATGACGCCAGACACATCAGCCAGCAGTGAACGCAATGCCCTGGTCGGCGACAGCGAGGCCATGCGCCAGGTGTTCAAGCAGATCGGGCGGGCTGCCACCAGCGACGCCACCGTGCTGATCCTGGGCGAGACCGGCACCGGCAAGGAGCTGGTGGCGCGCGCCCTGCATCGCAACGGCCTGCGCGCGGCGCGTCCCTTCGTGGCCGTCAATTGCGCTGCCATTCCCGCCGAGCTGATCGAGAGCGAACTGTTCGGCCACGTCAAAGGCGCCTTCAGCGGCGCCACCGCAGCGCGCCTGGGCCGCTTCCAGGAAGCCCATGGCGGCACGCTGTTCCTGGACGAGATCGGCGACATGGCCCTGCCGACCCAGGCCAAGATCCTGCGCGTGCTGCAGGAACGCGAACTCAAGCCGGTCGGTGGCCAGCAGGCGGTGAAGGTGGATGTGCGGGTGATCGCCGCCACCCACCGTGACCTGCCGCAGGAAATCAGCGAAGGGCGCTTCCGCGAGGATCTCTGGTATCGCCTGCAGGTCCTGCCGATCAAGGTGCCGCCGCTGCGCGAGCGTCCCGGCGACATCCTCGCCATTGCCGAACATTTCCTGCGCCAGCAGGGTGGCGACGCCCCCAAGCGCATCAGCCCGGCCGCAGCGCGCCGCCTGCTGCAGCATGCCTGGCCGGGCAACGTGCGCGAGCTGCGCAATACCATGGAGCGTGCGGCGGTGATGAGCCATGGCGCCTGCATCGAGGCCGAGCATATCGAGCTGGCTGATCGTACTGCCGTGGGCAGCGCCAGCGAAGTCGCCATCGACTGGGACGGCGAACTGGCCGTGGCCGTGGCGCAGGTCGAGCGGGTGATGCTGCAGCGGGCGCTGGCGGCGGCCAACGGCAACCGCGCCGAAGCCGCGCGCCGGCTGGGCATCTCGCGCCAGCAGTTGTATCGCAAGCTGGAAGAGCAGGGGCCTTCCGGCGGTTAAGGCGCCTTCATCCTGCGTTCCAGCAGCACGCCTGCCAGGGCGCAAGCCCCCGCGAACAGCCCGATGCCGCCCACCCATCCCAGCGCCAGGATGCCTGCGCCCACGGCGCTGCCCAGAGAGAAGCCCAGGTACATGGTCGAGGTGTTGAGCGACAAGGCCACAGAGGCCTGTGCGGGCGGACCTGCCGCGATCAGCCTGGCCATCTGCGCCGGAAAGAACGCCCACACCGCAAAACCCCACACCACCACCGCGGCCAGCACCGGCACCAGCGCGGCCTGCGGCGCCAGCAGCGTAGCCGCACTCAAGGCCCAGAATGCCAGCATCAACAGCAGCAGCGACAGCCGCACCACGCGGCCCGAGCCGAAGCGGTCATTCAGGCTGCCGCCCACGGTCACGCCCACGGCGGCAGCGGCACCCCACAGGCTGACGGACATGCCGATGCCCTGGTCGCCGAAGGAAAGCGTCTGCGCCAGGTAAGGCGCAATGTAGGGATAGGCCGCATACGCGCCCACCGACCAGAACAGGGTGATGGCCAGCAGGCGCCGGATCTGCGCTTGCCCCACCACGCCCAGCCGCTCGCCCAGGCCGGCCACGTGCAACTGCCCACCGGCACGCCGATCCACGCCCAGCCAGATGCCGGCCACCGCCACTGCCCCCATCACGGCCACGGCACCAAAGGTGGCGCGCCAGCCGAAGGCATGGCCCACCACCGAACCCAGCGGCAGGCCCAGCGCGATGGCGATGGTCATGCCGCCGCTGACGATGGCCAGTGCCCGTCCGCGCTGCTCGGGTTTGACGATGGCACCGGCCAGGGCGTTGGCGTTGGGCGTGTAGAGACCGGCCGCGACCGCCATCAGCAGGCGCGATGTCAGCAAGCTGGCAAAGCCGGTCGACTGCGCCGCCAGCAGATTGGCCAGGGTGAAGATGCCCATGGCGCCGATGAGCAGGTTGCGCCGGTTGATTCCCGCCGACAGCACCGTGGTAATGGGCGAACTGACCGCCAGCACCAGGGTAAAGACGATCACCAGGCTGGCCACGGTCGAGACGCTCATGCCGAAGTCGGCCGCCATTCTCGGCAGCAGCGGCGCAATCATGAAACCCTCGGTGCCGATGGCAAAACTGCCCAGGGCCAGGAACCCGGCGGTGAGCAGCGAGCCTTGGTGCGGCTGTGCCTGCGGCGTGGAGGAGGTGGGAGTGGTAGGAGTGGTATTCATGGTGGGTTCGACCATCAGCGAGGCGACCGGTCCATGGACAAGAAAGGGACTTCTGCCATGGCCGGTTGCGGTGGAAGAGCGGTCCCGATCAGACCGGGATGGGATTGGCGATCAGCGCGGCGTTGAAGCCATTGACTAACCCGTGTTCATTGGCACCGGGATTGTCGCGCAAGGGCTTGACGGCCTCGACGATGATTTCTTCGGCGTCGCTTTCCAGCTTGGCCATGGTTTCGGCGATGAAGGCATCCAGCGGCATGGCGCGCGGGTCGCCGCTCTTCTTGACCAGATCGGTATCGACCCAGGGCGGGGCGATCTCCTGCACCCGCACCGAGGTGTCGCGCAGCATGAAGCGCTGCGACAGGGCATACGAATGCAGGGCCGCCTTGCCGGCCGAATAGACCGCCGTGACCGCCAGCGGCACATAGGCCAGCACCGAGGTGTTGTGAATGATGGTGGCGCGCGGCTGGGCCTTGAGCAGGTCGATCAGGGCCGAGGTGAGGCGGATCGGGCCCAGCAGGTTGGTGTCGAGGATGTTGCGGCTCACCTGGTCATCGATGGTGCCGCCGGCGTCGTCGAAGGGCATGATGCCGGCATTGTTGATGAGCACGTTGAGCTTGGGGTAGCGTGCCTTGAGGGTGGCGGCGGCGGCATCGATGCTGGCCAGGCTGGAGACGTCGAATTCGATGGCATCCATGCCGGGATTGGCAGCAGTCACTTCATCGAGCAGGGCCTTGCGGCGGCCGCCGATGATGACCTGGTTGCCCAGTTTGTGGAAGGCTTCGGCCAGGGCGCGGCCAATGCCGGAGGTGCCGCCGGTGATGAAGAGGGTGTTGTCGGTCAGTTTCATGATTTTCCTTCACGTGGTCAGGGTTGGGGTGCCGCAAACGCCCGCCCGTAGCGGGCCGTCGCGGCAAGGTTCATATCGGGACAAAAAACGGCCTATCCGTGGTGCTTCGGGCAGTTGCGGGCAGCCTCGGCCGCTCAGTGCAGATCGGTGCGGGTGTAGCGCGGCGCCGGGGTATTGGCGGAAAGCTGGGTGGCCATGTGCTGGCGTGCGCTCTCGAAACGGGTCCAGGCGTCTTCCTCGTGCAGCGAGGGGATGGTGACCAGCTCGCCGCGCTGGAATCCCACCAGGGCCGCATCGACCATCTGCTCGGCCGACATCACGATGGCCGGGTCCAGGTGTTCCACCGGCAGGCCGCCGATGGCCCAGAAGTCGGTAGCGGTGGCGCCCGGCAGCACCGCTTGCACCTGCACGCCCTGGGCCGCCAGTTCGTGGTGCAGCGATTGCGAGAAGGCCAGCACGAAGGCCTTGCTGCCGCCGTAGACGCCATTGAGCACTTCCGGCGCCACGGCCACGATGGAGGAAATGTTGATCACCGCACCCCGGCCACGGGCCACGAAACCGGGCACGGCGGCATAGGTCAGGCGGGTTGGGGCGGTGACGTTGAGGGCGATCATGCCGGTCATGTGCTCGACCTTGCTTTGCAGCAGCGGCGTATGGGTGCCGATGCCCGCATTGTTGACCAGCAGGGTGATGCTGGCATCGCTGCGCAGTTTCTCTTCCACCTGGGCCAGCGAATCGGCCTGGCCGAGATCGGCCTCCAGCACTTCGACGTTGCGGCCGGTCTGGTTGGTCAGGCTGGCGGCCAGGGCATTGAGGCGCTCGCGGTTGCGCGCTACCAGGATCAGGTCGTAACCCTGGCGTGCCAGGCGGTCGGCGTAGATCGCGCCGATGCCGGAGGATGCGCCGGTGACGAGGGCAGTGCCACGATGGACTTGGTTTTGCGGCTGGTTCATGCTGTTCTCCTTGGGTGTGGTGTGTCGATGGAGTGCATCTTAGGCCGCTTGCAGACTTCCTGAATGACGTATATGGTAGTGTTTTAGGACATTCGTTACGGAGTCAGGACATGCACCACATCGGCTATCTGCTCACGGAAGGATTCCAGGTCATGGGCCTGGCCACGCAGTCGGTCTTTGAATATGCCAACAAGGTCGTCGGCCACGAGTTCTACCGGATGCACAACTATTCGGTCGATGGCGGCGATGTCACCTCGTCTCTGGGCATGCGGGTCAATACCGGCAAGGCCGCCGCCTCGGCCACCATCGATACCTGGATCGTCTGCGGCGTGGGCGATCCGCTGGAGTCGCCCGCCAGTGCCGGGGAGCGCGCCTTCCTGCAGCGCGCAGCCAAGCGGGCCAGGCGCATCGCCGGCATCTGCACCGGCGGCTTCGTGCTGGCCGAGTCGGGGTTGCTGGCACGGCGCCGTGCCACGACGCACTGGGCCTTCGCCGCCGCCATGCGCACGCGCTTCCCCGACATCCAGGTGGAAGACGACCGCATCTACATCGTCGATGGCCCCCTGTGGACCTCGGCCGGCATGACCGCCGGGCTGGACCTGGCGCTGGCCATGGTCGGCAAGGACCTGGGCGAGGAGGTGGCGCGCGGCGTGGCGCACAAGCTGGTGATGCACCAGCATCGCGCCGGTGGGCAGTCGCAGCATTCCGAAATGCTGGCGCTGGCACCCAAGACCGACCGCATCCAGGATGCGCTCAACTATGCCCGCCGCCATCTCAAGCGCGCCCTCACGGTGGAAGAACTGGCCGAGCAGGCCAACCTCAGTGCGCGCCAGTTCACCCGGGTGTTTACCGCAGAGACGGGGCAATCCCCGGCCAAGGCCATCGAGGGCTTGCGGCTGGAGGCGGCGCGCTTGATGATCGAGCAGAGCCGTCATCCGCTGGAGGTGGTGGCGCGCGAGACGGGTTTCAGGGATCGCCGCCACATGCGTGAAGTGTTCCTGCGCGGATTTGGCGTGGCCCCGCAATCGATGCGGCGCGAAGTGCGCGCCTGAGGTGTGAACAGTCCCTAGTGCGCCGCACTGGCCGAAAACAGATTGATCACCATGACGCCGGCCACGATGAGCGCAATGCCTGCGATGGCCGGCCAGTCCAGCCGCTGATGGTGAACAAGCCATGCCGCCAGGGTGATGAGCACCAGACCCACCCCGGACCAGATCGCATAGGCCACGCTGGTGGGCAGGGTGCGCAGGGTCAGCGCCAGGCAATAGAAGGACACCCCGTAGCCCAGCACCACGATGATGCCCGGCAACAGACGCGTGAATCCCTGTGAGGATTTGAGGGCGGTGGTGGCGATCACCTCGGCGACGATGGCGACCGCCAGGGTCAGGTAAGCGGACATGCGGGTTTCTCCTGTGGATAAATCAAGTCGTTCAACGTGTGCCGGCGCGCGGCGCGGACAGTGTCCGGCAACGGACGCCAGGGTGTCACGAGAACGGACACCGCTCGAGGAGGAATAGTTTCAAGTCATTGATTTTCAAGGGATTCATGGCAGGCACGGGGTTTGCAAAAAAGAGAGCGTACCTCTCTCACCTCACAGCGCAAAGGAGTTGTCATGTCCCGTTCCACCTTGCTTCCTCGTTGGCCAGTTGCGTTCCCGGCCCTGGCCCTGGTCCTGTCCGGATCGATGATGGTGGCCCAGGCCCAGGCCCAGGCCGTGCCGGCCCCGCCGCCGGGCGCCGCGCCGCTCGCCGCGCCCATGGCGCCCCCGCCTGCCACCTATGATGCCGCCATGACCTCCCAGGCGCCCATCACCGAAGGTCGCGTGAGTCGTCTGCTGATCAATCCCTATGGCGAAGTCGATGGCCTGATGGTGGGTGAGCGCACGGTCGTCAAGTTCCCGCCGCACCTGTCGCAGACCCTGCAGAACGCCGTCAGGCCGGGCCAGTCGGTGCGCGTGTTCGGCCAGGCGGAAGCGGCCGGGGTGATCAAGGCCGATGCCATCGTCAACCTGGCCAACGGCCAGACCGTGATCGACCGCCCGCCTGCCTTCGATGCCAATCCGCCGCTGCCGCCGCATCTGCGCGCAGCACAATTGCGCCAGCTCTCGGTGCGCGGCAAGATCGCCCTGGTGCTGACTGACCCGCGTGGCCAAGCCAATGGCGTGATCCTTGATGACGGCAGCATCGTGCGCTTCGCCCCCGACAGCCTGCGCACCCCGCTGGAACCCGGCGCGCCATTTGCTGCCAATGGCCTGGGAACCCGCAACAGTGTCGGCACCGCCATCGAGGCCATCGATGCCGGCGCCAGCGCCGATTCCCTGCAACCCTTGTACAGCCGCGTCCGATAAGGGTTTGCGGCACAGGCAGGCGGCCGCTCTGCCCGATGTCCTGCGTGTCATTTCATCCATCTGATCAAGAACAAGAACCATGTCGCCAAAAATCCTTCCCATCGTTTTCCTCATCATCTCCAACGTCTTCATGACCTTTGCCTGGTACGGCCACCTCAAGTTCGAGAACCGGCCGCTGTACCTGGTGATCCTGGTCAGCTGGTGCATCGCCCTGGCCGAATACTGTTTCGCGGTGCCCGCCAACCGCATCGGCCATACCGTCTACAACGCCGCCGAACTGAAGACCATGCAGGAGGTCATCACGCTGGTGGTGTTTTCGATCTTCTCGGTGCTGTACCTGGGCGAGCAGTTCACCATCAATCACCTGGTCGGCTTCGGCTGCATCTGCCTGGGCGCCTTCTTCATCTTCAAGGGGCCCCTTTGATGAATGCCAGCGCCGGCTCCATTGCCTGGCTGTCCAGGCTGAACTTCTTCCTGGCCGATGTGCGCGACGGACTCGGCCCTTTCCTGGGCGTCTTCCTGATGGGTCATGGCTGGGCCGCTGACGACATCGGCTATGTGATGACGTTGGGCGGTATCGCCGGCATGCTCGCCACCACCCCTGCCGGCGCACTCACCGATGCGGTGCGCGCCAAGCGGCTGGTAGTGGGAATCGGTTCGGTGCTGGTGGTGGCGGGCTCGCTGCTGTTGCTGATCTCGTCCAGCTTCACGGTCACGGCCCTCTCGCAGGTCGGCACCGGCATCGTCGGCGCCATCATCGGACCGGCCATTGCCGGCCTGACGCTGGGCATCGTCGGCCAGCAGGGCTTGCCTGCGCAGCTGGGAAACAATGAGGCCTGGAACCACGGCGGCAATGTCTTCTCGGCGGCGCTGGCCGGTGCACTCGGCTACTTCTGGGGCTTGCCGGCGGTGTTCGTGCTGATGGCGGTGATGGCGGTGGCGTCGCTGGTGTGCCTCTCGCGCATCCGGCCCGAGGACATCGACCATGATGTCGCCCGTGGCCTCGATCCTGAACGTGCCGCCGACCAGCCGCAGGTGTCCACCTGGCGCGTGCTGGCCGGTTCGCGTGCGCTGATGCTGCTGGCGCTGGTGATGATGCTGTTCCACCTGGGCAATGCGGCCATGCTGCCCTTGCTGAGCCAGTCGGTGGTCTCGCGCGGCAATGCCGATCCGGCGCTCTATACGGCGCTGACGGTGATCGTGGCGCAACTGGTGATGATCCCCACGGCGCTCTTTGCGGGTCGGTTCGCCGACCGCAAGGGCTACTGGCTGTTGATCACCGTGGCTCTGCTGGCGTTGCCGGTGCGCGGCCTGGTAGCCGGGGTCTGGGATTCGGCCTGGGCGCTGTTGCCGGTGCAGATGCTCGATGGCGTCGGCGCGGGTTTGCTGGGGGTGGCCTTGCCGGGCTCGGTGGCGCGCATCCTGCAGGGTAGCGGCCACATCAACATCGGCCTGGGCGCGGTCACTACCATCCAGTCCATCGGTGCAGCCATGAGCCCGGCATTGGCCGGCGTGGTGGCCAGGCACTACGGTTATGGCGCGGCCTTTGCAGCCCTGACCGGGATCGCCTTGCTGGCGCTGGGGGTGTGGGGTGCGCTGGCGCAGCGGCGGGAACATGGGGCCGCACCGATGGCGGTTCAGCGCTAGAATCCCCGCATGCCCGCCAGGGTAGAACTTTCAAGAGTCGATCATGCGTTCCTGCCTGTTGTTTGTCCTTTGTCTTGCCAGCCTTCCGCTGGCGGCCCACGCGGCCGGCGACCCCGTCGCCGGCCGTGCCGCCTTCGCCAAATGCGCCAGCTGCCATGCGGTCGGCCCCTCGGCGCGCGGCGGCTTTGGTCCGCAGCTGACCAACGTGATCGGGCGCAAGGCCGGCTCCACCGTCGATTTCAAGTATTCCCCGGCGATGGCATCGGCCGGTTTCATCTGGACCGAAGACAAGTTGCGCGCCTTCCTCAAGGCCCCCAGCGATGTGGTCCCCGGCAACAAGATGCGCTTCTGGGGCATCGGCAGCGACAAGCAGATCGACGACATCCTCGCCTACCTGCGCAGCTTCAGGCCCTAGGCCGACATTGCCACCCTCTCCCTCAGGGCTGCGGCGGCAAGCCCATGCGTCTGCGGGCCAGATGAATGGAGCCATTGCGCATGGCCCAGCGGACAGGCTGCGCAGCCAGCCATACCGAGCGGCGCAGCAGTTCGCGCCGCATCGGTCCGCGCGGCCTCACACCCAGCATCTCCTGCGCCCAAGGCGGCAGCAGGTCCACGCCGCCGCGCATCATCAACCTCGTCCAGGGCTGTGCTACCGCGTTGGGAGCGGGTGCATCCAGGACCAGTTGCAGGGTCGTGCGGGTACGGTCGTCACAACGCAATTGCGGTCGCATGCGGTCGATGTAATCGGCGATGGCCGCCCTTGAACGCGGCACCTCGCGTGCGCCCAAGGCTTCGGCGACCAGTGCGATCTCCTCCAGATAGCGGTCTTGCCGTGCCGCCGGAAAATCCGGATGGCGATAACGCAGATAGCCCTGCAGGAAGCAATGCACCTCGGCCACGTGGACCCAGGTGAGCAGATCCGGATCGCTGGCCGCATAAGGGCGTCCGTCGGGCGCAGTCCCGGTGACGCCAAGATGAATCTGCCTGACGCGCGCAATCAGCCGCTCGGCGTCGGCCCGGCTGCCGAAGGTGGTGCCGGCGACGAACTGCGCGGTGCGGCGCAGCCGGCCCAGCATGTCGGCCTGGAAGTTGGAGTGGTCCCAGACGCCTGCCAGCGGCAGCGGATGCAGCATCTGCAGCAGCAGCGCGGCCACGCCGCCGGTGAGCATGGCGGTGAAGTCACTGTGCACCTGCCAGGCCGCCGAGTCCGGGCCGAACAGGCCGGGGTCGCCCGGCGGCTGCAGGAAGTCGGCACTGCCGGGGCCGCGACTGATGGCGAGGACGTTGGCTTCGATGCGCTGGCGCAGGAATTCCATGATGCAGAAATGGCGAGAAGGAAGGGCAGTGTGCCATAGCGACCGCATTCTTGCCGGGGCCTTCATGTGGACTTTTTTCCGGATGTGCTGGCAGCCGGCGAGAAGCGCTTCGCTGACATTTCTGTCAGAAAGCGATTTGTCGAAAAGCCTTCTGCACGCGGCTTGCGAGGCCGTTACAATAGCCACGCCGCGCGGTCCCAGAAGAACAACATCGGGGCGCAGGGCAGCGCAAAACAAGCGCACATTCAGGCAACGCGGCCGGGACACCGGGGAAACACGCCAGGCCGCGCCAGAGGTCATGCAGCATCACGGGAGAGGACGGCCGACATCGCACGGGATGCCGGCTGCGGGCAGGGCTGAGCCACAGGGCAGCCGGTCCGGCCTGCCCGTTTCACAGGGATAGCAGTTCATGAACATGGTTGCGCTGGCCTTGCGCCGCCCGTACACCTTCATCGTGATGGCCTTGCTCATCGTGCTGGCCACGCCATTGACGCTGAAGAACATGGCCACCGACATCTTCCCCGAGATCAATATCCCGGTGGTCTCCATCATCTGGAACTACAACGGCCTGTCGGCCCAGGAGATGGGCCAGCGCATCGCTGCGCAAAACGAGCGTGGGCTGACCACGGTGGTGAGCGACATCGAGCACATCGAGTCGCAGTCGCTGGCCGGGGTGACGGTGATCAAGGTGTTCTTCCAGCCCAAGGCCAACATCCAGACCGCCATTGCCCAGGTCGTGGCCTCGGTGCAGACCCAGGTGCGGCAACTGCCACCGGGCATTACGCCACCGCTGGTGATCAAGTACTCCGCCTCCAGCATCCCGGTGATGCAGCTGGCGCTGTCCTCGCCCACGCTGCCTGAGCAGACCGTCTTCGATGCCGCCGTGCAGACCCTGCGTCCGCAACTGGTGACCATACCCGGCGTGGCCGTGCCTTATCCCTACGGCGGCAAGAGCCGGCTCATCTCGGTGGATCTCGATACCCAGGCCCTGCAGGCGCGCGGGCTGGCCCCCATCGATGTGGTCAATGCGATCAATACGCAGAACCTGATCCTGCCTTCCGGCACCGCCAAGTTCGGCGCAACCGAATACGCGGTCAGGATCAACGGTTCGCCCGAAGCGGTGGCGGGCCTCAATGAACTGCCGGTGCGCACCACCAATGGCGCCACCACCTATGTCAAGGACGTGGCCAACGTGCGCGATGGCTTCTCGCCCCAGACCAACGTGGTGCGCCAGGATGGCGCGCGCGGTGTGCTGCTGTCCATCCTCAAGAACGGCGGCGCCTCCACGCTGGACATCGTGGACAACCTGCGCAAGCTCCTGCCCACGGCCGCCCAGACCCTGCCGGAAGACCTCAAGATCACTCCGCTGTTCGACCAGTCGCTGTTCGTGAAGGCAGCCGTGACCGGCGTCATCAGCGAGGCGCTCATCGCCGCCGGCCTCACCGCGGCCATGGTGCTGCTGTTCCTGGGCAACTGGCGCAGCACGCTCATCATCGGACTGACCATTCCGCTGTCCATCATGGCGGCCATCCTGATGCTGGCGGCGCTGGGTGAGACGCTCAACCTCATGACCCTGGGCGGTCTGGCACTGTCGGTCGGCATCCTGGTGGACCAGGCCATCGTCACCATCGAGAACATCGAACGCCACCTGCACCTGGGCAAACCGCTGCACGATGCCATCATCGTCGGCGCCGGCGAGATCGGCGTGCCGGCCTTCGTGGCCACGCTGTGCATCTGCATCGTGTTCGTGCCGATGTTCTTCCTCTCGGGCGTGGCGCGCTTTTTGTTCGTGCCGCTGGCCGAGGCGGTGGTGTTTGCCATGGCCGCTTCCTACCTGCTTTCGCGCACCCTGGTGCCCACGCTGGTGATGCTGCTCATGGCCCACCATGGCCAGGTCGACAGCACCAGGCAGAGCCTGTTGCAGCGTCTCTATCGTGCCTTCGACAACCGTTTCGAGCGCGTGCGCCACGGTTACACGCTGGTGTTGTCCTCGCTGCTGGCGCACCGGCGCCGGTTCGCGCTGGGCTTCCTGGGCTTCTGCCTGCTGTCCTGCCTGCTCTATCCTTTGCTCGGGCGCGACTTTTTCCCCAATGTGGATGGCGGCCAGATCCGCCTGCACATGCGCATGCCCACCGGCACCCGCATCGAGGAAACCGCACGCGCCGCCGATGAAGTCGAACGTGTCATCCGCACCCTGATCCCGGCTTCCGAACTGGAGACCATCCTCGACAATCTGGGCGTACCCAATTCCGGCATCAACCTGTCCTACAGCAATGCCGGCACCATCGGTACCCTGGATGGTGAAATCCTGATGGCCTTGAAGCAGGGCCATCGCCCCACCGAGGAACTGGTGTCGTTGCTGCGCGAGCAGTTGCCGCGCCGCTTCCCGGGCATCGAGTTCTTCTTCCAGCCGGCCGACATCGTCACCCAGATTCTCAACTTCGGCCTGCCGGCCGCCATCGACGTCCAGTTCACCGGTCCCAACATGCAGGCCAACGCGCTCCTGGCCGCCGAACTGACCAAGCGGATCCGCCAGATTCCGGGGGCGGTCGATGCCCACGTGCATCAGCGCCTGGATGCGCCCGCGCTGGACCTGCGCATGGATCGCACACGGCTTCAGCAGTTCGGCCTGTCGGCGGCCAACGTCGGACAGAACCTGCTCATTGCCTTGTCGGGTAGCTCGCAGACGCAGCCGGCCTTCTGGCTCAATCCCAACAATGGCGTGGTCTACAGCATCGCGGTGCAGTCGCCGCAATACCAGGTCGATTCGCTCGATGCCCTGCTCAACATTCCGGTGGGCGCCGGCGCCAATGCCACCACACCGCCGCAGTTGCTGGGCAACCTGGTCGATGTGCATGCGGGACGCCAGATGGCGGTGGCCTCGCGCTACAACATCTCGCCGGCCATCGATGTCTACGTCAGCGTGCAGGGCACCGATCTGGCCAGCGTGGCCGACAAGGTGGCCACCCTGGTGGACGAGATCAAGCCCAGGCTGGCGCGCGGCAGTCAGGTGGTCATGCGCGGCCAGGTGGAGACCATGCAGTCCTCCTTCATCGGCCTGGGCGTGGGGCTGGCCATGGCCATCGTGCTGGTCTACCTGCTGGTGGTGGTGAACTTCCAGTCGTGGATCGATGCGGCCATCATCATCGCCGCCTTGCCCGCAGCCCTGGCGGGGATTGCCTGGATGCTCTTCATCACCGGCACCACGCTGTCGGTGCCGGCCTTGACCGGCGCCATCATGACCATGGGCGTGGCCACGGCCAACAGCATTCTGATCGTGGCTTTTGCGCGGCAGCGCAGGCAAGACGGTGCCACACCGCTGGCGGCCGCGCTGGAAGCGGGTTCCACCCGTATCCGTCCGGTGCTGATGACGGCACTGGCCATGATCATCGGCATGATCCCCATGGCCCTGGGCCTGGGCGAGGGGGCCGAGCAGAACGCCCCGCTGGGGCGTGCCGTGATCGGAGGTCTGTTGCTGGCCACCGTATCGACCTTGTTCTTCGTGCCGGTGGTGTTTGCCGGCGTGCATCAGCGACTGGCCCGCCGCGCCGAGAGACGTCGCATTCAGGCGGGCGGGCCCGCGCATCAGGAGTCTTGAACCATGTCGCATGACCGTCATTCCGAACTCGGCATCCACCCGCTTGGCGAGGGCGAGCCGCAACAGCGCCAGCAGATGATGAGGCGCGCCAAACTGGTGCTGGTCGTGGTCCTGCTGCTGCTGGCTGCGGGGGCCGCGCGCACCTTGGTCAGCCGTGCCGCCAATGCCCGCGCACTGGAGGCTGGCACGGCCGAGCGTGCCAAAGTCTTCGTCAGGGTGGCACCCGCCCGCAGCAGCAGCGAAGGCCAGACGCTGACCTTGCCGGGCAGCCTGCAGGGCTACGTGCAGTCGCCCATCTCGGCGCGCGCCGGAGGCTATCTCAAGCGCTGGACCAAGGATATCGGCGCCGAAGTGAAGAAGGGCGAACTGCTGGCCGAACTGGATACCCCCGAGATCGACCAGCAGCTTTCGCAAGCCCTGGCTGCACGCCAGCAGGCCGCCTCCGGCATGGAACTGGCCAGGAGCTCGATGGTGCGCTGGGAAGCCCTGCGCAAGAAGGACGCCGTCTCGCAGCAGGAACTCGATGAACGCCGCAGCGCCTTCGCCCAGGCCAGTTCCAACCTGGCGGCGGCAGACGCCAATGTCGCGCGCCTGCGCCAGGTGGAGAGTTTCAAGCGTATCGTGGCGCCGTTCTCGGGCATCATCACGCGCCGCAACGTGGACGTGGGCGATCTCATCGATCCGGGTGCCGGGCGGGCGCTCTTCGTGCTGTCGCAGACCGATCCGCTGCGCGTGTACGTGAACGTACCGCAGGCCTACGCCAATCTGGTCAAGCCCGGCCAGCCGGTGACGGTGACCCAGTCCGAATTGCGCGCACGCAAGTTCGAAGGCAAGGTGGCGCGCACCGCTGGTGCCATCGATGCGACCACGCGCTCGATGCAGATCGAGGTCACGCTCGCCAATGCCGACAAGGCGCTGCTGCCGGGGGCCTTCGTGCAGGTGGCCCTGCCGTTGAAGCCCAGTGGCACACTGCTGGTGGCGGCCGATACGCTGATGTTCCGGCGTGATGGTTCGCTGGTGGCGGCGGTGGATGGACAGAACAGGGTGCAGCTGAAGAAGGTTCGTCTGGGGCGCAATTTCGGTGCGACCGTGGAAGTGCTGGACGGCTTGAGGGGCGACGAAAAGCTGATCCTCAATCCCCCCGATTCGCTGGCCGAAGGCGATCAGGTCGAACCTGCACCGGTTCAGCCCAAGGACAGGCAGGACAAATCCGCCGACAGGAAGGCTGCCTCATGAACCTGCCGCGCCGCCACAGTCTTGTGCTTGCCTTGGCCAGTGCGTTGCTGCTGGTTGCCTGCGCCAGCGGTCCGGATTACACGAGGCCGCAGGTGGACATGCCCGCCGCCTGGACCCCGGAAGCCCCGTGGCGCACCATGCAGCCGCAGGATGCTGCCCCGCGTGGCCCGTGGTGGGAACGTTTCAACGATGCGCAGCTGAACGCCCTGCAACAGCAGGCACTGGCCGGCAACCAGACCCTGGCCATTGCTGCGGCCCGACTGGCGCAGGCACGCGCACAGCTGGAGGTGGCCGGGGCGGCGCAAGTGCCGCAGGTCGGCATCAACGCACGGGCCGCGCGCGGGCGCATTTCAGCCAACCGGCCCCTGACCAACTACAACTCGCCCAACTACGCCACCGTACAGAATGATTTCGCACTGGGCCTGAACGTCAGTTATGAGCTGGATTTCTTCGGACGGGCAAGACGTTCGGTGCAGGCGGCCACTGCCTCGGCCCAGCAATCGGCGGCTGACCTGGAAAACACGCGCCTGTTGCTCACAGCCGAACTGGCCAGCAACTACTTCAACCTGCGCGAGCTGGACATCGAGCTCGACGTCGTCCGGCGCGCCATCGCGCTGCAGCGCAAGGCGCTGGAACTGGCGACCTCCCGCCACGACCTGGGCGCCACCTCGGGACTGGACGTCGCCCAGCAGCAAGCCCTGCTGGACAACACGCTGACCCAGGTGGATCTGCTCGGCCGCCAGCGTGCGCAATACGAACACGCCATCGCCACCCTGATCGGTACCCCAGCGCCGGTGTTCCGCCTGGCGCCCTCGCTGGCACCCGTCGCGCTGCCGGACATTCCCTTGGGCGTGCCCTCGGACGTGCTGGAGCGCCGTCCCGATGTGGCTGCCGCCGAACGCGCCATGGCCGCGGCCAATGCCCAGATCGGTGTGGCCAGTGCCGCCTTCTATCCCAGCTTCATGCTGCAGCCCGGGTACGGAGTCGACAGCCGCAACTGGGCTACGCTCTTCAATGCGCCCAGCCTGCTGTGGTCGCTGGGGGTGTCGGCCTCGCAAAGCCTGTTCGATGGCGGTCGCCTGCGGGCCGGGGTGGATTTGAGCCAGGCCGGCTACAACGCCGCCGTGGCCAGCTATCGACGTACCGTACTGACGGCCATGCAGGAAGTGGAAGACGGCATTACCGGTATCGCCGCACTGGACCGGGCTTGTCGGCAGGCACAATCGGCCATCGCCAGTGCGCGTCGGGTACTGGAGATTGCCAGCAGCCGCTATGAGGGTGGGGCCACGCCCTATCTGGATGTGATCACCGCGCAACAGGCCTTGCTCAACAGCGAGCGCCAGGCGGCACAGTTGCAGGGGCAACGCCTGCTGGTGTCGGTGTTTCTCATCAAGGCGCTGGGCGGCGACTGGCATGAGCGCCGAGACGGGGCGCCGCTTGTGCAATCGCAAACTTTATCGCCGGCAGAGAAGTAGTGATCTGGTGGCCTGACCAGTTTCGGGGGAGTGGGAGGACATTTCTGACGGTCTTGTCAGCGCCGTGTCACAAGCGCTGCAATTGCCCCGTAAACGCCCGTGTAATCGACGATATGGCCGCTTCCCGACCTGCCTAGAATCGCCAGTGATATTCCCACGAGCAAGAACAACGAGGCAGACATGAACTGGTTCAACAATCTGAAGATTGCCAAGAAGCTCATCCTTTCCTTTGCGGCCGTCATCGTCCTGACGGTCATCCTGGGGATCTTCGCCATCAGCGAGTTGAAGGCGGTCAACCAGGCTTCTACCGACATGGCCACCAACTGGCTGCCTTCGATCAAGGCGGCGCAGTCGATCCAGGCCTCGCTGCCGCGCATGCGCATTTCGGAATTGCAGATGATCACCGCGGTCACGCCCGTCGAACGCGAGGATGCCATCAAGGCCATCCATACGCGACTGGGCATTCTGGCCAAGCAGCGCGCCACCTATGAAGCCCAGTTGTCGGAGCCGGAGGAGAAACAGGCGTATGAGAAGTTCTCCCGAAGCTTCGCCGCCTATCTGGAGATCGACAAGAAGCTCGCCGACATTTCCGGTGCCGGCAAGGAAGAAGAAGCCCGCGCGATGTTCAAGGGAGAATCCAACAAGACCTTCCGCAGCATGCTGGAGAACATGGATGAGATCATCAAGATCAACGATGCCGGCAGCACGCGTTCCGACCAGAGCGCCACCGATGTCTTCAGGTCGGCACGTGCGTGGATCTTCGGTTTGCTGGCGGCCATCGTGGTCATCGCCCTTGCCTTGGCCATCGCCGTGGCGCGTGCGGTTTCGCGCCCGCTCAACGAAGCGGTGAGCGTGGCCGAACGGGTGGCGCAGGGTGACCTGACGGTCGATATCCGTTCCGACAGCAAGGATGAAACCGGCATGCTGATGCACTCGCTGCGTGCCATGAATGACAGCCTGCACAAGATCGTCAGTGAAGTGCGTCATGGCACCGATGCCATCACCACGGCTTCGCAGGAAATCGCCACCGGCAACCTCGACTTGTCCTCGCGCACCGAGGAGCAGGCCGGTTCGCTGGAAGAGACCGCCTCTGCCATGGAAGAGCTGACGGCCACCGTCAAGCAGAATGCCGACAATGCCCGCCAGGCCAACCAGCTCGCGGCCTCGGCCTCGGATGTGGCCAGCCAGGGGGGCGAAGTGGTGGGACAGGTGGTGCAGACCATGGAAGGTATCACCGAGAGTTCGAATCGCATTGCCGACATCATCACGGTCATCGATGGCATCGCCTTCCAGACCAATATCCTGGCCCTGAATGCGGCCGTGGAAGCGGCGCGGGCCGGCGAGCAGGGCCGCGGCTTTGCGGTGGTGGCCTCGGAAGTGCGTTCGCTGGCACAGCGCTCGGCTTCCGCCGCCAAGGAGATCAAGCAGTTGATCGATGACTCGGTGCAGAAGGTCGGCGCCGGCAGCCAGCTGGTCGAACGTGCGGGCGCGACCATGAGTGAAGTGGTGGCCAGCGTCAAGCGCGTCACCGATGTCGTGGCCGAGATCAGCGCGGCCAGCAACGAGCAGAGTACCGGCATCGAGGAAATCAATCGCGCCATCACCCAGATGGATGAAGTGACCCAGCAGAATGCGGCACTGGTGGAAGAGGCGGCCGCTGCTGCGCAGTCCTTGCAGGATCAGGCTGGTCGCTTGTCGCAGGTGGTGAGCGTGTTCAAGATCCAGCGTTGACGCAGTGCCGGTGGATCTGACCGATCATTGAACATGACGGTTTTACGTAATTGTTGATTACGTAAAACCATCGTTCATGAATCCTGATCGAAAGTGACTTTCAGATTGCGTTCAATGAACTGCGGCTGATTCAGCATCGCCAGGCAATGCCGCCCGTTTCAATCCGGCGGCAACGCAAAGCAATACCCGACGCCGTACACCGCCTGAATCGCATTGTGTCCCGGAAAGCAGGGTTCCAGCTTGCGGCGCAGGTTCTTGATATGGGTATCGATGGCCCGATCGGTCACGGAGCGATCATCATCATGCAGGTGATTGAGCAGTTGTTCCCGCGAAAAGACCTGTCCCGGTGCCGCCGCAAAGGTCTTGAGCAGCCGCAGCTCCAGCGGCGTCAGGTTGAGCGGTTCGCCACGTACGCTGGCCTGGTGGCGGAGTTCATCGATGACCAGCGGGGCGGCCATCTGCGCTGCCGACCCGACCTGCACCGAACGCTGTACCAGCGCATTGCGCCTGAGCATGGACTTGACCCGGGCCACGATTTCGCGCGGCGAAAACGGCGTCTTGCCGATATAGTCGTCCGCCCCCAGTTCCAGCCCGCGCAAGCGATCGTCTTCCTCTGCGCGCGCAGTGAGCATCAATACCGGTACATCCGAGAAGGTCCGTAGCTGGCGGCAGATCTCCCAGCCATCCATGCCCGGCAACATGATGTCGAGCAGGATCAGGTCCGGGCGCTGCGCGCGCACCGCATCCAGTGCCGCATCCCCGCGTGCTACATGACGCGAGGTGTAGCCGGCCAGTGCCAGGTATTTCTGCAGCAACTCGGCCAGCTTGGGCTCGTCCTCGACGATGAGGATATCGGCGCTGGCGGGGGCGGCAAAGCGGAATTCTTCGGAGCCATCACTCATGCGGCATTCCCTTCCTCCTCCAGGCGGGCCGGCAACACGACCGAGATCCGCAGCCCGCCCAGGGGCGAGGCAGTGGCACCGATGGTCCCCTGATGGGCATCGACGATGCGCCGGCAGATCGCCAGGCCCAGCCCGGCCCCGCCGCTGGCGCGGTTGCGCGAAGCCTCGACCCGGAAGAAGCGTTCGAACAGGCGCGCCATCACCTCGGGCGGTACGCCCGGCTCGCTGTCGTCGAAGACCAGATGCCAGTGCTGTTGCTGCAGTTGGGCATGCACTTTCAGGCGACCTCCGCTGTCGGTGTAGCGCAGGCTGTTCTCGAAGAGATTGTTGAGCAACTGCTGCAGGCGTGCCGCGTCGGCGTGCACGGGCATGGTAGTGGGCAGGCTGCAGGTCAGCGTCATGCCGCACTGGCTGAAGCGTTCGCCATAGACGGCTGCGCTCTCGCGCAGCAAGGGTACCAGGTCGATGTCGCTGCGACGATAGGTGAGCGCACCGGCATCGGCCAGGGAGAGATCATAAAGGTCCCCTACCAGTTTGTTCAGATGCGCCACCTCGCTCTTGAGGGAGTGCAGTGTCTGCGCATCGGGTTGCAGCACGCCATCTTCCAGCGCCTCCAGCTGGCCGTTGAGAATGCCCAGGGGAGTGCGCAATTCATGCGAGACATCGGCCATGAATTCGCGCCGCAGTTTTTCATTGCGCTCCAGGGTCATGGCCAGCCGGTTGAAGTCCTGCGCCAGCATCCCGACTTCATCACCCGATTCCACCTCCACCCGGATCGCATAATCGCCACCGGCCAGCCGGTGCGTGGCCCGCGCCACGCGCGTGAGCGGGCGCGTGAGCACGCCCGAGATGCGCACCACCAGGAAGGCCGCCAGCATCACCGCCACCACGGCAATGATGAGCTGGGCCAGGAACTGGCTTTGCTGGAAGCGCAGGTCGAGGGCACCGATCACGCTTTCAAAGGGCGTCTGCGCCACCCAGCCGACGATCACGTCATCCTGGAGCAGGGGCCGCAGGCGCGCATCGGGACCGACCTTGGGATAGCCGATCACCAGTTGTCGTCGGGCATCCAGCAAGGAAAAGCGCAGCGTCGCGCCGGTCAGGTCGGAGGCCGTCATGGGTGGCCCCGGCGTGGTGACCACCCCATTGTGTTCGACGATGGCCGGCTTCATCAGCTCGAACCAGACGCGCGGCTTGCCGCGAATGAAGTCCCAGTTGCCATGTTCGCGATAGGCCTGCTCCAGGCGCGGCACCATGTCTTCCATGCGCTGCTGGGCCTGCTCGTTGAGATAACCGAGGAAGTCGCGGTTGAAGATGTAATGCCCGGCACCATTGATGGCCGCGATCACCACCACGATCAGCGCCAGCATCGCATAGAAGAGTTTCAGGCGGATGTTGGCGCGATAGAAGAGGCGGTCGGTCAGCTCGACAATCGAGTGGGCGATGGACATGGGGATGCAGCAGGCGGTCGGTGGAATCAGGCCAGAGCTTATCAAGAACCCGGCGTCCGGTGGCGCACAAGTTGCCGCTGCGCCCCGTCCTGTTGCAGGACGGACATACCGCCGCGCCTGCTCATTTTTCCCTCACATTTGTTGCCCATAATCGCAGGTCCGATAGCTCATTGCGCCCGGAACCCGCGCCCATGGCGGACCGCGGACGGGCAGAAAGCCTCCCGATCATGCACGACACTGCAACACTCCCGCGCCGCCAGGGGCGCCGCTCTTCCACCGCAGCCCGTCTGGCGCTGTCTCTGATGCTGGTGGCCGTCCTCGGCGCCTGCTCGCGCTCCGGCGACCAGCCCAAGCCCGCCGCCCAGTCCGAAGTCGGCTACGTGGTCGTCAAGGCCCAGCGCCAGGCACTGACCACCGAGTTGCCGGGCCGTACCACGGCCTACCTGACGGCCGACATCCGTCCTCAGGTCGGCGGCATCATCCAGAAACGCCTGTTCAAGGAAGGCAGCAAGGTCAAGGCCGGCCAGCCGCTCTACCAGATCGATCCGGCCAGCTATCAGGCTGCCTATGACAGCGCCAAGGCTTCCCTGCTCAAGGCGCAGGCAACGCTGGCCTCATCGAAGCTGAAGGCCGATCGTTATGCCGAACTGAACAAGATCGATGCCGTCTCCAAGCAGGACAACGACGACGCCCAGAGCACCCTGCGCCAGAACCAGGCCGATGTGGAAGTGCAGAAGGCCGCCGTGCAGACCGCCGCCATCAACCTGCAATACACCAGGATCCTCTCGCCCATCTCGGGCCGCATCGAGCAATCCAGCGTCACTCCCGGCGCTCTGGTGACGGCCAGCCAGACCACGGCACTGACGACGGTGCAGCAGATCGACCCGATCTATGTCGATGTGACGCAATCCACCGTGGATCTGCTGCGCCTGCGGCGCGAACTGGCCAGCGGTCAGATCAGGAAGAGCGGTGACAATGCCGCCCAGGTCAAGATTCTGCTGGAAGACGGCTCCACCTATGAGCGCACCGGCAAGCTCGAATTCACCGGCCTCTCGGTCGATACCGGCACCGGCATGATCACCTTGCGCGCGGTGGTCCCCAATCCGGACGGCGTGCTGCTGCCGGGTGCTTACGTGCGTGCCGTGCTGGAAGAAGGTGTGGATGAACACGCACTGCTGGTGCCGCAGAAGGCGGTCAGTCGCGACCAGACCGGTGCAGCGACCGCGCTGGTGCTGGGTGCCGACGGCAAGGTACAGCAGCGCCTGGTGACCGTGGCGCGTGCGGTGGGCAACAACTGGTGGATCAGCAAGGGTCTCAAGGAGGGCGACAAGCTCATCGTCGACGGATTGCAGAAGGTGCGTACCGGTGATACGCCACGTGCCATCGACATCACCGACAGTCTGCAGAAGGATCTGGCCCGTGAAGCCGCCGCTGCCGCTGCCGATCCGTCGCTGGGCGGGGACACCGACCGGGCAGCCGGTGCGACTGCTGCCCCGGCCACTGTCGCCACCGGCACCCGGTCGAAGTAAGCGAGGCACACATGGCACGTTTCTTTATCGACCGGCCCATCTTTGCGTGGGTCATCGCCATCATCATCATGCTGGGGGGCATGATGGCTATCCGCTCGCTGTCGCTGGAGCAGTATCCCGACATTGCCCCGCCCAAGGTCAACATCAAGGCCACCTATACCGGTGCCTCGGCCAAGACCCTGGAAGATTCGGTGACCCAGGTCATCGAGCAGCAGATGAAGGGGCTGGACAACCTGCAATACATGTCGGCCAGCTCCAGCTCGGCCGGTAGCGCCACCGTCTCGCTGACCTTTACCGCCGGTACCAATCCCGACGTGGCGCAGATGCAGGTGCAGAACAAGCTGCAGCAGGTCACTGCGCGCCTGCCGCAGGCGGTGCAGAACAATGGCGTGACGGTGACCAAGGCCTCGACCGACATCCTCATGGTGCTGTCGCTGACCTCGGATGATCCGCGCATCACCAGCATCGACATCGGCGACTTCATCAGCAGTACGCTGACCGACCAGATCAGCCGCGTGGAGGGCGTGGGCGACGTGACCGCCTTCGGTACCAACTATGCGATGCGCATCTGGATCGATCCGGCCAAGTTGCAGAAATATGCGCTGATGCCCTCCGACATCACCAGCGCGCTGGAAGCGCAGAACACCGAGGTATCGGCCGGCGAGATCGGTGCGCTGCCGGCACAACCGGGCCAGCAGATCAACGCCACCATCACGGCGCGCAGCAAGCTGACCACGCCGGATGAGTTCCGCAACATCATCGTCAAGTCCTCTTCCGATGGTTCGGTGGTGAAGCTCGCTGATGTCGCGCGGGTGGAGCTGGGCGGCGAGAGCTACCAGGTCGCTTCGCAGCAGAACGGCAAGCCGTCCTCGGCGCTGGCGATCCAGCTGGCCACCGGCGCCAACGCGCTGGCCACGGCGGACGCGGTCAAGAAGAAGATGGCCGAGCTGGAGCCGTACTTCCCGGCCTCGATGAAACTCAAGACCAACATCGCCTATGACACCACGCCCTTCGTGCGCGTGTCGCTGGAAGAAGTGGTCAAGACCCTGATCGAAGCCATCGTGCTGGTGGTGCTGATCATGTACCTGTTCCTGCAGAACATCCGCGCCACCTTCATTCCGGCCATCACGGTGCCGGTGGTGCTGCTGGGGACCTTCGGCATCCTGGCCATGTTCGGTTATTCGATCAATACGCTGACCATGTTCGGGATGGTGCTGGCCATCGGCTTGCTGGTGGACGACGCCATCGTGGTAGTGGAAAACGTCGAGCGCCTGATGAGCGAGGAGAAGCTCAGTCCCAAGGAAGCCACGCGCAAGTCCATGCGGGAAATCACCGGTGCGCTGGTCGGTATCGCCATGGTGCTCTCGGCCGTGTTCATCCCGATGGCCTTCTTCGGTGGATCGACCGGGGTGATCTATCGCCAGTTCTCCATCACCATCGTCTCGGCCATGGCCTTGTCGGTGATGGTGGCGCTCACGCTCACACCGGCCCTGTGCGCCACCTTGCTCAAGCCGCATGCCGGCGGTCATGTGCAGCAGGGCAAATTCTTTACCTGGTTCAATCGTACCTTTGACCGCAGTGCCACGCGCTATCAAGGTGGTGTGGGCGGCCTGCTCAAGCGCGGCAAGCGCGGCCTGTTGATGTATGCCCTGATCGCGGTGGCGATGGCGGTGCTGTTCATGCGCCTGCCCACCTCCTTCCTGCCGGAAGAAGACCAGGGCGTGCTGATGGCACAGATCCAGTTGCCTACCGGCGCCACGGCCGAACAGACCGCTACCGTGGTCAAGACGGTGCAGCAATACTTCATGAACAAGCCCGAATCCGTTGATTCGGTGCTGGCCATCGTCGGTGCGGGCGTGGGTGGCAACAGCCAGAACGGGGCACGCGCCTTCATCCGCCTCAAGGCTTGGGACCAGCGTACCGGTGCCGGGCAGTCGGCCGCCGAGCTGGTACGCCGGGCCAATGCCGACCTCTCCAAGATTCGCGGTGCCCGCGTGTTCCTGATGAACCCGCCGGCGGTGCGCGGCCTGGGCCAGAGTTCGGGCTTCGATCTGGAATTGAAGGATGTCGGTGGCGTCGGCCACGATGCCTTGCTCAAGGCGCGCGACCAGTTCCTGCAACTGGCGCGCAGCAATGCGCTGCTGGCCAACGTGCGTACCACCGGCCTGGATGATACGCCCCAGTTGCGCGTGGCCATCGATGACCGCAAGGCCGATGCCTTGTCGATTTCGACCTCCGACATCAACTCGACCCTCGCCACGGCCATGGGCGGTACCTACGTCAATGACTTCCTCAGCAATGGCCGCGTCAAGAAGGTCTATGTTCAGGGCGATGCCGCCTTCCGCATGCAGGCCGAAGACCTGAACCGCTGGTATGTGCGCAATTCGGCCAGCCAGATGGTGCCGTTCTCGGCCTTCATGAGCAGCAAGTGGACTTACGGTCCTTCCCTGCTGGAGCGCTACAACGGCGTGTCTTCCTTCGAGATCGTGGGTGAACCGGCAGCCGGCGTGAGCTCGGGCAGCGCCATGGCCGAAGTGGAGAAGCTGGTGGCGCAACTGCCGGCGGGCATCGGCTTCGAGTGGACCGGTTCGTCCTACCAGGAGCGGCTCTCGGGCAACCAGGCACCGATGTTGTATGCGATTTCCATCCTCTTCGTGTTCCTGTGCCTGGCCGCTTTGTACGAGAGCTGGTCGGTGCCCTTCGCGGTGATTCTTGCGGTGCCGCTGGGTATCGTCGGGACCGTGCTGCTCACGGGCATGTTCGGGATGTCCAATGACGTGTATTTCCAGGTGGGGCTGTTGACCACCGTGGGCCTGTCGGCCAAGAACGCAATCCTGATCGTGGAATTTGCCAAGCAACTGCATGAGTCCGGCAAGAGCCTGCGGGAGGCCACCCTGGAGGCGGTGCAGCTGCGCCTGCGTCCGATCCTGATGACTTCACTGGCCTTCATGTTCGGCGTGCTGCCTCTGGCCGTGGCCAGTGGCGCCGGATCGGCCAGCCGCCGCGCCATCGGCACCGGCGTGCTGGGCGGCATGCTCTCCGCGACTCTGCTGGGCATCTTCTTCGTGCCCTTGTTCTACTACCTGATCGGCACCTGGCTGGACCGCCGCACGGCCAACAAGCCGCCCAAGGATGACGATCACGCCATGCAAAAGGAGGGTGTGTGATGACCCAGCCCATACAACAGAGCTCGATCCTGTGGACCCGTACGGCCATGGTGCTGGCGCTCACGACAGCGCTGGCGGGTTGCGCCAATCTCGCGCCCGACTACGCCCGGCCGTCGGCGCCGGTGCCGGCCAGCTGGGCCCGGCCGGTCGATGGCAAGCCCGTCGGCACCCTTGCTGCCAAGGCCGCTGATGCAATCGATGCCGACCAGCTCGGCTGGCGTGAGTTCTTCCTCGATCCGCGCCTGCAGCAGGTGATCGCGGCCGCGCTGGAGAACAACCGCGACCTGCGCGTGGCCGCGCTCAATATCGAGAAGGCCCGGGCGCAATATCGCATCACCGATGCCGACCGCTATCCGGCCATTTCAGCCACCGGAACCAGCAGCGCCAGTCGCACGCCGGCGGAGTTGTCCACCAGTGGCCGCGCCACGGTATCAAGACAGCAGAGCGTGACGGTGGGCGTGAGCGCCTATGAACTGGATTTCTTCGGTCGTCTCAAGAATCTGTCGGATGCTGCCCTGGAAACCTATCAGTATCAGGTGGAGACCCGTCGCAGCACCCACATCAGTCTGGTGGCCGAAGTGGCCACGGCCTGGCTCACGCTGGCCTCGGACCGCGAGCTCTTGACACTGGCTCAGGACACCTATGCCAGCCAGTCACGTACCTATGCACTGAGCCAGCGCAGCCATGACATCGGCACCGTCTCCGGCGTCGATCTGGCCAGCCAGGAGGCCACGGTGCAAGCGGCGCGTGCGGATGTGGCCAGCTACACCAGCCAGGTCGCACAGGACATCAATGCCCTGCGCCTGCTGGTGGGCGCTGATGTCGATGCGGCGCTGTTGCCCACGGCGTTGCCCGAGACGGCCAGCGTGTTGCCGGCCACACCGGCGGACCTGCCTTCGCAGGTGCTGTTGCGACGGCCCGACGTGCTGGCGGCCGAGCACACCCTCAAGTCCGCCAATGCCGACATCGGTGCGGCGCGTGCGGCCTTCTTCCCCAGCATCTCGCTGACCGCCGACGGCGGCACCGCCAGTCGTACCCTGGGCGGCTTGTTCAAGGCGGGCAGTGGCAGCTGGAGTTTCGTACCGTCGATCAACCTGCCCATCTTCAATGCCGGCAGCCTGCGTGCCAGCCTGGACTCGGCCAAGATCACACGTGACATCGACGTGGCCAGTTATGAGAAGACCATCCAGACCGCCTTCCGCGAAGTGGCCGATGCCCTGGCCGTGCGCGCCACGCTGGATCAGCGACTGGATGCACAGGGCAAGGCCACGGCGGCCAGCGAGAAGGCTTTCCGCCTGTCCGAGGCGCGCTACAAGAACGGTATCGACAGCTATCTCACCACCCTGGTGGCGCAGCGCACGCTGTACTCGGCACAGCAGACGCTGATCTCCCTGCGGCTGACCGAGCAGAGCAATCGCATCACGCTCTACAAGGTGCTGGGCGGTGGCTGGAACGAAGACACTGCCCGGCCAACTGCCCGCCCGCAGGGCACCGCATCGTCATCACCGGACCGCTCTTAGGCGCAGGACGCGGACATCGCGATCTGCTCCAGGCGCTGTGGTGCAGTCCTGCGCGGCTGGGGCAGGTCGGAAAGATGGCAGAAGATGGTTGAATTTTGAAGGTAAATTCCCGTCGAATGGCGGGAGATGCGAGTTGGCCCTGGCTGCGTCAACACCCCCGCTTCTGCCGTCCACCTGCCCGCAAATACGGTTGACAAGCCGAACCTCGCCGGGAATAATCCGCCAAGTGATACGACGACGTACAAGATCAGTCGGTCGCACGCCCGGTACCGGGTGTGCGCGCATCACGGCCCTTGAATACAGCACCCGACCGACAACTACAACGATGAGCAACCATCAGGAGACCGCCCGCATGAGCGCAGAGACTGAACGCGATGCGTGGCAGAGCGCCCGATTTTCCCGCCTCTTGCTGACCGGCGCCGCCGGTGGCGTGGGACGGCAATTGCGGCCGCGCCTGGCGTCTTTCGCCGAGCGTGTGCGGGTAGCCGATCTGGCAGCGGCCATGCAGGGCGTGACGCCGGCAGGGGCGCATGAAGAGGTGCTGGGTTGCGACCTGGCCGACCGTGCGGCGGTCGATGCCATGGTGGCCGGCTGTGAGGCCATCATCCATCTGGGTGGCGTCTCGGTGGAGCGTCCTTTCGAGGAGATCCTGGAAGCCAACATCAAGGGTGTCTTCCACATCTACGAAGCCGCGCGCCGTCATGGCGTCAAGCGCGTCATCTTCGCCAGCTCCAATCATGTCACCGGTTTTTATCGTCAGGATGAGCGCATCGATGCGCATGATCTCAAGCGTCCCGATGGCTACTACGGCTTGTCCAAGTCCTATGGTGAAGACATGGCGCAGTTCTATTTCGACCGCTATGGCGTGGAAACGGTGAGCATCCGCATCGGCTCGATCTTCCCGGAAGCGACCAATCGCCGCATGCTGGCCAGCTGGATGAGCATGGACGACTTCGAGCAACTGCTGCGGCGCGCGCTGTTCATTGCGGGTGTGGGTCACACCATCGTCTACGGCATGTCGGCCAACGCCAAGACCTGGTGGGACAACCGTCATGCCGCGCACCTGGGCTATGCGCCCAAGGACAGTTCGGAGATCTTCTGCGCCAAGGTGGAAGCGCAACCGCAACCGGCTGCGGATGATCCCGTCGCGACCCTGCAAGGTGGCGCCTTCACGGCGGCGGGACCCTTTGATCCATTGGCGGACTAACTCAAATTTTCCACAGCGTTTTCGTTTCACCCGAGCAGTCACCTCGCATTTCGTCGTACTCCGCCGCGGCAGGACCTCTCCTGTCGCGCGGCATGGCAGCACCGCACGCAACCGCTTGACCTGAATCGCAGCAAGGCAGCACCCGGAACACCGGGCCGCTCGCACGCAGCAGGATCGCGCCCGCGCCGCACCGATGTCCGGTTTCCTGAAACCTTGATGGACCCGGCAGCCCATGAACTTCTCTCTCGACTTCACTCCGCTGGCGCCCTACTGGCCCGTGTTCCTGCACGGCGCCTGGCTGACACTGAAGATGACCACGCTGGCGATCATCGTCGGCGTCGCCATCGGCATCTTCGTTGCCTTCGCCAAGAACAGTCCCAATCGTCTGTTGGCCCGCACCTGTAGTGCCTATATCGAGGTGGTGCGCAACACGCCCTTCCTGGTGCAGATATTCCTGCTGTATTTCGGCCTGGCCAGTCTGGGTATCCGCATGCCGACCTTCGCGGCGGCGGTGCTGGCGATGATCATCAACATCGCCGCCTATGCCGCCGAGATCATCCGCGCCGGTATCGATTCGGTGCCGCGCGGGCAGATCGAGGCCGCCCAGTGCCTGGGCCTGTCGGTCTGGCGCATCCGCTGGCACGTGATGCTGCAACCGGCCATCGAGCGCGTCTATCCGGCGCTGACCAGCCAGTTTCTGCTGATGATGCAGGCCTCGGCGATGGCCTCGCAGATCTCCGCCGAAGAGTTGACCGCCATTGCCAATACCGTGCAGTCCGATACCTTCCGTTCGCTGGAGACCTATATCGTGGTCGCCGCCCTGTACCTGGTGCTGGCGGTGCTGGTCAAGCTGGTGGCTTATTCCATTGGTGAAACTATCTTCAAGCGCCGCCGCACCTTGCGCCGTGCTGCTGCGCTGGGCCGGCGCAGTCCGGTGTCGCGGCTGCCTGCGACGGATCCTGCGGGGATGGCACCCCTGGCCCATGTGCCTTATGTGCATGGCGTATCGCGACCGGTGGCGGTCAATACGAGCGCCTCGCTGCGCATCGAAGGGAGCACATCATGATGGGCAACTTCAGCTGGACCTATTTCTTCTTCATGGTGCAGTCCATCGGCTGGACGCTGGTGCTCTCTGCGCTGGCTTTCGTGCTGGGCGGTCTCGGCGGGTTCCTGGTGATGCTGGCGCGCATCTCGCCGCGCGCCTGGTTGCGGCGGCCCGCCATCCTCTTCATCGAGTGCATACAGGGCATACCCTTGCTGATCCTGCTCTTCATCGTCTATTTCGGTCTGTCGGTGTATGGGCTGGTGCTGCCGGCGCTGGTGGCGGCCGGGCTGGCGATGATGATCTATACCAGCGCCTACCTGGGCGACATCTGGCGCGGCTGCGTGGAGGCCATGCCGCGTCCGCAGTGGGAGGCCTCCGAATGTCTGTCGCTGACCCGCTGGCAGACGCTGCGCCTGGTCATCATCCCGCAGGCCACGCGATTGTCACTGCCGCCCACCATCGGCTTTCTGGTGCAGCTGATCAAGATGACCTCGCTGGCCTCCGTCATCGGATTCGTCGAACTGACGCGGGCCGGGCAGATCATCAACAACTCCATCTTCCAACCCTTCCTGGTGTTCCTGCTGGTGGGCACCTTCTATTTCCTGCTCTGCTATCCCTTGTCGCGGTGGAGCGCATCCATGGAGAGAAAGCTCAATGTCAGCCATCGCTAAATCCGAATCCGTGCCGCATCTGCGGCCCGTTGCGTCGGCGCAGGAGCCGCAGCCCGTCATCGTCAGGCTGGACCAGGTCTACAAGAGCTTTGGTGACAACCAGGTCTTGAAGGGCGTGTCCTTCGAGGTGGCGCGCGGCGAGATGATTGCCATCATCGGTGCCTCCGGCTCCGGCAAGTCCACCGCGCTGCGCTGCATCGACCGCCTCGAGACCATCGATTCCGGCAGCATCGAGGTGGCGGGCATCCGCGTCGATGATCCGCAGGTCGACCTGCACAAGCTGCGGCGCGAAGTGGGCATCGTCTTCCAGAGCTACAACCTGTTCCCGCATCTGAACGTGCTGGAGAACGTCATGCTGGCCCTGCGCCACGTCAAGCAGCAGGACAAGGCCGAAGCGCGCCGCGTGGCCCTGGCCGCGCTGGCGCAGGTCGGGCTCGATGAGAAGGCCGGCGCGTATCCGGAACAGCTTTCAGGCGGCCAGCAGCAGCGCGTGGCCATCGCGCGGTCGCTGGCGATGTCGCCCAAGGTGATGCTGTTCGATGAAGTGACCTCGGCCCTGGATCCGCAACTGACCGGTGAAGTGCTGCGCGTGATGGAAGACCTGGCCGCCAATGGCATGACCATGCTGCTGGTGACCCACGAGATGAACTTCGCCAAGCGCGTGGCTGATCGCATCATCTACATGCACCAGGGGCGGGTCTGGGAAGTCGGTCCCGGCGACATGCTGGACCACCCGCACACCCCCGAATTACAGGCTTTTCTGGCCGCCGACCTGTAGCGCAAACGCTGTTCCCTGTACGACCTGTTCATAAAATAACGGAGACAAGTAATGAAAAACGCAAAATTGCGCACCCTCGCGCGCACCGCCCTTGCGGCCCTGATCCTGGGCCTGAGCGCCCACGCGGCGCTGGCCGACCAGCTGGACGATATCAGGAAGGCCGGCAAGATCCGCATCGCCACGACCTCCAGCACACCGTTGTTCGGCTACAGCGACGAGAAGCTGCAGCCGGCCGGTTCCGACGTCGAGGCCGCGCGGCTGCTGGCCCAGGACCTGGGGGTGCAGCTCGACCTGATCCCGGTGGCCAATGCGGCGCGCGTGCCGACCTTGCAGGCCAATCGCGCCGATATCGTGGTGGGTTCGCTGTCGATTACGCCGGAACGGCTGAAGGTCATCGATTTCTCCATTCCCTATGCGGTCATCAGCCTCATCATCGGGGCCCCCAGGAACATGGCCATCAAGGATTATGCGGATCTGAACGGCAAGCGCATCGGCGTCACCCGCGCCACGCCCAACGATACCCTGACTACCCAGAACGCCAAGGGCGCGGAGATCATGCGCTATGAGGATGATGCGACCCTGATCACGTCGATGGTGACGGGTCAGGTGGACGTCTTCTCCAGTACGCCATCCAATCTGCAGGAGATGCAGAAGAAGTCGCCCGGCAAGAACCTGGAAATGAAGTTCGAACAGAAGGCCTTTGATCTGGGCATCGCCATCAACAAGAACCAGCCGCGCCTGAAGCAATGGATCGATGGCTGGGTCAAGACCAACATGAGCAATGGCAAGCTCAACGCCATCTACAAGAAGTATCACGGCCGCGATCTGCCGGCCAACGTGCAGCATCCCGCGTAATACCGGCATGTTCCAGCGACGCCGGGCGCAGCATGGCCCGGCGTCGTTGCGTCATGTGCAGCATTGAGCCGCCTTCAGCCGCCTTCGAAGATGCGCTGGCGGGCATGGCCGATGTGCGCGCGCATGGCGGCTTCGGCCTGCTCTGGCGAACCCAGCGCGATGGCATCGATGATGGCCTGGTGCTCGTCATCGATGACCTGGATACGTTCGCCTTCCTGCGGTGAGCCCAGGTTCTGGGCCAGCTCCATGCACTGGCGGATAGGACCCAGCGCATGTTCGATGGTGGAGATGAAGAAGGGATTGCGGGTGGCCCGGGCAATGGCCATGTGCAGCGCCAGGTCCTCTTCCACGCCGGTCTGGCCCTGCAGTTGCGCGCGCCGCAGCGCCTCCAGGCAATGGCGCATCAGGGCGACATCCTCTTCCTTGCGGGCCGCGGCGGCGATGCCGGCCGCGCCCACCTCCACGCATTCGCGAAAAGCGTAATAGCGCTCCACATCATGGATGCTGGCAATCTGCGCCGGGGCACTGCTTTGCAGCACCGGCAGCCGCTGCACGTAATTGCCCGAGCCCCGGCGCGAGACCACGATGCCCTCCGAGCGCAGCCGCGAGAGCGCTTCCCGCACCGTGGTGCGGGAAGCCTCGTAGCGCTGCGCCAGCTCCACTTCGGTGGGCAGCTTGCGGTTCTCCCCCAGCTCCCCGCGCAGGATGGACGCGATGATCTGCTTGCAGATATGTTCGGAACGGCTGAGATTGCCGCGACGTGAAGGATCGGGGGAAGGCGGATTGAATGCTGACATGTACGATGACTGCTGCCGATGAGTTCGTCTGCGGACACTATGAAGGAGTCGACGCCAGGGTGCAAGCCTTGTCCTCGGGCGCTGCACGATGATTCAGCCTGTCGTGCCAAAATCGCCTGCGAAAGCGCTTTGCGGGAAGAAAACTGCAGCGAATTCGGTTGACTTCCTGCCCACTGATCATTAGAGTTGTCCACCTGCATGAAGAATTAGTCCGACTAATCGCAGCATAACTTATACGACATCGTATAAATAAATGACAAAAAAGATAAAAAACCTTCCTTTGGAGACAGGCATGGACTCCCGACCTGCCTGACGCCAGGCGGCCCGGTGCCGCCCGGGGCTGACGGCTGTGCGCCATCCACCGCGAGAGCGGGCGTACAGCCGGGTCCGGGCGGCCACAGGTCGCGCCATGCCTGCCTGTTGAAGAACTATCCTTTTGGAGACGCCATGAAGTACGTAAGAGGAATCCGCTGGTACATGGTGACGCTGGTCACCCTGGCCCTGATCGTCAATTATCTGGCCCGCAACACCTTGTCGGTCGCCGCGCCGACCATGATGAAAGAGCTGAACATGAGTACGGAGCAGTACTCGTACATCGTGGTGTCATGGCAGATCTGTTATGCGCTGATGCAGCCGGTGGCCGGCTACATACTCGATGCCGTAGGGACCAAGATCGGCTTCGGCATCTTCGCCCTGGCCTGGTCGCTGGTATGCGCCGGGGCGGCACTGGCCACGGGCTGGCAGGGGCTGGCCTTCTTCCGTGCCCTGCTGGGCATCACCGAAGCGGCCGGCATTCCGGGCGGCGTGAAGGCGTCCACCGAGTGGTTCCCGGCCAAGGAGCGCTCGGTGGCGATCGGCTGGTTCAACATCGGCTCCTCCATCGGCGCCCTGTGCGCACCGCCGCTGGTGGTGTGGACCATCCTGCATGGCGGCTGGAAAATGTCTTTCGTGGTGGTGGGGGCACTGGGCGTGCTGTGGTTCTTCCTGTGGATGCTGTTCTACAAGAGCCCGCGTGACCAGAAGCTGCTCTCGCCGCAAGAGCGCGACTACATCCTCGATGGCCAGGAGAAGTCGCCCGAGAAAGTGGTCCGCGAAAGCTGGACCAAGATCGTGCGCAGCCAGAACTTCTGGTCGATCGCCATCCCGCGCTTCCTGTCGGAACCGGCCTGGCAGACCTTCAACGCGTGGATTCCGCTGTACATGGCCACCGAGCGCCACATGAACATCAAGGAAATCGCCATGTTCGCCTGGTTGCCTTTCCTGGCCGCCGACATCGGATGTGTTCTGGGCGGCTACCTGAGTCCCTTCTTCCACAAGCATCTGAAGGTCTCGCTGTTCACCTCGCGCAAGCTGGTCATGCTCACGGGCTGTCTGGCCATGATCGGGCCGGCCTGTGTGGGCTTCGTCGATAGTCCCTATGTGGCCGTGGCCTTGCTCTCCGTGGGCGGCTTTGCGCACCAGACGCTGTCGGGCGCGCTGTATTCGATCACCTCCGATGTGTTCACCAAGAACCAGGTCGCCACGGCTACCGGCCTGACCGGCATGAGCGGCTACCTGGGCGCGACACTGTTCACGCTGCTCTTCGGCGTCCTGGTCACGCAGATTGGTTACGGTCCTCTGTTCATCCTGCTGGCAGTCTTCGACCTGTTGGCTGCGGCGGTGGTGTTCGCGATTGCCCGTCCGCGTCCGGACGCCATTGCCTGACGGTGCTCATACGGAGTTCGTCCTGCAAGGGGCGACGTCTTGCGACGTCGCCCCTTTTTCATGATCAGCGCGGATCAGCCATAGCGATGGTTACGCGGCGGGAGTCGACAGAGGAGGGCGCTGCATTGCCACCCATTCCTGCACGGCGGGCCGTTGCCATTGTGTCCGTGCATAGTCGGCCAGGCGCGGCGGCACGGCGTCGTCGTGCAGGGCAAGACGATTGATCATCAGCGCCAGGTCGGTATCGGCGATGCACCACTCACCGAAGAGGCAGTGAGCACCTTCCGGCAGCAGGGCGTTCGCCACACTGAACAGCCGTTGCACGGCGGCCCGCGCCTGCGCTGACAAGGGCGGCTTGCGTGCACCGTAGAACAGCACTTGGGTATTGCGCTCTTCGCGCAGGGGCAGCAGGTCGCTGCGCAACCAGGCCTGCACCTGCCGGGCGCGAGCCCGCGCGACGGGGTCGGCCGGGTAGAGCGACGGGCCGCCGAAGACATCCTCCAGATATTCCGTAATGGCCGATGACTCGGACAGTGCCAGGCTGCCGTGCTCCAGGGTCGGCACGCGCGCGGTCAGGGACAGCGTGGCATAGGCCGCATCCTGATGGGCGGCGGCATCCAGATCGACCGTATGCAGCGTGAAGGGCAGGGCCTTGGCGCGCAGGGCGACGAAGACCGACATGGCGTAAGGACTGGCGTACTGGGCGTCGACGTGCAGCTGCAGAGCCTGTGGATGACGATCGTATTGCATGTGTACCTCGTGAAGAACGGTTGAAGAAAGCCGTTCCGCCGGTAGTACGCCGGGGCGAGGTCTGAAAGGGCAGCGCTGTTGCGATTCAGTCCCGCCAGGCGATCCGCCGGACGGGACGTGACATCCCCGTCAGCGGAGATGCCGTTTTTTGGTGTTCAGCCCGCGCATGCCGACGCCAGCGGCCACAAGGGCAGCGGGTGACTGGATGAGGGATCGCTTCAGTTGCATGGTGGGAGAAGTGATGGGCCGAGCGACGATAGTAAACCAGATTGCAGCATTTTTGCCATGCGTGTGCGCTTAAGCCACAGCGGGGTCGGTCCGCAGGATACAACGCCCGCCGATAGCTGAGCGTGAGTCAGCGAATCTCCGCGCTATACCTGAACTTGCTTGCCGCCCCGCGTGACTGTCGCCATTCCAGGGGAGTGCCGTCCGAGCCGAAGGCGATGCGTTCGATCACCACGACCGGCGTCTTCTCCGCCAGGCCCAGCAGCCGCGCCTGCGCAGCCGTGACGGTCTCCACCGTCAGGGTCTCGCGCGCAGAGGCGACGATGAGCCCGCATTCGCGCTCGTAGAGCGGATACAGAAGATCACCGAAGTCTTCCGGGGCCTTGTCGGCCAGGGCCTTGAAGCGCTGGGCGCACAGATAGATGTTCTCGGCCAGCACCGGTTGGCCGTCGACCTTGCGCAGACGCAGCAGTTCGATCACCCGCGCATGGCTCTTCAGGTGCAGGGCCTCGGATACCCGGCGCGGCGCTTCGATGAGCTTGCGGCTGACGATCACGCTGGTCGGTTGCAGCGCTCGACCATCGGCCGCTTCAAAGCGGAAGAAGCGGAACAGCGAGTTGTCGAAACGCGCCTTGCGCACAAAGGTGCCGCGTCCATGAGTCCGTTCCACCAGACCCTCGCTCATCAGCGTTTCGACCGCCCGGCGTACCGTCCCGATGGCGACCTGATAGGTCTGGCTCAGTTCTGCCTCGGAGGGGATGGCCTGGCCTGGTTGCCATTTCTGGGCGCGGATCTGCGCCGCGAGCTGGTCGCGCAACTGGAGGTAGAGCGGCAGGCGCGCATCGGCGCCATTCTGGTCGAGCATGCTGAGACTTGCCTTGCAATGAGAAAGTGCTCAGTCTACCCGGGGGCGGGCGCACTCACAACGGGCCGGTGAAGTGCAGGTGGACAAACCAAGCGGCACAGCATCGCGTTGCTTGCCCGGCGCGTTCTGACGGACGATGATCTGCCCACATCCGACGGCTTGCAAAACGTATCGCTGGAGGTCGCAGCACCCCTGATCGGGAAGGATTGTTGCATCCTCCCGGCTGTGTTATCTTCCGTTAACTCATATAGATGACTATATGAGTAGTTGAGTAACTGAATAATTCATCCGATAAATCAATCCGCTACGCGCCGCCATCGGTCTGGCACCACGTTCCGTCACAGCATGGGCTGCCGGGCGGGGCAGCCCGAGGTTGCGCGCCTTCAGCATAGAGGACGAGACATGTTTTCATGGTATCGGCAGGTCACTGCCAAGGAACGCAAGACTTTCTGGGCCTGCTTCAGTGGTTGGGCACTGGACGCGCTGGACGTGCAAATGTTCAGCCTGGCCATCCCCGCACTGATTGCAGCCTTTTCGCTCTCCAAGGCCGATGCCGGCATGATCAGCGGAGCCACCCTGGTGGCCTCTGCCATCGGCGGCTGGTTCGCCGGCACTCTGTCGGACCGCTACGGACGCGTCAAGACCCTGCAGATCACCATCATCTGGTTCTCCCTGTTCACCTTCCTGAGCGCGTTCGCCCAGAGTTATCCGCAATTGCTGGTGCTCAAAGCCTTGCAGGGCTTCGGTTTCGGCGGCGAATGGGCGGCCGGTGCGGTGCTGATGGCCGAGACCATCCGCGCCGAACATCGCGGTCGTGCCATGGGTACCGTGCAGAGTGCCTGGGCCGTAGGCTGGGGCGGTGCAGTGCTGCTGTTCTCGGTGCTCTTCACCATGCTGCCGCAGGAAATGGCCTGGCGCGCGATGTTCATCATCGGCCTGCTGCCCGCGCTGCTGGTGGTCTACGTGCGGCGTTCGGTGCCCGAGACCGATGCCTTCCTGGCCGGTCGCAAGGCAGCTGCCGGCAAGCCCGCCGCCAGCACGCTGCTGGGCATCTTCCGCCCCGATGTGCTGCGCCTGACCCTCATCGGCAGCCTGCTGGGCGTGGGTGCGCACGGCGGCTACTACGCACTGATGACCTGGCTGCCGACCTACCTCAAGACCGAGAAGCACCTGTCGGTGCTCTCTACCGGCGGCTACCTGGCCGTCATCATCATCGCCTTCTGGTGCGGCTGCATCGTCAGCGCGCAATTGCTGGATCGCATCGGCCGTCGTCGTACCGTGGCCAGCTTCGCCCTGTGCTGCGTAGCCACTGTCCTGTGCTACATCTTCCTGCCCCTGAGCAACACCCAGATGCTGGTATGCGGCTTCCCGCTCGGCTTCTTCGCCGCCGGTATCCCGGCCAGCCTGGGGGCGCTCTTCAATGAGCTGTACCCCAGTGGCATTCGCGGTACCGGCGTGGGCTTCTGCTACAACTTCGGACGCGTGGCCTCGGCCGGTTTCCCGGTCCTGGTCGGCCACATGAGCGACTCCATGCCGCTGGGCCAGGCCATTGGCATCGATGCCGCCATCGCTTATTCGCTGGTCGTGATCGCCGTGCTGATGCTGCCGGAAACCCGGGGCCGCCAGATGGAAACCGGCGCATGAGTTTCCCCGCCGTGCCCCCAGCCGCGCTGCGCATTGATACTCACGCGCACGTCTTTGCGCGCGGCCTGCCGATGGCCGACGTACGCCGTTACACGCCGGCCTATGACGTCACGGTCGATGAATACCTGGCGCGGCTGGATGCACATGGCATGAGTCATGGCGTACTGGTGCAACCGAGTTTCCTGGGCAGCGACAACGATTATCTGCTGCAAGCCATCGCCCGCGCCCCGCAACGCCTGCGCGGCATCGCCATGGTCGACGCGGATATCGGCCTGGCGCAGTTGCAGGCCCTGCAGCAGGGCGGCGTGGTCGGCATACGCCTGAACCTGGTGGGCGGTGCGCCGCTGCCCGATTTGCGCGGTGTCTGGCACGACACGCTCACGCACATTGCGGCCATGGGCTGGCAGGTCGAGATCCATCGCGAGGCCGCGGATTTGCCGCTGGTGCTGGAACCCTTGCTGGCACTGGGTTTGAACGTGGTGGTCGATCACTTCGGCCGGGTCGATGCGGCGCTGGGCGTGGACGACCCCGGTTTTGGCTACCTGCTGTCCATCGCCGCCTCGCGTCAGGTGTGGGTGAAATTGTCGGCGCAGTATCGCAACGGCGGCAGCGAGGGTGGTGCCCGTTTCGCTCGCCGGGCCTGGCCGCTGCTGCGCCGGCACTTCGGGGTCGATCGCCTGCTGTGGGGCAGCGACTGGCCGCATACCCAGCATGAAAGCGTGACCGACTACGGCGACAGCTGGCGACGCTTCGAGGCCCTGGTGAGTGATGAACAAGACCGCCGGCGCATCACCGGCGAGACGGCGGCGCAGTTATTCCGTTTCGGCTGAGCCTGCGCACCGCGGACAGGGAAGCAAAGAACCCGACGGGGATGGATGTACCGCTGCACTCACGCGGCAGCGGATCTGAGCCGGCATGGTTGGTGTTTTTCCTGCGGGGTGCGATACTCTGCCGCGCCGCGCGGAAACAAATCATCGCCGAGCCTGTCCTATCGCGCAGGCCCGACAGCGTGTCGGCACCAGGGTGAACAAGCCGCCAGGGAAGCGGTGTCATGGACAATATTTCTTCGGGATAACATCTTGCCGGGTGGGGCGGCGGAAAGACTGCATTGAACAAACTGGTCAACCGACTTGGCCTGGGTCTCGTGGGCCTGGTCATCTTCTGGGCACTGGATCGCATCAGCACCAATGAACTGGCCAAGAGCGGCGTGCTCATGGCGACCGCCTTGCCGGGCATTGCCGGCCTGTTCCTGATATTGTCCTGGCTGCGCGAGCGGCCGCAGTGGTTCTCGCGCGCTACCCTGGCCGTGCTGGGGCTGTTCTTCCTCGATGCGGCCATCAAGGGTTTCCTGCGCGACTACTTCGGCCTGCGCCCCAATCCCATTCTGGTGCTGCAAGCCGTCTTCAACACCAACCCCGCCGAGAGCAGCGAATTCTTCCGTCATAACGGTGGCGACCTGGCCGAGGCGCTGGGCCTGCTGCTGCTGGCGTGGGGCGGCCTGTGGCTGGGCGAGCGCTGGCTGCGACGCCGCGAGCAGGCCCGGCCCGCCGCACCCTGGCGCTGGCGTGGCCGGGCCGCCGTGGGCGCCTTGCTGGCCGTGTTCGTGGCCCTGCATTTCAATCCCACCATGGCCAAGGAAAACCCGCTGCTGTTCTGGCCCATCCGCTATCTCGACTATCGCGACCAACTGGCCCAGGCCGCCAGCATGGAAGCCGATGTGGCCCGTAACATGGCGCATCGCTCCGACTGGCAGGTACGTTACACGGGACCGGAACGCAACACGGTCGTGTGGATCATCGGCGAGAGCCTCAACCGCGCCAACATGTCCCTGTATGGCTACGAGCGCCCGACCTCGCCGACCCTGGAAGCGATGCGCCAGGAGCTCATCGTGTTTCGTGACGTGGTCTCCTCGGAACCGGCCACCATGGCCTCGCTGATGAAGATGTTGACGCCCGCCGACCTCAACGATCCGCAGGCCTGGAACCGCAAGCCGGATGTCCTGATGCTGGCACGTGAGGCGGGGTTCCGCATTCACTGGCTGTCCAACCAGCCCCCCAATGACGGCTGGCTGGGCCTGGTCTCGCGCCGTGCCGACGAGCAGGTATTCATCAACAAGGGGGCCGGGCGCGGTGAAAACAATTTCGACGGCAACCTCTTGCCGGCGCTGGAAACCGCCTTGCAGGACCCGGCCCCGAAGAAGCTGATTGTGGTGCATCTGCTGGGCGCGCACCCTACCTATGACATGCGCTATCCCGGCGAGTATGCGCGTTTCGACACCGTGCGCGACGGCGTGACGGAGAAACTGGAAGGTGCCGACCGCTCGGCTTGGATACGCCAGCTGCGCAATGAATACGACAACGCCATGGCCTACAACGACTACGTGGTCGGCAGCATGTTCAGACTCACCATGAACGCGGCGCGGCAGGACAATGCCAGCCTGCTCTTCAGTTCCGACCATGCGCAGGAGGTGGGCCATACGCGCAATCACGCCGGCCAGTCGGTGAGCGATGCCACCGGTTATGAAATCCCGATGCTGGTATGGACCCGCTCCTTCACCGGCAAGAGTCCGGAAGACAAGGCCCAGCTCGAGTACCGTCCCTACCAGACCGACCAGCTGGAGCATACGGTCATGGGCCTGCTGGGCGTGCAGTCACGCTATTACGATGCGCGCCATGACATCCTCAGCGTGCAATTCGGCAGTGGCCATTTTCATCAGCAGCGGCGCATCAATGGCCAGCCCTATCTGCCGCGCACGGTGCTCTACAACCAGGCGCGGTGATCCTGCACGCGCCTGACGTCTGCGACCAGTTCTCGTATCATGCAGCTTTGCGTCGCACATCCCGCCATGTCCAGCTCCCCTGAGATCATCTTTCCCCGCCATGCCGTGATCATCGGCAGCGGTGCCGTCGGCCTCATGAGCGCCATCCATGCGCTCGACCAGGGCTTGCAGGTCACCCTGCTTGATTTCAATGCAGCCGGTAGTGAAGAAGCCTCCAGCTACGGCAATGCCGGCTGGTTGTCCTCGCATTCGGTGATCCCCCCGGTGGAGCCGGGCATGTGGAAGAAGGTGCCGGCTTACCTCATGGATCCGCTGGGGCCCTTGTCGATTCGCTGGCGTTACCTGCCGCGCCTCACTCCATGGCTGGTGCGCAACCTTGCCAGTGCGCGGCGTGATCGCATCCGTAGCACCGCGCGCGCCTTGCGCACCCTGGTGGCCGACGCCCGCAGCCTGCATCTGGAGGTAGCGCAGCGCGCCGGCGTGGCCCACCTGATCGATACTTCCGGCGTCCTGCACGTCTATCGTTCGCGCCAGCATTTCGACAACGACGCCTTCGGCTGGGGTGTGCGCCGCGAGCTGGGCATCCAGTGGCAGGAAGTGGAGGGCGCCGCCCTGCGTGCGCGTGAACCGGACCTGGACCCGGCCTTCGGCTTTGCAGTGCACGTCGACGAGGCTGGTCACTGTCGCCATCCCGCCGCCTACCTGCAGGCCTTGCAGGCCTATGCACTGGCGCGCGGTGCGCATCGTGTCGACGGGCGCGCCACCGGTTTTCGCGTGGAGCAGGGACGGCTCAAGGCGGTGCTGACCGAACAGGGCGAACTCGCCTGCGATGCCGCCGTCATCTGCGCCGGTGCGCGTTCCAAGGCACTGGCAGCCGCCGCCGGCGATCAGGTGCAACTGGAGAGCGAGCGCGGCTACCACGTCGTCATCAGTGGGCAGGACCACCAGGCGCGCGCCCGTACGCCCATGATGGTGTCCGAATTCAAGGTCATTGCGACCCAGATGGAGACCGGCTTGCGCATTGCCGGGCAGGTCGAGTTCGCCTCCTTCGAGGCGGCGCCGGACTGGCGACGCGGCGAGATCATGCGCGACATCGCGCTCAAACTTTTCCCCGGCCTGCCGCGCACGCTGCCGGTGGAGGACGTGAAATACTGGCTGGGTCGCCGTCCCAGCACGCCCGACGGCATGCCCTGCATCGGCCCGGCCAGCGCCAGTGCCGACATCATCCACGCCTATGGCCACGGTCACATCGGACTGGGTTGTTCAGCTCGCACTGGACGCATCGCCGCACAGTTGCTGGCGGGGCAGGCGCCGGAAATCGATCTGACGCCGTTCAGCCCGCAGCGGTTCTGAACGCCCCGGGCAGGATCAGAAGGCGACATCGCAGGCCGCCGTGATGGTAGCGCGCACGCCATACGCCCCCAGATTGGCCAGCGTAGCCTGATGATGTGCCACCACCTCTGGTACCGACAACACGCCATTGGGCGCGGTGGTGTGCGCTCCGGCGGCCAGCGTCACCGCAAAGCCCAGCGCCAGCGCGCGGCGCACGGTGGATTCCACGCAGAACTCGGTCTGCATGCCGCAGATCACCAGACGCGTCACGCCGCGTTCGCGCAGCAGGGATTCCAGCGCGGTCTGGTGGAAAGCGTCCGAGCCGCGCTTGCGCAGGTAGAGGTCATCGGCCTGGTGATGCAGTCCGTGTGCAAGTTGCCATCCGTCACTGTCGTGCTGCAAGGAGCCGCCGTCTTCGTGTTGTACGAAGATCACCGGCACGCCCGCCGCACGCGCATTTGCCCGCAGCAGGTTGATGTTGGCAATGGTGGCGTCGCCGTCGGCAACGGCCTGCGCACCGGTGCAAAGGGCGCGTTGGACATCGATGATGAGCAGGGCAGTGGTCATGATGGCGAGGCGGCAAGCAGCGAAGGAACAATGCGTCAGGGTAACAGAGTACCCCGCACGGTGCGACGCAGGGATATTGCCAGCGTGACACTGCGGCAATTTGTCCCATTTCATCGGGCCGGGGCCTTGGCTACAATGAGGTCTCCCAAGTTTTTCCATTTCTGCATCTATCTCCATGACCGCCCTGTTTGACCGCGTCGAAGGCTTCCTGCGCAAGGCATCCGGACTGCACATCGTGCTGGCTCTGCTGCTGGTATGCAGCCTGCTGTGCTGGGCCGTATGGGTATGGGCCACCGGCGAGGGCCGCACACCCTTCGCGATGATGCTGGACTTCTGCATCACGCCGCCCGCCCGGTAAGAGGTCCCGTCACTGCCCATGCGTAGTGCGCATGCGCAGGACGTCCAGCGGTTTCATCCGCGCTCCTGCACGCCTGGCGCTGAAGCGCCCTACAATGACTGCTTCCCCGTTCTTCCCCCGGTCGCATGTCCGCTTCGCATTCCCCCAGCGCATTCCATCCCCGCCTGACCCTGCAGACGCTCACCCGTGGTGACGGCTTGTTGGGCATGCGTGCGCATGGCCTGTTCGGGCCACGTGGCGGCATGGTGACGGTGGCGCAGATCGACTGGGTCTATGGCCAAGGCGCGCAGCGCTGGAGCACGCCGGCGCCCGTGGGCCATCCCGATGACGAGCTCACGTACACGCCAGCCCATGTTGTGCGTGACCTTGTTGCCGAGTCCAACGCGCTGGAGATCCTTCGAGAGATGGGCCTGCTGCCCTTGCGGGAAGATGCCCTGCAATGGCGTGCCGACAATCCCCTGCACGACGCCGGTCCCCTGTGGACTCTGATACTGGAAGAAAGCTTCGGCGATTTCTGGGCCGACCAGGCGCCACGTCTGCAGCAGATGGGCTGGACTCTGCGCGTGCGTCCCGGCTTTGCACATGAGAGCGTCCCGGTCACGGCATGGCGCTTCATCGTCAGCAGCGAGACCGGTGAGGTCAGCGCGCGCGAAGTGGCCGCACCCTTGCTGCCGCGCCCCTTCTCCAGCGAGATCTTCGACGGCCTGGACCCCAGTGGTCGCTGGCTGCTCTCGATGGGCATCGAGGTCGATGGCCAGACCCTGGATGTGGCGCCGATGGTGGCCGACCTGCTGCGCCGCGATCCGCGCTGGGCCGATGCCCAACAGGTAGAGCGCATGGACCCGCACGCCGTGATCTCCCTGCGCGCTCCCGGTGGTCGTCGCATCGATGCCATGGCCGGTCCGCTCAAGGCAGTGGTGCTGGCCCTGCTGGACCTGCTGGTCGACCTCAAGCGCAAGGAAGGTCCGCTGCCACTCTCGCCCTGGGATGCGCATCGTCTGGAGAGCCTGCAGACCAGTCTGCAGACGCTGGACGGTGGCGCGCCCTGGCACCTGAGCGGTGCCGGTGGCGTGCTGCAACTGGCCCGGCGCCTGCGCGCCGCCGGCAGTGTGCCGCCGGTGGCCGCGCCCGGGGGATTGGGTCTGACCCTGCGCGCTTACCAGTTGCAGGGCGTGGCCTGGATGCAGTACCTGCGCCAGCATGGCCTGGCCGGTATCCTGGCCGACGACATGGGCCTGGGCAAGACTGCGCAGCTGCTGGCCCATCTGCTCATCGAGCAACAACAGGGACGGCTCGACCTGCCTGCGCTGGTGGTAGTGCCGACCTCGCTGTTGTTCAACTGGCAGCAGGAAGCGCAGCGCATCGCCCCCACCCTGCGCGTGAGGGTGCTGCATGGCCAGCAGCGTGCGCAGCATGTCAGCGCCGTTGCCCAAGGACAGGCTGACCTGGTCCTGACCACCTATCCCTTGCTGTGGCGCGACCTCGACCTGTTGCTGTCGCTGCGCTTTCATCTGCTGGTGCTGGACGAGGCGCAGACCATCAAGAATGCCGCCGCCCGCAGCACCGCCGCCGCGCGTCGTCTGCATGCGCGCCATCGTCTGTGCATGACCGGCACACCACTGGAAAATCACCTGGGCGAATTGTGGAGCCAGTTCCATTTCCTCATGCCGGGCTTTCTCGGCGATGCACGCAGCTTTGCGCGACTGTGGCGCAAGCCCATCGAGCAACAGGGAGAAACCGTGCGCGCGCGCCTGCTGGCCCAGCGCGTACGTCCCTTCATCCTGCGTCGGCGCAAGCAGGATGTGTTGCAGGAGCTGCCCGCCCGCATCGAGATCGTCGAGCGCCTGCAATTGCAGGGGCGCCAGCGCGACTTGTACGAGAGTGTACGCATTGCCGCCGACAAGCAGGTACGCCGCGCGCTGGAGCGGCGCGGTCTGGGCAGTAGCCAGGTCACGGTGATGGATGCGCTGCTCAAGTTGCGGCAGGTCTGCTGCGATCCCTATCTGTTGAAGCAGGGCCGCATGCCGCGCGGACTGGAACGCGCCAAGATCGAGTGGCTGTGCGATACCCTGCCGTCCTTGGTGGAGCAGGGGCGGCGCATCCTGGTCTTCTCGCAATTCACCAGCATGCTGACATTGATCGAGGCGCAACTGCAGACGCTGCAACTGCCTTGCCTGATGCTCACCGGTGACACCGAGCCGGCCGCCCGCAGCGGTGTGATCGCCCGCTTCCAGCGCGGTGAGGTGCCGCTGATGCTGGTGAGCCTGAAGGTCGGCGGGGTCGGCCTGAACCTGACTGCCGCCGATACGGTGGTGCTGGCCGATCCGTGGTGGAATCCTGCCGTCGAAGAGCAGGCCATTGCCCGCGCGCACCGGCTCGGGCAGACGCGCCAGGTCGTGGTCTACAAGCTGGTCATCGAGGGCAGCATCGAAGAACGCCTGCTCGAACTGCAAACGCGCAAGTCCGCCTTGGCCGATGGCATGCTGGGCCGCGATGACACCGCCACCATCAAGTTCGGTGAAGAGGAATTGCAGGCCTTGCTGGCACCGCTGGGAGCGGGCATTGCGGAAAAAATCCTGTCATAAGCCCGGCTGATGACAGGATGGTTGTCTCATCAGCTCAGGTTTTCCATTCCGCCACCTCTTCGAGCGTGCGCCTTTCCGCATCCACCGCAAAGCGCAGCGCGCACCCCCCGGCCAGCAGCGCCAGACATGCGCCCAGCGCATAGCCTGCGGCTACCGCATGGCGGTCTCCACTGGCGATGAGCCAGCCCAGCAGCACCGGGGCAAGGAATCCGCCTACGCCGGTGCCGATGGCGTAGAAGATCGAGATGGCCATGGCACGCATGCGCAGCGGGAATACCTCGCTGGCGGTGAGGTAGGCCGAACTGGCCGCCGCCGAGGCGACGAAAAACACCGCACTCCAGCACAGCGCCAGCGAGCGCGCATCCAGCAGCCCGGCATTGAAGGCCCAGGCCGTGGCGGCCAGTCCGGCTCCGGAGAGCAGATAGGTGGCCGCGATCATGCGGCGACGGCCGATGCTGTCGAACAGATGGCCCAGCAACAGCGGCCCGAGCACATTGCCCAGCGCAAAGGGAAAGATGTAGAGCGCCACGCGATGGTCCGGCACCTGGAAGAAGCGCGTGAGCACCAGCGAATACGTAAAGAAAATGGCGTTGTAGACGAAGGCCTGGGCCACCATCATCAGCGCCACCATCACGCTGCGTTGGCGATAGCGATGCAGCAGCACGTGGGCGATCTCGCGCCAGGGCAGCATGCCGCTGCCTGCCGCGCCACCTTGGGCTGCTGCACCGGGCGCGTGGTCCACGGCGGGCAGGGCTCCGTGTTGCTGCTCGACCTGCGCTTCGATGCTGCGCACCACGGCTTCGGCTTCGGCGTGGCGGCCGTGCATGAGCAGCCAGCGCGGGCTTTCCGGTACATGCCGGCGCACCAGCAGTACCGCCACCGCCAGCACCGCGCCCAGCAGGAAGCATGCGCGCCAGCCCAATGCGGCGCCCATCACCTGCGGGTCCAGGATTACCAGCGACAAGCCTGCACCCAGCGCCGCCCCGATCCAGAAACTGGCGTTGATGATGAGGTTCACCCGTCCACGCACACGCGCGGGCACCAGCTCATCGATAGCCGAGTTGATGGCCGCATATTCGCCGCCGATGCCCAGGCCGGTCACGAAGCGGCACAGTGCGAGGAAGAGGAAATCCTGCGCAAAGGCGGTGGCCAATGTCGCCGCCATGTAAAGCATGAGCGTGAGCATGAAGAGCCGCTTGCGTCCCAGGCGGTCGGTGAGGCGGCCGAAGATGAGTGCTCCCAGCACGGTACCGGCGATGTAGAGCGAGCCGGTCCAGCCGACCTGGGCCGCATCCAGCGCCAGGGTATCGCTGCGCTCCAGCACGCTGCCCAGCGAGCCGACCAGGGTCACTTCCAGCCCGTCCAGCACCCAGGCCACACCCAGTGCGATGACCACGCGCCAGTGCCAGCGCGACCACGGCAGGCGGTCGAGGCGGGCAGGGATGTTGGCGGACGGGGTGGCAATCATCGGGGGCTCCGTGGACGGGGAATGCGGGTCGGGTGCATCCTGCAGCCCGGGCCTGAACGGCAGACCGTGTGCCGGTGGCGCCGGTTCCTGTGGATGAGCTTGGCCGCCTGTCGCCCCCGGCGCCTCAGTCATTTCCTGATGGGCGCCTGCGAGGCCGCGCGCTACCATCGCCGCATGACCTGAGATAACGACGACGGGGAGGACATGGACTGGTTCGACAACATCATGCAGTACGCCATCTATGCCGCCCTGGCGCTGTGTTCGCTCGGGCTGGTCGCGGCCATTGCGCTGTTCATCGCGCTGGAACACCGCTGGCAGGAGCGCGTGACGCAGGATGTGGAGGACCTTGCCGCCCGCATGCAGTCCGGGCCCCGCGATGACAACCTGCCCATTCATCCCTGGGAGGAGTTGCGCAACCGCATCGGCGAGATGCAGATCGTGGACGAAGAGACCGACCGGCCCAGTCCCTACAAGAACGTCGCCTGACGCTCCCGCGCTTTCTTTCCCGGCACCGCCCGGGCCCTAAGGCGTCCCTTTCTGCTGGCGGTAAGCCAGCTGTGCCCGCGTGATTCCCAACAGACGTGCCGCCGCAGAGAGGTTGCCTCCGGCGCGGGCGATGGCCTCGGCGATCAGGGTTTGCTCCAGTGCGGGCAGGGACAGTGGCGCATCGGTCTCCTTCTGTGTGCTGCGCCATTGCTGAACCGTCTCCAGCAGGCTGCCTGCGGGAGACGCTGAGGTCGATGCCGGATCGCGGCCCCGGCCATGCCGTCCCGCCAGCGTGCCCCGCTCGCTTTCGCCCTCACCCTGCAGGGCCAGGGACAGCACCTCGTCATTGAGCGTTTCGCCGCTGATGAACATGTGCGGCAAATCCAGCGGATGCCCTTGGGCCAGGATCACGCCGCGCTCGATCAGGTTCTGCAATTCCCGGATGTTGCCGGGAAAGCTGTAGTTGAGCAGGGCCTGCACTGCGCGTTGCGTGAAACCGCGCACTGCCACGGCATGGCGCTGACCATAGAACTTGAGGAAGTGATTCATCAACAGCGGAATGTCGTCGCGTCGCTCGCGCAGCGGGGGCAGGTGGATCGGGAACACGTTGAGCCGGAAGAACAGATCCTGGCGGAAGCGTCCCTCACGTACCGCCAGCGCCAGGTCCTCGTTGGTGGCGGCCACCACGCGCACCTTGACCTTGAGCGGACGGCTCGAGCCGACGCGCTCGAATTCTCCCTCCTGCAACACGCGCAACAGCTTGCCTTGCGCCACCAGGCTCAAGGTCCCCACCTCATCGAGGAAGAGCGTACCGCCATCGGCCAGTTCGAAGCGGCCAGCGCGTGACTGCGTGGCCCCGGTGTAGGCGCCGCGTTCCACACCGAACAGTTCGGTTTCGATCAGAGTCTCGGGAATGGCGGCGCAATTGATGGCGACGAAGGGTTGGCGTTCGCGGCGACCGATCTGGTGCAGCATGCGCGCAAAGCGTTCCTTGCCCACGCCCGACTCCCCCGTGAAGAGCACCGTGGCATCGGTGGCGGCTACGCGATTGAGCAGGTGGCAGGCGGCGTTGAAGGCCGAGGACGTACCCACCAGCGCGCGGGTCAGATCAGCCTCCATGGCCTCGATATCGGGCCCGGCGGCACCTTCGGCAGCCATCTCGCCATCGGTGGCCAGCATCCCGCTGCCGACGAAGTCCTGGGCATTGAGGTAGCGCAGGTCATCCTCTGCATCGCTCCACAGTTCGGCCGATTTGCCGATCACGCGGCAATGCGGCGTGCCCATGGCGCGGCATTCGACCTCCCGGAAGATCACCAGATGCCCCAGCAGCGTGCTGACGTAGCCGATGGCATAGCCGATCTGCTGCCAGCAGGAAGGTGCGGTGGCCACACCATAGGCGGCCAGGTGTTCATCGGCTTCGCTGGAGTTGTGCCAGAGGAACTGGCCCTCGTAGCGGCCAGTCTCGGGGTCGTAGCTGAAGCTGACCGGGACCACCTTCACCACGCCCTCCAGGGTATGCAGCCGCGTCCCGGCCATGAGGATGGTGGAGGGGTCAGCCTCGGGCCAGCGTTCGCGCACCAGTTGCGCATCCCGCGCCCCCGAGATGTAGCCGGCGCGGGTCAGCAGGCCGCGTGCCTTGTCGATGCCGAGATTGTCGATCAGCTCGCGCCGCAGCGTGCCCATGCTGCGACTGTGGATGAGCAGCATGCGCTGGTCATTGAGCCAGATGCGGCCATCGCCCGGAGAGAAGAACAGGCATTCGCTCAGGTCCGACAGGGTCGGATGGGCATCCACGCTCCAGCGGTCGGTACTGGCCGAACTCAGCTGGACCGGGGACGCTGCCGTGCCCTGGCTGCGCACCATCTCGGCAAGGGAAATACGCTGGGATGGCGGCATGGACGGGCTCCTGGCAAGGGTTCGGCAAGCGCGCGCCGCGATGGCGCAGTTCATCAAATGATGAAATTCAGTGGGCTGATGGTTGGTGAATTTGCGCAAATGCGCAAGCTGCAGTGCATCAAGAAACCGCTTCCGACGCAGCAATTTTCCGCCCTGAAAAAACCATCCGACAGCAAGGGGTGCGGATGGATGAGCTTGCTGCAAAGCCGCATGCAGTGGCGTATCGCGCGGTGGCACAGGCTTTGCAGAATGGCCGCTGATCCGGATTGACCGGCCATTACCAAGGAGACCTGCATGTCCAAGCCATCCACCCCTTTGCTTGATCCTGCCCGCTGGCAGCGCCACCTGTTTCGTGGTCGCTGGGAAGAAACCGCCCACGGCACCACCGTCATCGAACCCGCGACCGGCGCGCCGCTGACCGAGGTCGGCCTGGCCGGTGCCGACGATGTGGCCGTCTCGGTGCAGGCTGCCGTGGCGGCCCAGGCCGACTGGCTGGCGCGGCCGCCACGTGAGCGCGCCGAGATCTTCCGGCGCGCCGCTGCGCTGTTCCAGCAGCACTTCGATGAGCTGGCGCGCATGGTCGCCCGCGAGACCGGCGGCGTGCTCTTCAAGGGCGAGCACGAGGTACGCGAGGCCATCACCCTATGCCATCTTGCCGCCGCCATGCCCTTGCAGGCCCAGGGCCAGCTGCTGCCCGGCAGTCCCGGACGACTGAGCATCGCGCGGCGCGCGCCGCTGGGTGTGATCGGGGTGATCTCGCCCTTCAATTTCCCGCTGATCCTGACCTTGCGCACGGTCGCGCCGGCGCTGGCGGCGGGCAACGCGGTGGTGGTCAAGCCGGATGTGCGTACACCGATTTCCGGCGGTTTCATGCTGGCCCGCGTCTTCGAGGAAGCGGGTTTGCCCGCCGGACTGCTGCACGTGCTGCCCGGTGGCGCACAGGCTGGCGAGGCGCTGGTGACGGCGCCCCAGGTGGCGATGATCGCCTTCACCGGTTCGCCCGCCGTGGGCCGTCGCATCGGCGAACTGGCGGGGCGACATCTCAAGAAGGTCTCGCTGGAACTGGGCGGCGCCAATGCGCTGGTGATCCTCGACGACGCCGACCTCGATATCGCAGCCAGCAACGCCGCCTGGGGCGCCTGGCTGCACCAGGGCCAGATCTGCATGGCGGCCAATCGCATCCTGGTCCATGCCTCGCTGGCCCCGGCTTTGCTGGAGCGACTGGTTGACAAGGCGCGCCACCTGCCCGTGGGCGATGGCGCCGGCGGCCAGGTGGCCCTGGGTCCGCTGATCGATGCGCGCCAGCTGCAGCGCGTGCATGGACTGGTGCAGGACAGCGTGGCGGCAGGCGCGCACTTGCTGGCTGGAGGCGCATATGAAGGTTTGTTCTATCAACCGACCGTCCTCTCCGGCGTACGACCGGGCATGCGCGTATTTGATGAAGAAATCTTTGGTCCGGTGGCCAGCGTCATCACCGTCGGTTCCGAGGACGAGGCCATCACCCTGGCCAACCAGAACCAGGGCGGACTGGCCGCCGGCGTGATCTCCGGTTCGCTGGCGCGGGCCATGCGGGTGGCCGCGCGGCTGCGCCAGGGCATGGTCCACGTCAACGATCAGACCGTCAACGACGAATGCGTCAATCCCTTCGGTGGCCCCGGCATCGCCGGCAACGGCACCAGCGTGGGCGGCCCGGCGGACTGGGAAGAATACACGCAATGGAAGTGGATCACGGTCAAGGAGCAGGCCACGCCGTATCCCTTCTGAAGCCATTGCATGGATGCAGCAGCAAGAAGTTGAACGATATAAATCATTATCCAAGGAGACCAGCATGACACTGCAAGACAAGACCATCGTCGTCACCGGCGTTTCTTCCGGCATCGGTGCCGAGACCGCCCGGCTGCTGCGGGGACAGGGCGCCCGCGTGATCGGGGTAGATCGCAATGCGCCCATGATCAGCATGGCAGCCTTCGTGCAGGCCGATCTCTCCAGCGCCGATGCCATCCATGACGTCGTCGCGCAACTGCCCGAGCAGATCGATGGCCTGTGCAACGTGGCCGGCGTGCCCGGCACCGCGCCGGTGGACTTGGTTGCGCGCGTGAACTATCTCGGCTTGCGTCATTTCACCGAACTGCTGATCCGTCGCATGCCGCCCGGCAGTGCCATCGTCAACGTGGCCTCCATCCTTGGTGCCGAGTGGCCCAAGCGGCTGGAACAGCACAAGGCGCTGGCCCAGACCGCTGGTTTTGCGGCGGGCGCCGAATGGCTGGCGCAGCATCCGGTCGCGCAGGAGAACTGCTACCAGTATTTCAAGGAGGCGCTCATCGTCTGGAGCATGGCTCAGGCCCAGCCCTGGTTCCTCCAGCATGCGATCCGCATGAACAGTGTCGCCCCCGGTCCGGTGCTCACCCCCATCCTGGGTGACTTCGTGACCATGCTCGGGCAGGAGCGCGTGCAGAAGGATGCCCACCGCATGAAGCGCCCGGCCTATCCGGACGAGATCGCCGCGGCCATCGTCTGGCTGTGCGATGACGGCAGCCGCTGGATCAATGGCGTGAACCTGCCGGTCGATGGCGGGTTGGCGTCGACCTATCTGTGAGTCGCTGCAACGGGGCCCGAACGACAACAACACAACAACACAACAACACAAGGAGACAACATGAGCAACAAGCGACAACCCGCCCGCCGACGTGCGGCGTGGCTGGCACTGACCTTGAGCCTGCTGCCCGCGCTGGCCAGCGCCTACGACCAGCCCGCCGTCAACCTGGGCGGCACCAGCTTCTTCGATGGCGCACCGCTGCCCGGCGGTCCCGGTTTTTATTTCGTCGAATACCTCACCTACACCAAGGCCACCAGACTGCTGGACAACAACGGCAAGCGGCTGGGCCTTCCTGCCACCCAGGACATCAGCGTCTTCGCGCCCATCAGCCAGTTCATCTACGTGCCACCGGGAGCGAAATTCGGCAACAAGCAACTGGGCTTCCAGGTACTGGTGCCGTGGGTGGCCCATGCCAAGGTCGACGATGGCGCCAGCAATGCCATCCTTCGCGGCAATACCGGCGTGGGCGACATCAGCGCCGGCGTGTCCGTGCAGTTCGACCCCGTCATGGGGGCGCAAGGGCCGCGCTATGCGCAGCGTTTCGAACTCCAGTTCATCTTGCCGACCGGTGCCTATGACCGCAACGCCTCCGTCAATCCGGGCAGCAATGCCTGGTCCTTCGATCCTTACTGGGCCGGCACGCTGTGGGCCAGCCAGAACCTGAGTTTCAGCTGGCGCCTGCACTATCTCTGGAACGCCCGCAACAACTCGCCCAATGCGGCCTTTGGCAACAACGTCAGTTCCACCCAGGTGGGGCAGGCGGTGCATGCCAACTTCTCCGCCGAGTACGTGCTCAATCCGAATCTGACCATCGGTGCGGCGGGCTACTGGCTGCAGCAGATCACCGATACCCAGGTCAACGGCAGCGATGTGGCGGGGCGTCGCGAGCGCGTAGTCGGACTGGGGCCGGCAGCGATGGTGAAATTGTCTGATCGCGATCTGCTGTTCTTCAACGTGTACCAAGAATTTGCCGTACGCAACCGGGCCGAGAACAGCAAGTTCCAGATCCGTTACGATCACCATTTCTGATCCGGCGCATCTGGCTCCCTGGTCCGCTGCGGCTCTGCCTGCTTTCCTACAGCAGGCAGAGCCGTTGTCCGCTTAACGGCAAGCCTTTCCGGCGTGATACTGGTCTCGACAATGACAACGCGGCACGCTTGCTTGCCGCGACAAGACGGGAGATCCGCACCATGCCAGCCACCACCCCATCCACTACCGACCAGCCCGCGCGCCTGCGCAAGTCTCTCGGGGGTGGACGCCTGCCGCCGGTGGAGCGTCCGCCGCAGCTGCCCATGCCCCCTGCGCGGATATCCTCGCAGCCTGGCTCACCGACGTCCCGTACTGCGGCCGAGGCCGATCATGCCAAGCCCGTAGTCAGGCAAGCGCAGCACGAGGAATACACCCGGCCCCTGCGCGCAAGCCAGCGTCAGTGGACCTGATGTCGCGGCTTTGTTTCATTTCCGGACTATCGCTCTGATAGGCAATGACGATTGTTCCAGAACCCGGAACACTCAATTCTCTCCAGCATGGTTTTTCTCCCTCGCGCTCTTCCGTAGACTTCAGTCCATCGATGAACGACATCGCAACGCAAGAAACGATGCGGTTCTAGAGAGTGGTATCGGCCGACCGACATCCCGGCCAGGTGCTCACTGAACTGTAATGAACCTGACTCAAGTCCACTTAACGCATTCAAGGAGAAACATCATGTCCGCAAAGACCATCATCGCCGCTGTCCTGGCCCTGTCCGCTTCGTCGGTCGCTTTCGCTGAAGCCCAATACCCGGTCGACCAGCCTTTCGTTTCGCACACCACCCGCGCTGCAGTGAAGGCTGACCTGGCCCGCGCCCAGGCACAAGGCATCGCCAACCAGCCTGACTCGGTGTTCCCGGTTCTCGGCAACGGTCCCGTCAAGAGTGAAGTGCAGACTGCTGACAGCACCGCCGATTCGACCTACGCTGGTGCCTGATGCAGGGCCATCCGATGCGTGGGCCGGCTTGATCGGCCACGCATCGCGGTTCGCTGCATCGTCACTGGTGTGACGCAGGAACCCCGGCACGTAAAACAAGAAAGAGGAATTCATCATGCTGCATCAACTGTTCTCGCGTAGCCTCCGCCACCGTGCGGCTCGATGTGCGTGAACGACCTGTCAGCCTGTTCGAGGATGACGCCTTTGGTCGTCATGACACTGCAGCCCGCGTCTTATCGACCGGGTTGCAGGGCAAGTCGTTGAATTCAAGCCAGGTCTGATCGGCCAAGCGCGCAAGAGCAAGCGCGAAGTCGCGTGACAAGCCCTCGCCGTCGTCAAGCTGGTTGGCTAACGGTTCATTTTGGGAGACGGGGTGATACGGAAAAGCCCGCCGCAGAATGCGGGCGTAAGGATGGTCCGGAAGCAGCTGTTCCAGACCCGGGGATGCTTTGGGCATGCGAAGATCCTGTGCTCATCAAGTATCCCTCCCTGATGCAACACTGGCCCGCATTGTAATGTTTCCTTTTGGAAACGAGCAACTCCCGAATGATGACTGCGGCTACGAACTGCTGAAGATACGACCAATGAGCAGTCCACCCAGCGATGTCCCTGGGCCGCTCACGTTGCGGCTTGCCATCCTCAAAGCCCGCGCTCCAGCAACTGCAACTGTTCACGGAAGGCGGGCTTCAGGCGATACAGCTGCGCCGGACGATGCGCCCCGCTCTCGAACTGGCCATCGACCGGTTCGAGCATGTCCATCTCGGTCATCTTGCGGCGGAAGCTCACCTTGTTGATGCTCTCGCCCATCAGCACTTCATAGACCCGCTGCAACTGCGGCAAGCTGAAGACATCGCCCAGCAGATGGCAGGGCAGGGACGAGTACTGGCTCTTGCTGCGCAGGCGCGAGACCGCCATCTCGATGATGTCCCCATGATCAAAGGGCAGGGGCGGCAGCCGGTCCACGCTGTGCAGGCGAATCTCGTCCCGCTCGGCCTGGGCGATGGTGCTGGCCGGCACCAGCGCGTAATACGCGATCGATATCGACCAGCCACGCGGATCACGCGCCGCGCCGGAGAAGGTGGCCAGTTGTTCCAGATAGGGCGCGGCGATGCCGGTCTTGTCCAGCAGCACGCGGCGCGCGGCATCGCGCGCATCGACATCGGTACGCGCATGGATATAGCCGCCGGGCAGCGCCGCCACCCCCTTGAAGGGGGCATGTTCGCGCTTGAGCAGCGCCACCTCCAGCCCCTCGGCTGTGAGCGTGAGCAACGCCACATCGACTGTGCAGATCACCGGATCCATTTTTATCCTCGCCTTGTCCAAGTGGGGGAAGTCTAAAGGTACTTAGTGTCATTGTGAATCTATTTGTTGTAATTCGAATCATGGATGGCCTGTAAAGCCCATTTAAAGGGCAAATCAAGAAAAATCACGAAATCTTTGTTAGTTGCAAAAGTAAATTAAGTGGTCTACACTGGCCTCACCGTAACCCGACGCACTCCGAAAGGTGGACACCATGAAGCGCTCCCTGCATCTCCTCGTGATCGATCCGCAAAACGATTTCTGCGATCTGCCGGCGCACTGGTTGCCGGTGGACCCGGCCACCGGCGGGGTATTGCAACCAGCGCTGCCGGTGGCAGGCAGCCATGCCGACCTGCAACGCGTGGCGCGTCTGATCGACCAGGGCGGTGAGGGCCTCTCGGCCATCAGCATCACCCTCGATGCGCACCACAGGCTGGACATCGCTCACCCCACGTTCTGGCAGCAAGCCGATGGCGCGGCGGTCACGCCCTTCACCCAGATCGAGGCCGCGCAGGTGCGTGCCGGCATTTACCTGCCACGCGATCCACGAGCGCTGCCGCGCGCACTGGCCTATCTCGATGCGCTGGAAACCGCCGGACGCTATCGCCTCATGGTCTGGCCGGTGCACTGCGAGATCGGCAGCTGGGGCGGGGCGGTCCACGCCGATGTGCGCGCCGCCTACAACGGCTGGGAAGAACGCACGCTGGGCGTGGTCACCAAGCTGGGCAAGGGCAGCAACCCGTGGACCGAGCACTATTCGGCCGTGATGGCCGAAGTGCCGGATGACGATGATCCCGCCACCCAGCTCAACCGTGGCTTCATCGCCACCCTGGGCGAGGCCGATACCGTCTACATCACCGGCGAGGCGGGCAGCCACTGCGTGCGCGCCACCACCGAGCACATCGCCGCCAACCTCGATGCCGCCGGCCGTGCCCGGCTGGTGCTGGTGACCGACTGCATGAGCCCGGTGGCCGGCTTCGAGGCGCAGTACCAGGATTTCCTGGCCGCCATGTCACAGGCCGGTGTGCGCCTGGCCACTTCCGAGCAGGTGCTGCAGGAACTGCAAGCCAACGCCTGATCCATTCACGTCTGAAAGGAGTGCCCATCATGGCACCCGTCGTTCGCAGTCTGCTGGAAACCGATCTCTACAAGTTCACCATGTGGCAGGCGCTGCTGCACAGCCATCCCGGTGCCCAGGCCGAGTACACCTTCGTGTGCCGCAACCAGCCACAATTCCCGCTGGCCGAATTGAAAGAAGAGGTCGAACGCGAGCTGGATCACTTGTGCAGCCTGCGCTTTGGCAACGATGAACTGGCCTATCTGGCCCAGCTGCGCTACATGAAAAGTGACTTCATCGATTTCCTCGCCCTGTTTCGTTTCCAGCGCAAGTTCATCGAGGTCAGCACCGAGGGCGAGCGCCTGTGTATCGTGGCGCGCGGTCCGCAGGTGCATGTGATGGGCTTCGAGATCTTCGTGCTCTACATCGTCAACGAGCTTTATTTCCGCCGCGTCGGATCGGCTGCGGCGCTCGGGGAAGCAAGCCGCCGCCTGCGGGACAAGATCGGTCTGCTGCGGGCCTTCGCTGCCGAGCCGCCTCGCCGTCATCCCTTCGAGTTCTTCGACTTCGGCGTGCGCCGCCGCTACAGCGCTGCGTGGCAGGAGGAAGTGGTGGCCACGCTGGCGAGCGAGCTGCCGCAGTATTTCAAGGGCACTTCCAATGTCTGGCTCGCCAAAAAATATCAGCTGGTGCCCATCGGCACCATGGCCCACGAATACCTGCAGTCCTATCAGTCCTTCGGCGTGCGCCTGCGCGATTTCCAGAAGGCCGCGCTGGAAGACTGGGTGCAGGAATACCGCGGCGACCTCGGCGTGGCCCTGACCGACGTGGTCGGCATGGATGCCTTCCTGGCCGACTTCGACCTGTACTTCGCCAAGCTCTTCGACGGCCTGCGGCACGACTCCGGCGATCCCTTCGAATGGGGCGAGAAGGCGCTGGCGCACTATCGCAAGCTACGCCTGGATGCCAATACCAAGCGCCTGGTGTTCTCCGATGGTCTGGACCTGCCGCAGGCGCTGCGTTTGTATCGTCACTTTTCCGACCGTGCCATGACCGGTTTCGGCATCGGCACCAACTTGAGCAACGACACCGGCATCGCGCCGCTGAACATCGTCATGAAGCTCTCGTCCTGCAACGGCCAGGCCGTGGCCAAGCTGTCCGATTCGCCGGGCAAGACCCTGTGCAAGGACGAAACCTTCCTGGCCTATCTGCGCCAGCTGTTCGGCATCGCCGTGCCGGCCACCCCTGCCTGAGCCGCTGCGGCGGCAGAAAGGACGCATCATGCTTCGCATCGCCATCGCTCAATGCAATCCCACCATCGGTGACTTCACCGGCAACCTGGCACTCCATCTCGATGGCCTGCAACGGGCCGCCCAGGCCGGTGCCGACCTGCTGGTCTTTCCCGAACTCTCGATCTGCGGCTACTACCCCGGCGACCTGCTGGAAGAACCGCGCTTTCTGGCGCAGGCCGAACTGGCGCTGCAAGAGCTGACAGACGCTACACGCCAGCTACCGGGACTGACTGTCGTCATCGGCGCGCCGCGCCGCAATCCCGGCCCCGGCAAGCCGCTCTTCAATGCCTTGCTGGCCGTGCGCGAGGGTGCCATCGTGGCCGAGTATCACAAGCAATTGCTGCCCGTGTATGGCGTCTTCGATGATGGCCGCCATTTCGAGGCCGGTCCCGAAACCGCCTGTGTGTTGCCCATCAAGGGCCTGCGGGTCGGCTTCCTGATCTGTGAAGATGGCTGGAACGACGACCTGCGCAGCTACCGCGTCAATCCCTTCGAAAAGCTGGCCCAGGCCGATGCGCAACTGGTGGTCTCCATCAATGCCAGCCCGTCGGACGTGGGCAAGCGCAGCCAACGCCACGCCCTGTTCCAGGCCGCCTGCCTGCGCCGTCAGATGGCGCTGCTCTACGTCAACCAGGTCGGCGGGCAGGACCAGCTGGTGTATGACGGCGGCTCCTTCGCCATGTCGCCGCTGCAGGGGCTGGCCTTCGAGGCGGCGCGCCTGGCCGAGGATTTCCAGGTCATCGCCTTCGAGAGCGGACGCTTCCTGCGCAGCGACGGTGTGGGCGAACCGATCCGGGAGGACCAGACCCTGGCCACGCCCGAATTCCAGCGCCGCCAGATCCTGCTCGGCCTGCGCGACTACGCGCGCCGCTGCGGCTTCGGCAAGGTAGTGGTCGGTTCTTCCGGTGGCATCGATTCGGCGCTCACCATCGCGCTGGCGGTTGAGGCACTGGGTGCGCAGAACGTGGTGGCGGTGACCATGCCGTCGATGTTCTCCAGCACCGGTTCGGTCGATGACTCCGAAGCGCTGTGCCAGGCCCTGGGCGTGACCCTGTTCCGCCACCCCATTGCCGACCTGGTGCGCGAATTCGAGGATGGCTTCGCCCGGGCCTTCGGCGCACCCCTGCGCGGGCTGCCGCTGGAAAACCTGCAGGCGCGCGTGCGCGGTGCCATCCTGATGGAATACTCCAACGGCTATGACGCCCTGCTGCTGACCACCGGCAACAAGAGCGAGATCTCGGTAGGCTACTGCACCTTGTACGGCGATACCAACGGTGGCCTGGGCCTGATCGGCGATCTCTACAAGACCGAGGTCTATGCCCTGGCGCGCCACCTCAACGCGCAGGCCGGTCGCGAGCTCATCCCTGCTGCCATCATCGACAAGGCGCCCTCGGCAGAATTGGCACCGGACCAGCGCGATACCGACAGCCTGCCACCTTACGAGGTGCTCGACGAGATCCTCAAGTGGCACATCGAAGGCAGCCGCCTCCCTGTCGAGCAAGCGCAGGCAGCCGCCAGCGCGGTAGAACAGATCAGGGGAACCGACACCGGGGCGGCGCTGGTCGAACGCATCTGTCGCATGGTGGCGCGCAACGAATACAAGCGCCGCCAGTCGCCGCCGGTGATCCGCCTGCGCGCACGGGCCTTTGGCAGCGGGCGGCAGATTCCCATCGCGGTGCGCTATTGACTCGCACCGGCTGCGACGATGACCGGCAGCCTTTGATCCTGTTGTCAGCATCATCAAGGAAAGCACATGCCCATCCTGAATCCGCAATACGACGCCGCCGTGGTGATCGGTCGCTTCCAGCCCGTGCACAACGGCCACCTGCATCTGCTGCATCACGCGCTGGAGTGCGCTGCCACGGTCATCGTGGTACTGGGCTCGGCCTTCCATGCGCGCAACACCAAGAATCCCTTTACCTGGGAGGAACGCGCCGCCATGATCGCCGGGGCCATGCCGCCCGGGCAACGTGAACGCCTGCGCTTTGTCGCCACCCGTGATTACTACGACGACCGCCGCTGGTCAGCCGAGGTGCGCCGCCTGGTCGCCACCCGGACCGATCCCCAGGCCAGGGTGCTGCTGGTCGGTCATTTCAAGGATGCCTCCAGCTACTACCTGCACCACTTCCCGCAATGGCAGCTGGAAACCCTGCCACGCGCCGGTGACATCGATGCCACCGATATCCGCAAGGTCTGGTTCGAAGCCGAGGACCTGGAGGTCAGCCTCGACGTGCTGGCCCCGCTGGTACCGTCCAGCGTACGCCACTATCTGCGTGCCTGGTCGCTGCTGCCGCATTACGCGGCGCTGGTGGAAGAACATCGCCAGCTGCGCAAGTATCATGCGGCCTGGGCGGCGGCACCCTATCCACCGGTCTTCACTACAGTCGATGCGGTCATCCGGGCGGCGGACCATGTACTGCTGGTGCAGCGCAAGGGCTTTCCGGGGCGCGGCCTGTGGGCCATTCCCGGTGGCTTCCTGGACCAGCGCGAGCGCCTGATGCAGGCGGCCCTGCGCGAACTGGCCGAGGAAACCAACCTGGCCGTGCTGGACGTGACGCTGGAAGAGGCGCTGGTGGACGTCAAGATCTTCGACCATCCTGACCGCAGCGCGCGCGGACGCACCGTCACCCACGCCTACTATTTCGACCTGCGGCTGGAGCACTTGCCGGAAGTGGAGGCCGCCGATGATGCAGCCCAGGCGGTGTGGACGCCCATCGACCAGCTGGCCGCGATGGAGGCGAGCTTCTTCGATGATCACTTCCATATCCTCGATACCTTCCTGGACCTGACCGGCGGGCATTGACCCTGGCGCTCGCTGCGGCAGCTGTTGCGCAGAGGAAAGCATTGCTTTTGCATCTTCATTTTCATCCTGTCGTGGCAGGCTCCATGCCAAAATGGCATGGGGCGCTGTCGATGCCGTTTCGGTATAGTGGCTGGCGTTCCAAGGGAGGGCGACCGCCACGCACAACATGGCCGGCGCCATAGACAAGCCGCCGGACCGGCGCGGCAAGCCAACGGGGTAGGGAAGATGGAAATCAAATGGGTGGAGGACTTCCTCTCGGTCGTCGATACGCTGAACTTCAGCCGTTCAGCCAAGCTGCGCAATGTCACGCAACCGGCCTTTGGCCGCCGCATCCGCTCGCTGGAGACCTGGCTGGGCGCAGAACTGTTCGACCGCTCGTCCTATCCCTGCACGCTCACGCCGGCCGGCGAGTCCTTCGTACCGATCGCCAAGGAAATGCTCAACCAGTCCATGCAGGCGCGGCTGGTACTGCGCGGCCAGCTGGCCGGTGCGCAGTCCTCGGTGCGTTTTGCCATGCCGCATACGCTGCTGCTGACGGTCTTCCCCAAGCTGCTGTCGGAAATCGAAAAGACCATCGGCGCCATCGCCACCACCGTCATGGCGGGCAACGTGCACGATGCCGTCATGGCCCTGGTGGAGCGCAACTGCGACCTGCTGCTGTGCTATGACCATCGCCAGCAGGGCATCGCCCTCGATACCGAGCGCTATGACGTGCTCTCGCTGGGCAAGGAGCCGCTGCGCCCCTACGTCAAGACGCTGCCCGGCGGATTGCCCAAGTACGTCTTGCCGGGCACGCCCAATGATCCGCAACCCTTCCTGAGCTATTCCCCGTATTCCTCGCTCTCGCGCATCGTCGAGAAGGCCCTGCATTCCAGCCCGCGCCGCGTGCATCTGTTCCGTCGCTTCGAGACCGATCTCGCCGAGGGTTTGAAGAGCATGGCCGTCGAAGGCCATGGCATCGCCTGGCTGCCGGCCAGCGCGGTCGCGCGCGAGATCGCCGAGGGCAAGCTGACCCTGGCCATCGCCCCGAACGACAGTGAGGCGCTGGAACAAGGGCTGTGGTGCGACGAGATGGATATCCGCGTCTATCGCCGCCTCGATGGCGCCAATCCGGACATAGACCGGATTTGGAACTATCTCAAGGCCGAGCACGGTACGCCGTAATTACTCCTGCATTTTTTGAAGCCAAGGTCCCCAATGAAATTTCTTACCAACCAGCAGGTCAGCGAACTGCTGACCACCGAAGACGCCATCGCCTCCATGCGCGAGGCCTTTGCCCACGCCGCCGAGGGCGCGCACCAGGGGCGCGTACGCACCAGTGCCGCCAATGGCGTGATGCTGTCGATGATGGGCGCGGTCATCCCCTCCGCCGGGATTGCCGGGGCCAAGGTCTACACCACCATCAAGGGCCAGTTCAAGTTCGTCATCCAGCTGTTCTCCAGCCAGACCGGCGCACCGCTGTGCACGCTGGAAGGCGATGCCATGACCGGCCTGCGCACTGCGGCCGCCACGGCGGTGGCCTGCGACGCGCTGGCCCGCAAGGATGCCGCCACCCTGGCCGTGATCGGTACCGGTGTGCAGGCGCGCTCGCACATTCCGGCGCTGCTGCAGGTGCGGCCCTTCAAGGAAGTGCTCATTGCCGGCTTGTCGGGCCGGGAAGCCCTGGCCGAGGAGGTCACGCGCAACCACGGTGTGTCGGCGCGCGTGGTGAGCATTGACGAAGCTGCGGCGGCAGCGGACGTGCTGGTGACCGTGACCCGCTCGGCCACGCCGCTCTTTGATGGCAAGCTGCTGCGCCCGGGCGCCTTCGTGGCGGCCGTCGGCGCCTCCAAGGCCAACGTGCGCGAGCTGGATGATACCGCCATCGGTCGTGCCGCCGCCCTGTTCGTGGAATGGAAGCCGCAGGCGCAGCAGGAGGCCGGAGACCTGGTGCAGTGTGCGCCGGGCGTGTTCGACTGGGAGCAGGTGATGGAACTGGCGCAGGCCGTCGATGGCAGCCTGCCGTACCAGCGCCGGGAAGAGGACATCGTCATTTACAAGGCCATCGGTATCGGCCTGGAAGATGTGGCGCTGGCGGGACTGGCGTATCGCAAGGCGTGCGCGCAGTACGGCTGGTAAGCCGGACCCGGGTGGCATGAAAAAAGGCGCTGCGGATTTCCCCGCAGCGCCTTTTTATTTGGCCCAGCCTGGAATCAGGCTGCCACTTTCTTGTCACTGGCGGCGGCTGCCGGCTTGGCCCGCAAGGCGGTGGCGGTGGCGATGAGCACGATGGCGATGCCCGCCACGGTCCCCGGGGTGACCGGTTCGTTCAGCAGCAGCCAGGCCCACAGCGAGGCCGTCATCGGCACCAGGAAGGTCACGGTGATGGCCTTGGTGGCACCTTCGGCGGCAATCAGTTGGAAGAACAGTGCATAAGCGATACCGGTACAGACCACGCCCAGCACCAGTACAGAGAGCAGGGCCGGCAGCGTACCCGCTTGCAAGGCATGCGGCAGCGAGGGTGCGGCCAGCGGCAACAGACAGAGGGCCGCGGCGAACTGGCTGCCGGTGGCCATGGCGATGGGCGGGATGCCACCGGCGCGCATGCGCGTGAAGGTGGCGGCGAAACCATAGCTGACCGCCGCCCCCATGGCCGCCAGCACACCGGCGACCACCAGCGCGTCGACTGGCGCCGGACCGATGCCGACCAGCACTGCCACACCCACCAGACCCAGCACGAAGGCGCCGGTACGCAGCAGGCTCAGACGCTCGCCCAGCAGCAGGAAACCGAACATGGCCGTGAAGATCGGTGCCAGCGAATTCATGGTGGCCATGTAGGCCGAGGGAATGTGCAAGGCCGACCAGGCAAAGAGTGCAAAGGGCAGGGCGGTATTGAAGATGCCGATGACCAGGTAGGGCAGCCAGTTGCGCCGCCATTGCAGCGATACCCCGCGCATGCGCGCAAAGGCCAGCAGCGAGAGCGTGGCCAGCGAGGCGCGGCCGAAGGTGGTCAGCATGGGACCGAAGACCGGCGCGGCAATGCGCATGAGCATGAAGCTGGTGCCCCAGATGGCAGCCAGCAGCAACAGCTTGGCGATGTTGGAGGAGGACATGGAAGTGGGCGGTACCGCAATGCGGCGTCGGGATGGCCAGTCGGATGATGATTGTACGGCCACTTCCGAAAGCCGTCCCGGTACAGTTGGCAGCTTTGTACCGGGCCACTTGGCTGCAGCGCAACAGACACCGGGGAGAATGAGGAAGATCTGTGCATGGCACCGTACCGGGCCACTTGCTAGACTTGCCAGCCTGACACTTACTGTACAGGAGCCTGCATGCTGACGATTTACGGCCGTGACAATTCCATCAACGTACGCAAGGTCCTGTGGGCCTGTAGCGAGCTGGGCATTGCCTTTGAGCGGCAGGACTGGGGCATCGGTTTCAGGGCGACCAGCGAGCCGTCCTTCGTTGCCATGAATCCCAATGCGATGGTGCCGGTGATTGATGATGATGGCTTCGTGCTGTGGGAGTCCAACAGCATCTTGCGCTATCTCGCCGGGCAGTACGGCGGCACCGCGCTGTATCCGCAGGCGCCGCGCCTGCGTGCGCGCATCGACCAGTGGATGGACTGGCAGGCCAGTGACCTCAATCGCAGCTGGAGTTATGCCTTCATGGCGCTGGTGCGCAAGTCGCCCGGGCATGGCGACGCGCAGCAACTGGCGGCGTCCATCGCGGGCTGGACGCGCTTCATGCAGGTGCTGGAGCAACAGTTGCAGCACAGCGGCGGTTTCGTGGCGGGGCCGACATTCACGCTGGCCGATATTCCGGTCGGGTTGTCGGTCAATCGCTGGTTCGGCACGCCCTTGGACCATGCGCCCTTGCCGGCCGTGGCAGCGTATTACGAGCGCCTCAGCGAGCGGCCGGGCTTCCGTGCCTACGGCCGCAACGGCATGGCCTGATGACGGCGGGCGCGGTACACTGCGGCCTTGCGCATGCGCCCATTTCCGTCTTGCAGGTTCACCATGGCCACCCGAAAGAAAAAACTGCTCTTCCTTGCCGCCTTCCTTGGTTGTCTGCTGCTGGCCAGCGTTCCCTTGTGGACTTTGCTGTTTTACTGATTTGTTTTGATCGCTTGCGCCTGCCTCGAAAAAGTATCAGGCGTTACTAAAAATACTTCCATAATTCGCTCTTCTTTTCTGCCCCATGCGGGCCGACGCGTCTTGCCCCGGCATGATGTGCGGCCTTGCTGCGGCACCGGCTGAAGGTTTTTCCGGATTCTCTTCTTCGCGCTGCGGCTGACGTCATTACTGCAGAGGAGGAGCGTATGCCACAAGCCTTCATCACCATCGGGGACAAGACCAGCCACGGCGGCACGGTCATCTCCGGCGATCTTACTTTCATGGTCCACGGCAAGCCGGTGGCACGCGTGGGCGATCAGACGGTCTGCCCTCGGTGTCAAGGGACCTTTGCCATCACTACCGGCGCGGGCGACATGTTCTCGTTGGGACAGGCCGTGGCACGCCACGGTGACCGCACCGCCTGTGGCGCTACACTCATCGCCAGCCAAGCTACCAGCACGCATGCCGAGGGCCGGATCGCCAGTCCGGAATTCATGGCCGCTGAGGCCGAGGTGGCCAAGGCCGGTGCCGGGAATGCCGCATCCGTCGACTCCGGCATCTGCCTGAGCTGCATGCGCGATGCTGCCATCAGCGGCGCCACCCTGCTGGTGCGCAGCTGATGGCCGCCGACATCATGAAGCGACTGGCCGAGGCCAGGAAGACCATGCCGGCACTGCAGCTGTACGCCCTCGTGGACGGACTGCACTACGAGTCCTGCACGAATGCGGCGCTACGGGCGGCGCCGGGCGTCATTTCACTTTTTGCCGAGACTGTCGATGCGCATCTGGCCCCCGCCGGGCCCTGGCTGCTGGCGGCCGAGAAGCTGTCTCCAGTGTTGCTGGATCAGATCAGCCGTCTGGAAGCCATTGCTCCTGCGGTTTCCTGGATCATCGGCCCGCAGGATCTGCAGGGCCTGGCGCAACTATTGCGCTTGTGCATGCAGATGAGTTTGCCCGACGGACGCACTGCACTGCTGCGTTTTTGGGATCCGCGTGTGTTGGCCGCAGCAGCGCGTGACCTGAAGGCAGCGCAGCGCCATACGCTCTTCGGCCAGCTGTTTGAATGGCACCTGCTGCTCGACGGCCGCCGGGTTCACATCGGGAGGCCGACATGATCCGCCTCGATGAAGACGACCTGGCGCGCTTGCGTGCACGCGATACCGAACATTTCATTGCTGCCGTGGCCGACCAGTTTCTGGCCGAGCGTGCCGACCTGCAGCGCGTGCCGGGCCGCAGCGAGTTAATCCGGCGCATGCGCGAGGCCTATGAGCATGGTTTGTCGCTGGGCTTCGGTGCGCTGTCCCACCTGATCTACATGATGTATCTGTCGGCCGATTGGCCGGGTCTGTTCCGTCGTCCGGGCACCGTGCGCTATCTTCGCCGTCCGGGCGCCACGCCCGAACAAAGGCTCGATGACATGATCGCCGTCCTGCACAAGCTGGCTGCGCCGCAAGATGGGGAGCGCAAATCATGATCGCTCCCGTCGTGGCGGTACCGCTGCTCAGCAGCGAGATTCTTGGATGGATAGGGCTGGGTGCATCGGCGGCTGCAGCCGGTGCCGGGGCGGCCATTTACAGCAGTTCGCGCAGGGCTGAAGAGGCCAAGTCTTCTCCTTTGAGCCAGGCCGATGTGTTGAATAAAGATCAGTCCTGCAAGCGCTGTCCGCCCTCAGCGGGGAGCCTGGTACCCCGCAACTGGCACATGTCTGAAGAGGCGCGGGCCTATCAGGCGCGCGTGACCGGGTTTGCGCCCTATACCGAGTGGGCCTTCGATGACATTGATTTCGATGGATTCCAGCTCGGCCCGTGTCTGCTGCAAGAGGCCAAGGGACGGTATGCGCAGTTTTTTGACCAGAAGACCAGCCGGCCAAAGTTTTTTTACCTCAACAAGGGATACCAGAACCTGCTCAGGCAGGCCAAGGCGCAGAGTTGCACCGTCTTGAAGTCGCCGCCGGCCCGTTTGTACTGGTATGTGCAAGACGAATTGGTCTTTCGTCACCTAAGCGAGGTGTTCATCCTTAACAGATTTCCCATCCACATTGTCCACTTACCCTGACCGTGAATCTCGATATCAAATTTGCTTTTGTTTCAGCACTGCATACGCTGCCGGACGGCTCGGAGCATTTTTCCATGCTGTGGAAAGTTGCACTTCTGCTCGAACCCATCGGCATGCCGCTGGAAGATTGGTGCCCGCCTGCTGATACGCCAGAAGACGCTCGTCGTATCCAGGCATTTGAAAGAGAGGGCCCTACGCGCGCCGCACTGGCCATCGTCGCAGAGAATGAACGGCAAGAACCCGCCAGCCATTTCCGCTACCTGGGGACGTGGAACGGCTATGAGGAAGACGGCGGTGCGGCGATCCTTCTTGGCTTGACGCTGGCCGATGATCCTGGCAATTCGACGTTTCTCTTGCAGACGCAAGCGGTTCCTGCGCTTTGTCGGAAGGCCAATCTGATCAAGGTGCTGACGGGGCTCTCGCTGCAATGGCACCCTCCTTTTATCGCGGTCGATCCTGGCAACTATGGCACGCGTCACAAGGTCTTCGCCGATCGCCCCGGCGCCGGATGGCTGCTGTATCTGCCAGGCAGGATCACGCGCGCCCAAGTCCCCGAGGCGGCCGAGCTGCTGCCGGTATTGAACGAGGACGGACAGCAACGCGGCACCATCATCGTCTCAGTGGCGGGCGATGCGTTTGACGATGAAAACCCCGATCACATCCAGGCCGCCAACGCCATCGAAATTCGCCTCGCCGACCAGGACCTGTTGCCGCGCTACTCTGCCCTGTAAGGCCGGCGCAAAAAAAATCCCCCGGGTCCGACGACCAGGGGGCCAACATCATTTCATCGCGATTCAGGCAGACACACACCAGGCGGCATCCACAGAGGAACCGTCCCGCTCGCTCAATACGGCAGCCGCCGGGGCGGCAGGCTGGCGCTGCGGGCCAGCGGATGATGCCGCCAGCGGGCTTCGGCCAACAGATAGATCCCCGTCGCCGATATCGCGACGACGACCAGGGTAGAGAGAACGGCAGTCAGCAGGAAGGTGGTGAACATGATGATCTCCTCAAGACGACTTCATCTTAGGAGAAAGCACCTTGCCTGGCTCTAGTGATTTTCCCTAGAACCCATTTCATAAATAGGCGTGAGATGCGTTCTGTCCAGAAAGGGCGCTGGCAAGGCGCGCGACGCGTCGTGTGGCGGTGCCACACGCAAGGAGCGCAACGCGGCCAGCGCCCTTTCTGGACAGAACCCGGAGGGAGCGGCCCGTTTGGGCGAATTGCTGCGTTACGAATTTGGGTCAAGACGCCCAGTCTTGACCCAAATTCGCGCCTTGCACTTCATCCCAAACGGGAGCCGCTCGCACTCACGCCTATTTATGAAATGGGTTCTAGAAAACACACAAGCCGCTCAGGCAATCCCTGAGCGGCTTGCAGGCCGGCAATGCGGTCATGCTGCCAAGGCAGCGAGTCGCCGCATCAGCTCATCAATAACGTTCCAGCCAGTGCGCGTAAGGTGCCGGCAGCGTCCAGGAGGGGCGCTCCACGCCCAGTTCCTTGGCGGCCTGGTAAGTCCAGTGAGGATTGACCAGGTGCGAGCGGCCCACCATCACCAGATCGAGCTGGCCATCCTTGACGGCGCGCTCGGCCAGTTCCGGCGTGCCGAAGCCCCAGGCCGACGACACCGGCACGCCAGCTTCCTCGCGCACGCGCTTGGCGATTGGGCCGAGGAAGGCCGGCCCCCAGGGGATCTGCACTTCCGGGATCGTGAAGCCCATGGTCACGCTGATCATGTCCATGCCGATCTCCTTGAACTGGCGCACCACGCCGATGGAGTCAACCAGCGTCTGCTCGTCGCGGCCATCGTATTCCAGCACGCCGAAACGCACCGTCAGGGCCAGGTGTTCCGGCCACACTTCGCGCACGGCACGCAGGGTTTCCAGCAGGAAGCGGGCACGGTTTTCCACGCTGCCGCCATAGATGTCGTCACGCTGGTTGGAATGCGCCGAGAAGAAACTCTGGCCCAGGTAGCCATGGGCGAAGTGCAGCTCCAGCCATTCGAAGCCGGCGTCGCGGGCGCGGATGGCGGCATCGACGAAGTTCTGGCGCACACGTGCGATGTCGTCCAGGCTCATGGCCTTGGGGACCTTGGGCAAGCCCTTGCCGAAAGCAATCGCGGAGGGGGCGATGGTGTCCCAGCCGCGCGCATCGCCGGCAGCGATATGGTCGTCGCCTTCCCAGGGACGATTGGCGCTGGCCTTGCGGCCGGCGTGGCCGATCTGGATGCCGGGTACGGCACCGGCTGCCTTGATGGCTTGCACGACCGGCACGAAGGCTTGCGCCAGCTCGTCCGACCAGATGCCGGTGCAGCCCGGCGTGATGCGGCCTTCCGGGGCAACGGCAGTGGCTTCCACAATCACCAGACCGGCACCGCCACGGGCGATGCTGGCGTAGTGCGACAGATGCCATTCGTTGGCCTTGCCATCCACTGCCATGTACTGGCACATGGGCGGGACGGCGATGCGGTTGCGCAGGGTCAGATCCTTGAGCTTGAAGGGAGTAAAGAGAGCAGACATGGGTGGCTTCTTGTCAATGATGAAGATGAAATCAACAAGCACTGCACTGGCACAGCACTCGCTTCGGTTGTTCGTAAATATTCGAACTATGGAAGGAGTATAACCCAAGGTGTATCATCTTGCAGATGCGTCCCTACAAACATCCCGAGATTGCCGAGTTCGTGCTGGAGCGCGTGCTCTACGCGCTGAGCGATTCGATCCGCCTGGAAATCGTGCGCCACCTGGCGCGCGTGGAATGTGCGACCTGCGGCGAGCTCGATGGCGGTCGTCCCAAGTCCACCGTCTCGCATCACTTCAAGGTCTTGCGCGAAGCCGGCCTGGTGCGCACCGAGAGCAATGGCACCACCCACATCAACACCTTGCGCAGCGCCGATATCGAGCAACGCTTTCCGGGTTTGCTGTCGGCCATCCTGGCCCAGCACGACAAGCTGCCGAGCCGCCGCAAGAAAGCGGCCTGAAGCTGCCCCATCCGCTCAGAGCTTGCCGGCCTTGACGTCGGCGTCCACTGCCACGAAGGCCGTGGCCATCGCATACTGTTCTGCCTCTACCGGGGTATTGCCGCGAAAGTCCTCGCACACTACGCGCCGGAAAGCGACCGGGTTGTCATTGCGATGCAGCTGGTAACTACCGACCCAGGTGCCGTCGATCTGCTCCCTGCTGCTGACCCGGATGAAATAGCCGTGATGCTCGGCCACGTCATTGTCGAGCTGGGTATCGATCATCGCCCGTGCGTAACCCACGCCGGCCACTTGTGCCGATGCCACCGAAGCGAAGGGATTGCCGCGCAGGCCGGGGGCCGGTTCGCCGTCGATCTGCACGGTGCAAAGGACGTCGCCATCACGTTGCTGCGTGCAGGAGACGCTGATGTGCTTGCCGCGATAGGTGGCGCCATAAGTGGGGAGCATGCGTGCTTTCAAGAAGAAGTGCCTGGGCGCTATAGTGGCGCGATCGTTCATCGTGGTCAATCGTCGTGCGGTCGACATGGCGTGAGCGCGGCGTAAAAAAGGCCCGCATGTTGCCATGCGAGCCTTTTTCTTCACAGCGGCGATCCGCGCTGGAAATCAGGACCCGTGCTTGGCGAGGCCTTCCCGCATCCGCTTCACTTCCTTCTCCGACACCGCCCCTGCCTGGTTGCTCCAGCCCTGGCGCACGAAGCTGGCCAGTTCTGCCGCTTCCTTGTCCGAGAGGCGATGGGCAAAGCCCGGCATGACCAGGATCGACGGTGCCTTCTCGGTGGAGGGCGTGCGCGCGCCAGCCAGGATCACGTGCAGCAATGCGCTGGGATTGTCGGCATTGACCACGGTCGCCCCATCGAGCACCGGGAAGATGCCCGGCGCGCCCTTGCCGTTGACGAAGTGGCAGGCCGCGCAATTGTCCAGGTACAGGCGCTCGCCCAGGCTCAGGTCCTTGGCGGCCGTGAGTTTCTTCGTGGTCGCCTCGACCCCTTGCGGCGTGACGCGACCGCTGCTGGCCGAGGCCACCGGCGAGAGCGTCTTCAGATACGCCGCGATGGACTGCAGGTCTTCCGGCTTCAGGTGCGCGGTGCTGTGTTCCACCACCAGGCTCATCTCGCCGGCCACCGAGGCGGTCTTGTTGCGGCCGGTCTGCAGGTAGTCGACGATGTCCTGTGCGCTCCAGTGCGGCATGCCGCGCAGCGAGGGCACGGCCCAGCCATTGAGATCACCGCCCGAGAGGAATTGCGCCTGGCTGCTGTCGCTGGCCTTCTCGTTCATGGCGAACCCGCGCGGGGTGTGGCAGCTGCCGCAGTGGCCCAGGCCTTCGGCCAGATAGGCACCACGCTTGATCTCCGCGGTCCAGCCGTCCTGCTCCTTGAAGGGTTTGTCATTGGCGAAGAAGACATTCCACAGCTTCATCCCCCAGCGGATGTTGAAGGGGAAGCTCATGCTGCTGGCCGGCGGCGTGGAGGCCACCGGCTTCACCCCTTGCATGAAGTAGGTGTAGAGGGCGTGGATGTCCTCGTCACTCACCTTGGCATAGCTGGGGTAGGGCATGGCCGGATAGAGCTGCGTACCATCGGCACGCACGCCATGGCGCACGGCAGCGGCGAACTGCGCCTCGCTGTAGTTGCCGATGCCGTGTTCCTTGTCCGGCGTGATGTTGGTGGAGTAGATGATGCCGTGGCCGCTGTCGATGGCCAGTCCGCCCGAATAGGCCGGCTTGCCGGCGGCGCTGTGGCAGGCCATGCAGTCGCCGGCGCGGGCCAGGTACTGGCCGCGCGCCACCGCATCCTGGTCGGCCGCGTGCGCCGGATTGAGCGCACCCAGCGTACCCAGCGCAGCCAGCGACAGGACCAGAGCTGCAAACGATGAAGTCAGTTTTTTCATGTTCTCTCCCCCCTTACACCTGGACCAGCGGGCCGGGGTTCTTCAGGTACTGCGTCTTGATGGCTTGCGCCGCCATGAGCGTGATGGCGCCGATGGTGTCGGTCGGATTGGCCTGGAAGTTCTGCGGGAAGGCATTGCCGCCGGGGACGAAGACGTTGTGCACGTCCCAGGATTGCAGGTACTTGTTCAGGGCCGAGTCGCGCGGCGAATCACCCATGATGGCGCCGCCCACGTTGTGGGTGGAAACGTACTTGGTGATGTCCCAGTGCGAATCCAGGGCCAGGAAGCTTTCCGACATGTGATCGGGATTGAGCTCCTTGGCGATCTTGAGCACGATGTCGCGCAGGTAGCGCTGCAGCTTCAGTTCGTTCTGGCGCCAGTCGAAGGTCATGCGCAAGAGCGGTTGGCCCCAGGGGTCCTTGTAGTTCGGATCGAGGTCCAGGAAGTGGCCGCGATAGGACATGCAGGTGGTGGTGATGCTGATCTTCATGGAATGGTCGTACCAGTCGATCATGCCCTCCTTCCAGCCGCGCCCCCAGCTAGGCGTACCCGGTGGCAGTGCCGTGCCGATCGGCGCGCCCGAGGCTTGCGAGCTGTGGATCTTGGCGCCGCCGATGAAGCCCAGCTTGATGCCATCGTCGAAGTTGCCCGGGGAGATATCGTTGAACATTTCGCCGCTGGCGCCGGCCGTGGCGAAGGAATTGAAGTGCTTGTCCTTGAAGAACAGCGTCGCGCCACCGTTGGAGAGGAAGGCATAGTTGCGGCCGATGACGCCGGTCTCGGTGATCGGGTCATAGGGCTTGCCGATCCCCGAGAGCAGCATCAGGCGCACGTTGGCAAACTGGAAGCCGGAGAGAATCACGATCTTGGCCGGCTGGAACACTTCCTTCATGTTCTCGTCGATGTAGGTCACCCCGCGCGCGGTCTTCTTGTCGGCGTGCAGATCCACGCGGATGACGTTGGCGTTGACCTTGTAGTCGAAGTTGGGCATGCGCTTGACCACATCCAGGATGGTGGTCTGCGGCGACGCCTTGGAGTAGTTCAGGCAGGGATACTTGCTGCAGAAGCCGCAGTAGTTGCAAGGGGCGATCTGCGCGCCATATGGATTGGTCCAGGCCTGCGAGACATTGGCCGAGGGGTTGGGGAAGGGGTGGTAACCCATCTTGCGCGCCACGTCGGCGAACAGGCTGCTGTTGTAGGTGTCGTGCAGCGGTGGCAGCGGATAGGGGTTCGAGCGCGGTCCTTCGAAGGGGTCACCGCCCGGCTGGATCTGGCCGCGCAGGTTGCCGGTCTTGCCCGACTGGCCGCACACCTTCTCGAAGAAATCGAAGTGCGGCTCGATCTCGTTCCAGGTGAAGGGGAAATCCTTGATGCGCATCTCCGGATCGAGCTGGCCGTGCTTGTAGGCCTGGTCGGCGTAGGTCTTGAGCTTGAGGTCGGTGGGCGTGGGACGGATCAATACCGCCGTCCAGTGCAGGCCCGAGCCGCCCACGCCGGTGCCGGGCGCAAAGGCGCCCCACTTGCGGGTCGGCAGCGCCTGTTGCGCGGTGTTGTAGCGCACCGTCAGGGCAGCATCGCGCGGCATGGCGAAGACTTTGTTGCGGGTTGCGTAGCCGTACTGGTCGGCTGGCTTGGGATAGGCGAAGTCCTCGGGCGGACGGTCCGGGCCGCGTTCGAGGGCGCGTACCTTCAGGCCGGCCAGGGCCAGTTCGATGGCCATGAGGGAGCCGGCCCAGCCGAGGCCGACGATGACGACGTCGACGTTGTCGTTGGTGATGTCAGGCATGGAGATCAATCAGTAAGAGGTTGCAGGCGAGGGCGTTGAGATGGCGGGCCGCACGCATCAGGCGCGCTTGCCCGACAGGCTCACGGGGCCCAGCGGATATTTCACGTTGTGCTGGTCCACCCATTCGGTATAGGCCGCACGCGCGCCGGGGAAGCCGATGGCGACCCAGGCTTTCATGTCCTTGTTGCCGCCATACATGGGATCGGCCAGATAGCCGTTCTTGGTATCGCCCAGCAACTGACCAAAGAATTGCGATGGCTTCATCGCCTTTTCGCCCAGCGCGCCAAAATCGACAGCGTTCTTTTGCAGTGCCGTCAGCAGGGCATCCTTGTCCCTGGCGTCCAGCTGCTCGAAGCGCTTGCCGTGCTGCTGCTGGCTGAGTTGCTGGGTCAGGTCGATGCCGATGCGATAGACCTGCTGCGGTGTGTAGGGAATCTGGAAACCCAGCGTTGCAGGCGCGTCCGTCTGATGCGGACCTTGCTGGTAGATGTCGTTGCCCAGGCCGGCGTGCAGTTGCTGGTCGATGAAGACCGGCACATTGGTTTCCAGCGCGCCCGGTCCACGCCCTTCGGCGGGGATCAGGCGGTCGCAGGCGGCCAGGATGAAGAGCCATTGCGCGGCATTGAAGAACACCGGCTGGTAGTGCTGCAGCTCGATGCCTTCCAGGCCATCGGCCCGGGCCTGCTTGAGTATTGGCAGCGAGACTAGCGGCACTGCCGCTGCGGTGGCCGCAAGGACGGCACGCCGCGAGGGACTGAACTTGGTGGTCATGATGGGAGCAAAGTGGAGTGGGTGGAAAACAGGCTGCACAAGGCGCCGGAGTCTGCGCGCACCGTGCAGGACCGCGCCCGCCGCCACCGATGCCGCCCCCGCGCGCAGGCACCGGCAGCGCCGGAAGCGGCTTGCGCAAGGTGGGATGTCGGGGCAATGGAATCGGTCATGGGTCGCAATCTCAGAGTGGGTCAACTCGTCTCCGATCTTGCGTCCAGCCTGCGGGGCTGGCATTTCTTGTCATTCCCGGTCCTGGCCATCATCAATCAGGCAAGGCGGGCGCTCTATGGATGAGCGCACGCATTCTAACACTTCTAGTTGTCAGATGTCTTAAGACGCTGCCGCAGGGCAAGATCATCCCGTCGCCGTCTTCGGCTACACTGCTCACCCTGATCGTTGTTGCCGTTGAACTTCATAACCGAGACCTGAGACCCGAGACACCATGCAGATTCGCGACGCCACTCCCGCCGACATCCCCGCCATCACCCTGATCTTCAACGACGCCGTGGTCAACACCACCGCCATCTGGAGCGACACGCTGGTGGACGACAAGAACCGCCAGGACTGGCTCGCTGCGCGGCGCCAGCTGGGCTATCCGGTACTGGTGGCCGTGGAGGATGACAAAGTGCTGGGTTATGCCAGCTTCGGTGACTGGCGGCCCTTCGATGGCTTCCGTCATTCGGTGGAACATTCGGTCTATGTCCACAAGGATCATCGTGGCGCCGGACTGGGCATCGCCTTGATGGAGGCCCTGATCCCGCGTGCCCGCGCCGTCGGCAAGCACGTCATGGTGGCCGCCATCGATGCCAGCAATGTCGGCTCCATCGCCTTGCACAAGAAGCTGGGTTTCGAGCAGGTCGGCCACATGCCGCAGGTCGGTACCAAGTTCGGCAAGTGGCTGGATCTGGTCTTCCTGCAGCTGACGCTGGACCAGCGTACCGATCCGGATCGCATCGGTCGCTGATGGCCGTAGCGTCAAACACCAAGGGCCGCATTGCAGCGGCCCTTGGTGTTGGTGCTCAGCGATGACAGGGGGAGGGGCGACTTCAGCCGTTGTGCTTTTCTCGCTCTTGCTTCTCGCCTTCGTGTTTCTCGTTGGAATGCTTGTCCTGTTCGTGCCTGGCGGGCTCGTGCCTGGGTTCGGCGTGGGCTTGCTGTGCATGCGCCGCCGCTTTTTGCTCGTGCTGCTGCTGTTGCGCGCGGTCTTCATGCCGCGCTGTTGCAGGGGAATGCGCCGGCAGCGGAGGATGCGCATTTTCGTGCTTCATCGTCTCTGCCTTTCTTTCTTCGGCCTGCTCACGTTCATGTGCGGCCGGCTGTTCCTTCTGCACGTGCTGCTCCTGTTCGCGCCGGGCCTGCTGCGCCGCTTCCTGATGCTGGCGGGCGGCCTCGTCCTGCACGGCTTGCTGGTGCGCAGCGGCCCGGTTGGTCAACTCCATTTTTTGCTGCGCGGGCTGCGCATGCGGTGAGGGCATCGCACCGGGGCGGGCGTCGCTGGTCGTGAAGTGCGGCATGCTCATGGCAGCGGGGGCTATCGCTTCGCGGTGATTGTCGATACGGGTCTGGTTGTTGACATTGTGTTCGTCGACATTGCGCACGTTATTGACGTTATTGACGTTACTGACGTTGTTCACATTGTTGTTCACCACCCGCGTATTGTTGACCGTCACATTGTTGTTGGTCACGCGATTGATCACCGTCGTCGAGCGGGAGACATAGGTGGTGTTCTTGTACACCACGGCTGGCCGCTGCCAGTTGCCCGAGGAGCCGCCGTCACCACCGGAACCGCCCCAGTGCATGCCCCAGTCATGCCAGCCCCAGCCGGCATGGTGGCTGACGGCTTCACCCACGAACACGCCCACACCGAAGGACAGGGCGCCGACCACGACTTCATTGGCCACCGGGCTGGGCGGACGGTACGCATAGCCCGGATAGACCGGCACCGGCGGACCATAGACCACCGCCGGATTGTAGGCCGGCACATAGACCGTATCGGGCTGGCTGGATTCGATCACGATGGTCTGCGGCGGCGGCGGAATCACCGGAGCGCCGGCATAGACAGTGCGTGGCGCGGGCGCATTCTCCACGCGGACCGTCTCGCTGCTGCGTGCGGTACTCACCACCTTCAGCTGCGAGGACGTCTTGAGATTGCCGGCCTGCTGCGCGCGCAGACGCAGGGCCTGGATGGCATTGAACACATCGTTCGGGTCATTGACGAAGGCCTCGCCCAGCGAGCGGGTCCAGTCCACATTGGTGGCCATCTGCGAGAGCACCGCCGGGAACAGGGTGAGCGACTTCACGCTGACATCCCAGGGCTGCTTGTCCTCGGCCGCCTGCAGGATGTCGCCCTTGAGCGCGCCATTCTGACCCAGCCACTGGTTGGCCGCGACGATCTGGTCCGGATAGGTGGCCCCGGCCAGCACCTGCGCCACCAGCTTGTCCGGGAAGAGAGCGATGGGTGCCACCATCTGCGAGAGTTGTTGGGCCGTGGGCGGCGTATAGGGTGGGGTGGCCGGCGCCGCCGGCGCGGCCGCTGCCGTGGACGGAGCGGCATCCTGCTTCTGGCAGGCGGAGAGGGCCAGCACTGCACCCAGCAGCGAGGCGGAGAGGATGATGGCGGAAGATCTGTTTCTTGTTGTCATGATGTAAGTCCTCGATGCGTAGCGCAGCAGGGAAACGACGTGGCGATAGTCTGGCTAACGGCACATCACGCTGCCCAGTTGACGTCGGAATTGTGATGGGATGTAACTGCGCGATGACTGGCTAGACGTCGTACAGTATTAGGATTCGAGCACGGGACTGCTGAAAGGTTCGAAACGGACGATCCGGCAGTACGCACATCGCCGCATGCGGGAAGCTGACAAAGTACTGACCGGAAGTCCGCACCACAAAAGCCCATGCGGGCGATAGCCCTTGTCAGCAATTTGCAAGAAAGCGGTGCGCCGTCCGGAAAATGAGCGCAGATATTGATCGTCATGAAAAGAAAAAAACTTAGTTTTTCATGCGATGGAGAATGGCCTGACGATCATCCGAATCGACTTGCCAAGGCAAGATGTCGTCCAGATGCCCACATGAAATAAAATGATGGAATCACCACAAACCATGAGTTTGATTCAACATCATGCTGGACCGCATCCATCTCTCCATCGTGCAGGAAGTCGAGCGTCAGGGCTCGCTCACGGCTGCGGCCGGCGTACTGCATGTCACTCAATCTGCCCTGAGCCATAGCATGAAGAAGCTGGAGCAGCAGCTGGGCACCGACATCTGGCTGCGCGAAGGGCGCCACCTGCGTCTCACGCAGGCGGGCCAATACCTGCTGGCCGTGGCCAACCGCGTGCTGCCGCAACTGAGCCTGGCCGAGGAACGCCTGCGCCAGTTCGCCCAGGGCGAGCGCGGCGCGCTGCGCATCGGCATGGAATGTCACCCCTGTTACCAATGGCTGCTCAAAGTGGTGTCGCCCTATCTGGCTGCGTGGCCGGACGTGGATGTGGACGTGAAGCAGAAATTCCAGTTCGGTGGCATTGGCGCGTTGTTCGGTTACGAGATCGACCTGCTGGTCACGCCCGATCCGCTGGACAAGCCGGGCCTGGTCTTCGAGCCGGTGTTCGATTATGAACAGGTGCTGGTGGTGGCCGCCGATCATCCGCTGGCGCAGGCCGATTACGTCAAGCCCAGGCAGTTGAACAACGAAGTGCTGGTGACCTATCCGGTGCCGGTGGACCGACTGGACATCTATACCCAGTTCCTGGCCCCGGCAGGCGTCGTCCCCCGTCGCCACAAGACCATCGAGACGACCGACATCATGTTGCAGATGGTGGCCAGCGGACGCGGCGTGGCAGCGTTGCCGCGCTGGCTGGTACTGGAATACGCCGAGCAGATGGCGATCGTGCCGGTACGGCTGGGCAAGCACGGCATCGCCAAGCACATCTATCTGGGCGCGCGAGAAAGCGACGTGGAAACTGATTACCTGCGGGCTTTCATCGAAGAGGCGCGCCGGGCGCAGGCATGAGAGCTGCTCGGGCCGCACCGGCGTCAGGATGCCCGTTGCGTCACCACGCCTGTGGACAAGACAGGCCGGCCCAGGCGCAGTCCAGTCGCAAATTGCACAATGGCAGTCACCCGGCTATAGTCTGTTCCGGTTTGGAGACAGCATCCCCCATGATAAAAACGAAACGGTCCGCGAATGCACGCGTCGGTCCGGCCCGCTGCGGGCTGGCCGTGCTGTGCCTGCTCGCGCTGACGCTGTGGCTGGGATTGCTGCCGGCCCGCGCGCAGTCGCAGTCGTCGTCGCCGGTGCCGCCCGCCGGTGGCGGCGGGTCGCTGCAGGTGCTGCACTGGTGGACCTCGGCCAGCGAACGCGAGGCCATCAACGTGGTGGTCAATCAGCTGGCCAAACAGGATATCCAGTGGCGCGACGTGGCCATTCCGGGCGGTGCCGGCATGGGGGCGGCCAAGGTCTTGAAGAGCATGGTGCTGGCCAATCGTGCACCCGAAGTGACGCAGTTGAATGGCGTGGTCTTCGGTGAATGGGCCGACCTCGGTCTGTTGCTGACGCTGGACAATGTGGCCGCGCAGGGCAACTGGGAAAAGCTGATGTTCCCTACGGTCTGGTCGCTGCTCAACAATCACGGTCACGTGGTCGCCGCGCCTCTGGGTATCCACCGCATCAACTCGCTGTTCTACAACACGGCCATCTTCAAGCGCTACAAGCTCACACCGCCCAAGACCTGGGATGATTTCGACCAGATCGTCAAGAAGCTCCAGGGCACCGGCATCGTCCCGCTGGCACAGAGCGCCGAAGCCTGGCAACTGGCGTCCCTGTTCGAGAACCTGACGCTGGCCGAGAGCGGCCCCGCCTATTACCGCCGCCTGTTCGTGGACATGAACCCGGACGCCTATCTCGATGCGCGCATGCTGCACATCCTCCAGCGCTTGCGCAGCCTGGCCGCAGCCATGCCGCAACCCCTGCGCGAGCGACCCTGGACCGAAATGGCGCGCAGCATGGTCAGCGGCGAGGCGGCCATGCTCATCATGGGGGACTGGGCCAAGGGCGAGCTCAATGCCTGGGGCATGGAGGTGGACCAGCAGTTCGGCTGTGCGCCGGCACCGGGCACGGGCGAGTTCCACCTCTACAGTACCGATACCCTGGCCATGTTCGCCGGCAACCATGCGCACCAGTCGATGCAGGAAACGCTGGCGCGGCTGACCATGTCGCCGGCGGTGCAGTCCGAATACAATAGGATCAAGGGCTCGATTTCCGTGTTGCGCGCAGCCGATCCGCACATGGACCGCTGCGCACGCGATTCCTGGCGCACCTTCAGCAAGGGCCCGGCCTGGCAGGCCCCCAGCCTGGTGCATCGCATGGCCACCGACGATACGACCAAGGACGCCATCGTGGCCGAGGTGCAGCGCTTCTTCCTCGACCGCAACATCAGCGAAGAACAGACCCAGAAACGACTTGCGGCGATTGCGCGTACACTCGCCCGCAATCGTAACGATTAAGAATTTCGGAGATGGAGCAGCAACATGACGCGCAAGATATTGATCGTCGACGATGACCTGAAGACCCGTACCCTCTTGAAAGCCTATCTGGAGAAGAACCAGTACGAAGTCCGCCTGGCCGAGGATGGTGCGGCCTTCCTGAGCGAATTCCAGCGCTTTGCCGATGAGCTCTCGCTGGTCATCCTCGACGTGATGCTGCCCGACACCGACGGCTTCGCTCTGTGCAAGGCGGTGCGGCGCAAATCCAACGTCCCCGTCATCATGCTCACGGCCAGTTCGGACGAGACCGACCGGGTGGTGGGGCTGGAGCTGGGCGCGGACGACTACATCGCCAAGCCCTACAGCCCGCGCGAACTGCTGGCGCGGATCAAGGCCATCCATCGCCGCACCGGCATCGACAACAGCGCTGCACCGCGCTACTACCGCTTCGCCGGGTTCGCGCTCGATACGGTCGAACGCACCCTGACCGACAGCGCCGGCCAGATCGTGCCCCTGACCGGCATGGACTATCAGTTGCTGAAGTATTTCGTCGAACATCCCGGCGACGTGCTCGATCGCAACGTGCTCTGTGAAGAAACCCGCGGCCGCGATGCCGGTCCGCTGGACCGCTCGCTGGATGTGCAGATCAGCAAGCTGCGCCTGCGCCTCAATGACGGCGGTCGCCAGCCGCACCTGATCAAGACCGTGCGCGGTGCCGGTTACGTCTTCTCGGCCGACGTCAGTGCCGCAGCCGCCTGATACCGCGGCGCCGCCGCCGGCCCAGGCGCAGGCCAGCCGTCCACCCGGCCTGCGCCATCGCCTGGCGGCCCTGCTGGACTGGATGTTGCCGGATTCCCTGCTGGGTCGCCTGTCGGTGGTGATGATCTTCGGCGTGCTGGTCACGCAGGTGGCCGGTGGCCTGATCTGGTCCGTGCAGCTGCGCATCAAGTCCGAGGCCGAGACCCGCGTGGCCGCGCAGCATTTGGCCCATAGCGCCGCCTCGGCAATCCGCTACTTCATGACCCTGCCGCCCAACTATCGTCCGCTGATGATCCAGCAGCTGCGCGAGATGGGCGGGACGCGCTTCTTCATCAACGCCAACAGCAGCGCCGTGCCGGTCCGCTCCATCGGCGCCAGTCACCTGGCTGACCTGGCCATCGACGTGACCGCCCAGACCCTGCGCGAAGACCTGCCCTTCCTGCCGCAAGCGCGGCTCGCCTTCGCCTGGCCGGATGGCCTGCCGGTGGCCAGCGACGGTCTCACCGTCAACGACCTGCCCGACAACTGGGTGCAGCACATCCTGCTGACCAAGCCCAACTCGGCCCCGGTCCTGGTGATTCAGATGCCGGTCGAAAGCGGCCGCTGGATCTACCTGGCCGCGCTCATGCCCAACCCGTATTTCCTCGACAGTGACAATCCGTTGTGGCTGGACCGCCTGGTGTTGCAGGGCATGTCGCTGGCCGCCATTCTCTTGCTGACCATCCTCGTGGTGCGCTGGACCACCCGTCCCCTGGCCGCCCTGGCCGATGCCGCCGAAGCCTTCGGCAAGGGCGAGACCGTGCCCAGCCTGCCCGAGACCGGCAGCCGCGAATACGTCAAGACCGCGCGCGCCTTCTCCGGCATGCGCGAGCGCATCAAACGTTATCTGGAAGATCGCGAGCGCCTCTTCGTCTCCATCTCGCATGACCTGCGCACGCCCATCACGCGCCTGAAATTGCGTACCGAGCTCATGGATGACGATGCCATGCGCACCGATTTCCATGACGATCTCGATGAGCTCGACATGATGGTCAAGGGCGCCCTGCAATCGGTGAAGGACAGCGACATCCACGAGAACCGTACCGAAGTGCGGCTCGATGCGCTGGTGCTGCGCATGATCCGCGATGCCCGCCTGGCCGGCCACGAGATCGCCTTCACGCCCTGCGGCATCAACGTCATGGCCAAGCCGCTGGCCTTGAAGCGCGCCATCGGCAACCTCTTCGACAACGCCCTCCATTACGGGCAGAAGGTCGAGATCAGTATCCGTCCCTCGGCCGGCGCCGGCGGCGACCTGGTGGAAATCGAGATCCGCGACCACGGCCCCGGTGTGCCCGAAGACGCCATGCGTACGCTGTTCCAGCCCTACGTGCGACTGGAACATGGTCGTGCCAGCAATAGCGGTGGCATGGGCCTGGGGCTGGGCATCTCGCGCAACATCGTGCAAGCCCACGGCGGCGAGCTGCTGTTGCGCAACCATCCGGAAGGCGGCCTGATCGCCACCGTCATCCTGCCGGCACGATAAGTCAGTACCGGGAACGGGCCTGACGATTCATCTGTCAGACAGATCAATCGCATCAAAATTTTGCATTTAATGAATCAATGAGAGAAGCGTAGACTTCAGCACACCACCCAGGAAGTGGCTGTTCCAGCAGTTTCCCCTCGATTCTTCCCGCAGAACACTTCTCCAAGGAGACCCATGAGCTATATCGCCGAACCCTCCCGCTACGATGGCCGCATGCCGTATCGCCGCACCGGTCGCAGCGGCCTCTTGCTGCCCGCCGTCTCGCTGGGACTGTGGCAGAACTTCGGTGGCGTCGACAACTTCGAGACCGGCCGCGCCATCCTGCGCCGCGCCTTCGACCGTGGCGTCACCCACTTTGACCTGGCCAATAACTACGGCCCGCCGGCCGGCTCGGCCGAGGAAAACTTCGGCCGCTGGATGGCCAAGGATTTCCTGCCTTACCGTGACGAGCTGGTCATCTCCAGCAAGGCCGGCTGGCAGATGTGGCCCGGTCCCTATGGCGGCCCCAGCGGCGCGCGCAAGCATCTCATCGCCAGCTGCGAGCAAAGCTTGAAGCGCATGGGCCTGGACTATGTGGATATCTTCTACTCGCACCGCGTCGATGCCGATACCCCGCTGGAAGAAACCATGGGCGCGCTGGCCCACCTGCATCGCCAGGGCAAGGTGCTGTACGTGGGGATCTCTTCCTATTCGCCCGAACTGACGCGCAAGGCGGCGGCCATCCTCAAGAGCGAGGGTGTGCCGCTGCTGATTCACCAGCCCAACTATTCCATGCTCAACCGTGCCATCGAAGGCGGCCTGCTGCCCGCGCTGGAAGAACTCGGTGTGGGCTGCATCGGCTTCTCGCCGCTGGCGCAGGGCCTCCTGACCAGCAAGTACCTGGGCGGCGTACCGGAAGGTGCGCGCGTGACACGGGCGCCGTCGCTGCCGCAGCGCATGCTGTCGGACGACAATCTGGCACGCATCCGTGCATTGAACGAGATTGCCACCCGGCGTGGCCAGACGCTGGCACAGATGGCCATCGCCTGGGTACTGCGCGATGCCCGCGTGACGTCGGCGCTGATCGGTGCGCGCACCGTCGAGCAACTCGATGATTCGCTGGATGCGGTCAGGAAGCTGGACTTCACCCAGGAGGAATTGGCCAGCATCGACAAGTACGCCACCGATGGTGATGTCGATCTGTGGAAGGTGTCATCCTCGATCACCTGAGCTCGCATGGAGGAGAAAGAGCCTGTACCGTGGTCGCCGGTACAGGCTTTTTTCATGAGCGCTCGCCCGGCTCGGCGTCTTCCACCCGTTCCGGGCGCGACCACATCCAGGCCGCACCGGCGGCCATGCCCAGCGTTGCCAGCACGATCACCCAGTGGCGCTTGACGGTAAAGAGCATGATGACCAGGCACAGGCTCATCATGAGGGAGGCACTGATCTTGGCGCGTCGTGCCACGACCCTGCCATGGCGCCAGTTGTGGATCATGGGGCCGAACAGGCGGTGCTGTTCCAGCCAGCGCTGCAGGCGCGGCGATCCCTTGCCGGCGGCCCAGGCGGAGAGCAGCACGAATTCGGTCGTGGGCAGGCCGGGAATGAAGATTGCCAGGATGCCGATGCCCAGGCTCGCATAAGCCAGCAGCAGCCACAGCCAGCGCGTGCGGCGCGGCGCCAGGCGGCTGGCTGGCACGTCATTGCACGGGCTCGCCAGGGGCGGCTTGCGCGGACCGTCCGTCATGGTTTCAGTCCAGAGCGAAGTGCCGTTTCAACAGCACCCCGAAGCGATGGAAGGCCGCGCTCGCACCGGCCACTACGGCATCCTGTTCCTGTGTCGACAGGCCGGGAGCGTCGAGGAAGCTGACGAAGCGGCGCCAGACCAGCGCGCGTCCCTCCGGATACGCCGCCAGGTTGCGCGCACCGAAGGTTTCGGTCAGCCCCAGCTTCTCCTTGACCTCCTTGAGCAGGAAGGCCGCGCCCAGCGTCGAGCCTTCCGACACGTAGAGCCAGCCCAGCGCCGCAGGCATGACGACGTCATGGGTCGCGACGGCGATGTCGCCCGGCACCGCATCAAGGTCGGCGAAATCAGCGAGATCAGCGAGATCGGCCAGGGCAGCGGCTTCGCGGCCGCGCACCTGCAGATCGGGCACGGCGGCCTGGATGGCCGGATCGTCGAAGAGATGTTCGACATCGCGCTGGAAGTGATACTGGGCCGTCACGAAGCGCAGGTATTGTGCGCGGCTGGCAAAGGGTTGCGCCTGTTCTATCAGGGCGTGCATCTGCTCGTGCAGGGGCGCCGTCTCATTCTTGAGGCGGGTCGAGAGCAGGGCGGGGGGATGGGGCAGAGGATTCATCATGGTCGGGACGGGTCATCGGGTTGCCACCCTGGAGATCCGGTGGACGCATCATGCAGATGGTCCGGGGGCGGCGCGGCTGGCAGACCCGTCCTGCGGGAGGACGGAAGAGGCTGACTGCGTTGGCCATTTTAACGCAAACGGCCCGACCCGCTTGCGTGCGGCCGGGCCGTGAAGGTGCGGGGGAGGCCGACTACATCTTGAAGCCGCCGACCAGCACCGACAGGCGGTGTGCCTCGTCCTGCAAGGACTTGGCGGCGGCCGCCGCCTGTTCGACCAGCGCTGCATTCTGTTGCGTACCTTCGTCGATATGCGTGATGGCCAGGTTCACTTCCTGGATGCCGCCATTCTGTTCGCCACTGGCGTGGGCGATCTCGCTGACGATGACGCTCACGTCACGGATGCTGGAGACGATCTGTTCCATGGTCTGCCCGGCCTTGGCCACCAGCACGCCCCCATCGGCCACCTTGGTGACCGAGTTGTCGATGAGCTGCTTGATTTCCTTGGCGGCCTGGGCGCTGCGCTGGGCCAGCGAACGCACTTCGGAGGCCACCACCGCGAAGCCGCGTCCCTGTTCGCCCGCGCGCGCCGCTTCCACGGCCGCGTTCAGGGCCAGAATGTTGGTCTGGAAGGCGATGCCATCGATGACCGTGATGATGTCGGCGATCTGGCGCGACGAGGCATTGATGGCTTCCATGGTCGAGACCACGTTGCCCACCACTTCACCGCCCTGGGCCGCGATCCTGGAGGCGTTGCCGGCCAGTTCGTTGGCACGGCGCGCATTTTCCGAGTTCTGCTGCACGGTCGAGGTCAGCTGTTCCATGGCCGAGGCAGTCTCTTCCAGGGCACCGGCCTGCTGCTCGGTACGGGCCGAGAGGTCCTGGTTGCCGGTGGCGATCTCGGTGGACGAGATCTTGACGGTATCGCTGCTGCGGCGCACGTCCTGCAGGATGCCGGTGATCTGGTTGACGAACTGGTTGAAGGAGCGCGAGATCTGGGTCACTTCGTCGTGACCGTCCTCGGCCAGGCGCAGGGTCAGGTCGCCATTGCCGGAGGACAGGCTGTCCATGGCCCGACGCACCCGCGAGAGGCGCTGGAACACGGCCGTGGTGATCACGCTCATGATGCCTGCGGCCACCAGTGCCACCAGCACCAGGGCGATGAGCGCCGAGCGGGTGGCATTGCGCATGCCGGCGGTGACGTCGGCCTTGTCCATGGCCAGCATCAGGGTCCACTCGGTACCCTTGATGGGAATGCCCTTGATGAGCTTGGCTGCACCATCGAGTTCCAGTGCGCTGACCTTGTCATCGGCGCCCAGCGCTTGCAGGCGTTCCGGGGTCAGCTCGGCATTCCACTCACGGGCCGGCTTGTTGACCCACTTGCCGTCGGGGTGGGCCAGCATCAGGCCGTCACGGTCCACCAGGAAGGCGTAGCTGGCCGGGGTCGGGTGAATGGCACGCACCACGTCGGAGACGCCGTCCAAAAACATGGCCGCCGCCACCACGCCCGCGCGCTGGCCGTTTTGCATCACCGGAGCGGTAAAGGACACCATCGGCTTCTTGGTTGCCACATCGGTATAGGGCTTGGTCAGCACCGGCTTGCCGGCCGCCACCGCCTGCTTGTACCAGGGCCGTGCGGTCGGGTCATAACCGGCCGGCAGACCCTTGGGGTCGGAGGTGAAGGCAGTCTTGTCTTCGCGCCCCAGGGTGGTGACGTAGAAGCCGCCACTCTGTTGCAGCATCTTGATGACGAATACCGGATCGGCACCCTGCACGCCTTCAGCGGCAGCGACCGTCATCGCCGTGCGGGTCGCCACCCATTCATCGATGGTGGAGCCGAAACCGCTTGCCACCGCCTGGGCGTTGCGCTCGATGGTGCTGTCGTTGTCGGTCTTGATGATGAAGAAGGAGACCGTCCCGACCACCGCCAGGCTGGCGACGAGCAGGAGGATCGTATAGAACAGGATGCGGGCCTTGATGGAGTTGAGCATGTGGAATCCCTGAAATCATTCTTGTTGGTGTTCTGTTCCAGCCCTGTTGACCCTGTGTGGACGGCATCCGGACCGGTGCATGAGTGTGGACCGCGCGGGCGTGTGGGAAACCGTCGAATACAGCGGGATTTCACCGTCTGATGCGGGCTTGGCCGATACCTGGGCGGTGGCGGGCCGACATGAAGAAAACTTAGTCCATGTCCGATCAGACCGCCCGCTATCCCTTGCAGACAGCAGCTTGATGTGAATGAAAATGAATTTTTACTAAGTTTTTCAAGATCCGGTCAGCGCTTCCTGACGAATTCATGACAGCAGTTCGCGCAGCAGATCCTTGCGCGGGCCGGCCTTGGGTTCGAAGGCCAGCGCCTGTTCCACATGCAGCAGGTGGTGCTCCATCAGTTCCACCGCCCGTTCGACATCACCGGCCCGGGCGGCGGCGATGAAGGCGCCGTGTTCCTCGCTGGAGCAGGCGGCGTCCCGGGTAGACTGGTAGAGCATGGTGATGAGGGCGCTGCGGCCGGCCAGCTTTTCCAGGATGTCGGTGAGCACGTCGTTGCCCACGATGCGCGCCAGCAGGATGTGGAAGTCGCTCAGCAGCGAAGAGCGCATCTGCATGTTGTCGTCCTTGACGGCCTGGCGTTCCTGTTCCAGATGCGCTTCCAGGCGGGCATAGTCCTCTTCGGTGGCACAGGCCACGAACTGGCGCACCATGGCCGCTTCCAGCGCGCGGCGCACGAAGAACAGGTTGCGCGTTTCTTCCACCGTGGGTTTGCTGACGAAGGCGCCCTTGTCGGGGACCAGGTCCACCAGCTTGTCCTTGGCCAGCATCACCAGCGCTGCGCGGATCTTGGTGCGGCTGACCTGGTAGACCCGCGCCAGCGCTTCCTCGGGCAGCTTGGCGCCGGGCGGCAGGCGCTGCGCGGCGATATTGGCCGCGATATCGCTGGCGATGGCGTCGGAACTGTCGGGGGCGGGCGCGGAATCGGTCATGGTGTTGGGGGACGAGTAGCCAGGAAGCCGCCATGCGGCGGCGCCCTATTGTAACCAGTAGCCAGCTCAGCCATCGCCGTTTCCCGCGCGCCAGTGCTGCCGGTCAGGCCCGACCCGGCTTGCCGGGCACGCCCAGCAGGTCCAGCGTGGGCAATTCCTCCACCAGCGGTGCCACGTGTTCACCATTGAGCACGGCGCGGGCACGTTGCTTGTCGATATCCTTTTCCCAACTGGCGATGACCACCGTGGCCACGCAATTGCCCAGCAGATTGCCCAGCGCGCGGGCGATGCCGATGAACCAGTCGATGGACAGCACCAGTACCAGCCCCACGACCGGAATGGCCGGAATGGTGGTCAGCGTGGCCGCCAGGATCACGATGGCCGACCCCGGCACCCCGTGCGCACCCTTGGAGGTGACCAGGGCGATGGCCAGGATCGCCGCCAGGTCGCCCCAGGACAGATGGGTATTGGTGGCCTGGGCGATGAACAGCGCCGCCATGGTCAGGTAGATCGAGAAGGCATCCAGGTTGAAGGAATAGCCGGTCGGGATCACCAGGCCGACCGTGGATTTCTTGATGCCCATGTGCTCGAGCTTGCGCATGATCTGCGGCAGCACGCTGTCCGAGGAAGTCGTGGCCAGCACCACCACCAGCTCTTCACGCAGGTAGCGGATCAGCTTGAAGATGGACAAGCCGCTGGCGCGCAGGATGCTGCCCAGCACGACCAGTACGAAGAACACCACCGCACCGTAGAACAGCAGTACCAGCAGGGCCAGTTGCTTCAAGGAGCCGATGCCGTACTTGCCGACCGTGAAGGCGATGGCGCCCAGCACGCCCAGCGGCGCCAGGCGGATGAAGAAGGACATGCACTTGAAGAAGGCATCCGACAGCGACGACACCAGCGCCACGACCGGCGCGCCTTTCTCGCCGATGAGCAACAGGGCGCAGCCGAAGGTCACCGAGATCAGCAGTACCTGCAGCACATCCCCGGAGGTAAAGGCGCTCACGGCGGTGGCCGGGATCAGCTTCATGATGAATTCGGCAAAGCCGGCTTCCCTGACCTTGCCGGCATTGGCCATGTAGCCCGACAGACTGCTGGCGTCCAGATTGCTGGGGTCGATGTTCATGCCCGCGCCGGGATGTACCACGATGGCCAGCACCAGGCCCAGCAGCAGGGCGATGGTGGTCACCACCTCGAAATAGATGATCGCCTTCACCCCCACGCTGCCGACCTTCTTGAGGTCGCTGGCCCCGCAGATGCCCTGCACCACCACGCAAAAGACGATGACCGGAATGATCATCTTGATCAGCTTGATGAAACCGTCGCCCAAGGGCTTCAAGCTCTGGCCGAAGTCGGGCCACAGCAGGCCGATGACGATGCCGGCCACCAGCGCCAGTACCACCTGCCCGAACAGGGATTTGAATAGTTTGCTCACCGTTGTCTCCTTGACTTGTCTTATTGAAATGTTGCCAACGCTGGTGATCTTTTTTGTCGCGGTGGCGCCAGATCACTATATTGCATACAATTTTTGAATACAATAAAAAAAGACGAAATTTTTCGAGTCCTGCTCCATCCCGGAGCCGGTCGAGCAGAGGAGACGCGATGAAAGCCATGGACCCGTCCAGCCAGCAGGCCGGCCAGCAAGCGATGCAGTGGGCCGAGCTGCTGGCGCAGCACAGCGAGGCGCCCGGCATGCTGACCCGGACCTATCTCACGCCCACGCACCAGGCCGCCGCCGCCGAGCTGATGCGCTGGATGGAGCAATCCGGTCTGCGCGTGCGGCGTGACAACGCCGGCAACGTGATCGGGCGTTACGAGGCCGCGCCCGGCCATGAGCACCGACCGGCCCTGGTGACCGGTTCGCACTTCGATACCGTGCGCAATGCCGGCAAGTACGACGGCAACCTGGGCATCGTGCTGCCGCTGGCCTGCATTGCCCAATGGCATCGTGCGGGGCGGCGCTTTGCGTTTCCCATCGAGGTGATCGGTTTTGCCGAGGAGGAAGGTGTGCGCTTCAAGGCCACCCTGCTGGGCAGCCGCACCGTGGCCGGCACCTTTGACCAGGCCGTGCTGGAGAACCTTGATGCCGGGGGCATCAGCATGCGCCAGGCGATTGCGGCCGCCGGGCTGGACCCGGCGCGCATTGCCGGGGATGCGTGGTCGCCCGCCTCGGTGGCGGCCTTCGTCGAGGTCCATATCGAACAGGGGCCGCTATTGCTCAATGAGGGCTTGCCCGTGGGCGTGGTCACGGCGATTTCGGGTGCCAGTCGCTTCATGGCCGAGGTGCGCGGCCTGGCCGGACATGCCGGGACAGTGCCCATGCACCTGCGGCGTGACGCCGCCATGGCGGCCGCCGAGGTTGGCTTGTACATCGAGCGTCGCTGCGGCATCAAGCCGGGGCTGGTCGGCACCATGGGCATGCTGGAAGTGAACCAGGGCGCGGCCAACGTGGTGCCGGGGCTGGCGACCTTCTCCATCGACATCCGCGCCGAGGAAGATGCAGACCGCCTGGCCGCCGTGGCCGACGTGCGCGCCGAGATCGCGCGCATTGCCGCGCGACGTCAGGTGGAGATCGACCTGCGCCAGACCCACGAGGCCGCCAGCGTCCCCTGTGCCCCGCGTCTGCAGGCGGCGCTGGCCAAGGCCATCGAGACGGCCGGTTTGCCGGTACGCCACCTGCCTTCCGGAGCCGGTCACGACGCCATGGCCATGGCGCCGCTGGGCGAAGTGGCGATGCTCTTCGTCCGTTGTGGCAACGGCGGCATCAGCCATCACCCCGACGAAACGATGACCGTCGAAGACGCCTGCATCGCCGCCCGGGTCTTCGGCCATCTGGTCGAACAATTCCAGCCCTGAGTCCGCGCTCAGGCTTCTCACTGAAGGCTCATTGAAGGATTACGGAGTTTCCATGTCACTCATCACCATCGACGGCTTCAACCTCACCGCCGCGCAAGTCCTCAGCGTGGCCCGCGCCCCGCACCTGAAGGTTGCAC